>CAYTJF010000180.1:361-12606 GCA_964437945.1 uncultured Granulosicoccaceae bacterium
GATGGTGATGGCATTCCTGACAGCGTCGAAGCTGGTGCTAATCCAGGTACGCCAGCCGATACCGACGGTGACGGTACACCAGACTTTCTTGATCAGGATGCCGATGGTGATGGCATCGATGACTCGGTTGAGGGTAACGTCGATTCCGATGGTGATGGCACCCCGGATTTTCTTGAGGCTGATTCGGATAACGATGGAATACCTGATGGTTTAGAAGGTACTGGCGATACTGACGGAGATGGAATACCTGACTATCTGGATTCAGACAGTGATGGTGATGGCATTCCTGACAGCGTCGAAGCTGGTGCTAATCCAGGTACGCCAGTCGATACGGATGGTGATGGCACGCCAGATTTCCTCGATCAGGACGCTGATGGTGATGGTATTGATGACTCGGTTGAAGGTAATACCGACAGTGACGGCGACGGCATTGTGGATTTCCTCGAAACCGATTCGGATAACGATGGTATTCCGGATGGCCTTGAAGGTACTGGAGACACCGACGGCGACGGTATCCCAGATTATCTCGACCAAGATAGTGATGGTGATGGCATCCCTGACAGTGATGAAGCGGGCAGTGATCCTGCCAATCCTTTGGACAGTGATGGTGATGGTACGCCTGATTTCCTCGACCAGGATTCAGATGGAGACGGTATTCCTGACAACCTGGAAGGTGGCACTGATACCGATGGTGATGGCGTACCAGATTATCTTGATCTGGACTCGGATAACGACGGTATTCCGGACAACCTTGAAGGTGTCACTGACACTGATGGTGACGGCATACCAGACTATCTAGACCAGGATAGTGACGGCGACGGTATCCCAGATTCCCAGGAGGCAGGTGCTGATCCAGCTAATCCTATTGACACCGACGGTGATGGAATTCCTGACTTCCAGGATCTCGATTCCGATGGTGACGGCATCAATGATGATGTAGAAGCCGGAGCTGACCCTGCGAATCCGCTGGATTCGGATGGCGATGGCATTCCTGATTATCAGGAACAGGATTCAGACAACGACGGTATACCTGATTCTGTTGAAGTCGGTGACCCAGCCAACCCGGTCGACAGTGACGGCGATGGTATCCCGGATTATCAGCAACCGCCAGGCCCATCAGGACCTGTTGCACCTGCTGACAGTGACGGTGATGGTATTCTGGATTCGGTAGAAGGTATCAACGACAGCGATGGTGATGGTATCCCGGACTATCTCGATGCTGATTCGGATAACGATGGAATCCCAGATTCAGTAGAAGCGGGCAGTGACCCTGCGAATCCGATTGATTCTGACGGTGATGGTGTTCCGGACATGCTCGACCTGGATTCTGATAACGACGGTCTGACCGATGTGTTTGAAACCGGTGGTAGCGATGTTGACGGAGACGGTATGGTCGATGGTTTCACCGACAGCGACGGTAACGGCCTCGATGACAATGCGGCGCAAAATACAAGCGCACCTGTTGATACTGACGGCGACGGTTATCCTGATCACCTTGATCTGGATTCTGACAACGATGGTCTGTCCGATGTGTTTGAATCATCTGGCGATGTCTATGATGCCGATGGTGATGGCTACATTGACAACTTCATTGATGCCAATGGTGATGGTCTTGCTGACAACGTAGTCGGTAACACTATTCAGGATATTGACGGTAACGGTGCGCCGAACCATCTTGATCTTGATAGTGACGGCGATGGGGTAAATGACCTTGCCGAAATTGGTGGTGATGACCTGAACGGTGATGGCCTTGTGGATGCGTGGACCGACAGTGATGGTGATGGCATAGTTGACGCGGTGGATGTCGATATCACGGGCGGTAATGATGCAGATGGCGATGGCATCGATGATTTTGCCGATGCGGATTTTGTCGCACTGGCCGACACCGATGGCGATGGCATTGTTGATCTGTTCGATGACGACTTCCTGGGTAACGGCTTCCTGCCGTTCACCGTAGCGGGTAATGCGGTTGGAACAGGTGACTTGCCTGATACTGATGGCGATAACATCCCGGATGTGTTCGAGGCAAATGAAGCGCCTGCTCCAGCCAATCCGACCGGCCAGATACACACGGGTTTGGCCGGCAGTGGTTGTAGCGTGCTGAGCAGTGGCTCTGCGCGGGATCCGTTGTTACCGATGCTAGGGGCATTGGCTCTAATTGCGTTGGGTCTGCGTCGACGGTCGTCAATTGAGCGGAAACCGTAGCCGCTGTCTCAGGATAAACCGGGAATCGATAATTTGATCTTATCGGTTCCCGGTATAAACTTAAGACCACATAGTCAGATAAAAACTTGCGTAAGAAATTTCTTCAGATTGTCAGGAACGAAACTCGTTTACCCACCTGATTACCGACGGTTTTTTCTTAGGCCGCGGACGATAAGATGTCCGCGATGCACAAGGATTAATATTCATCGTGGTAGTAGCAGTCTCTTGGTTGTGTGATTTAGCTTTGAAACTAAATCTTATCAACCAGAGGCCGACGCCTCAAAAATGAGTGAAAGAAAACGTGCACTACCCAATTTGAGGGCGTTGTCAGTAGTTACAACTGCTTGAGTAAGTTCGCCATTTCTATAGCAGCCAAAGCGGCTTCTTCACCCTTGTTACCAGCTTTACTACCAGATCGTTCTATGGCCTGTTCTATCGTTTCAGTAGTAATGATACCAAATGAACACGGCACACCGCTTAGCGTTGCAGCGCTACTGATGCCTTTACTCGCTTCTGATGCAATAATGTCGAAATGAATGGTGCCGCCACGGATAAGAACACCCAGACAAACTACAGCATCGTATTTACCACTCTCTGCCATCTTTTTCACTGCCAGTGGAATTTCATAGCAACCTGGTACTACAGCAACCGTGATGTTGTCGTCTGCAACATCGTGGCGTATTAATGCATCTTTGGCACCGGCTAACATTTGCTTTCCCATAAAATCGTTCCAGCGGGTAGCGACTATACCGATCTTTAAACCTGTGCCAATCAGGTTGCCTTCGAGAGTTATTGCCATGTAAGTTGGTCTCTTTATTATGTGTGCTAGTTAAGATTGTGTCCCATGCGATCGGCTTTGGTCTGCAAATAGTTTGCGTTGTGTTCGTGCATTTGTACTTGATGTGGAAGTTGTTCAACAACATTGATGCCAAGTGATTTAAGGCCTTCTACCTTGTCTGGGTTGTTTGTCATTAAACGAATGTGAGTAGCACCAATGCTTTTTAGCATAAGGGCGGCCGTATCATAAACGCGAGCATCTGCCGGGAATCCCAGTTGATGATTGGCATCCACTGTATCCATTCCATCATCTTGTAACTCATAGGCGCGTATTTTGTTACCCAAACCAATACCACGTCCTTCCTGTCGTAGATAGACCAGCGCACCGCAACCGTGTTCGGCAATACGTTGCAAAGCGGATTTAAGCTGCTCGCCACAATCACAACGCATTGAACCAAAGGCGTCGCCGGTTAAGCACTCGGAATGTAATCGGACCATTGGTGTTGTGTTAGTCATATCTCCCATACACAAAAGGCTGTGTTCCTGACCTTGCGGATCGCGAAACACGCTAATATTAAAAATGCCATGTTCTGTGGGAAGTTGGCTTTTACCAATTAGTTTAATGGTGTTTTGGTCGGCTTTCTCAACCAATTTGATTTCGCAATTTTCAGTGTTGCGTCGATACTCTGCTATGGCATCAACCGTTGTTACCAACATGTGGTGTTTTTTACCGAAAGCACATAACTGCTCCAGGCGCATCATTTCCCCGCTGGTATCCATCACTTCACAGATCACGCCAGCTGGTGTTAGCCCTGCTAGTTTAGCCAGGTCAACACTCGCTTCGGTCTGGCCGCGTCGCTCCAGTACCCCACCTTCGCAAGCGCGTAGTGGAAAGATGTGACCGGGGGACGCGATGTCGGCAGGTTGAGTTGCGGGATCGATTAGTGTTTTAATTGTCTGTGCCCGATCAGGTGCAGAAATACCCGTGGTTACATTTTTCTTGGCTTCAATAGAAATAGTAAAGCCTGTTCCAAAACCACTGGTATTTTGATCTTGCGGCACCATCATCGGAATCTGTAATCGGTCCAAGAGACGATCTTGCATGGCCAAACAAACAAGACCGCGCCCATGGGTTACCATAAAGTTGATCTTGTCAGCTGTGCAATAGTCTGCCGCTATGACCAAATCGCCTTCATTTTCACGATCTTCATCATCAACGACAATGACAAACTCACCGTTTTTAATGGCGGCAATGGCATCTTCTACTGATGCTATGACTATTTCACTCATAACCATTCTCATGTAAAAATTCGGATGTGATGTTCGGTGCTGTGGTTGTTCTGTGTTCAATCAGTTTTTCAACGTATTTACCGAGTACGTCAACTTCAATGTTGACCTTGTCCCCAATAGACTTGGTGGGCATGACAATGTGCTGTTGTGTGTAAGCAACCAGTGTGACGTTAAACCAGTTTTCACCCGTTTCAACCACGGTCAAACTGGTGCCATCCAGCGTAATGTAGCCTTTAGTAACGACATAACGCATCAGTTCGTCTGGTACCTCAAGGGCAACCCACAAAGCATCCTTGTCTTTGTTAAAACTTTTAATGACACCTGTTGCATCAACATGTCCTTGCACAAAATGACCGCCCATTCTCGTTGATGGTGTTACGGAGCGTTCCAGATTGAGTGGCGTTCCTGGCTTTAGTGTGTCCAGGTTGGTTCGGCTGCGAGTTTCAGGGGCCAAGCCCACGGTAAAGCTTGCATCAGTTATTTTAGTGACAGTTAAACAAACACCATTCACAGCAATGCTGTCGCCTAATTGCGTATCGCCAAGTACTGTGTTGCAACCAACGACAAGGTCGAACCCTGTGTCTGTGGGGCTGCATTCGAGCACTTGACCGAGCTCTTCAACTATTCCAGTGAACATCGTTTAGCTGGCCTCGCTTTGGTTTAATGGGTTGCATTCTTCATATTCAACGCGACCCTGAATCAACAGGTCGGTATCCAAACTTTCAACGCTTATGTCTCGTAGCATGGCTGCCTTGTTTAGTTCATCGATTCCAAGTCCGCCGATACATGGCATAGCATTGGTTCCGCCTATCAGCATCGGTGCCAGAAATGCCCACACTTCATTAACGGCCGCAAGGTCGAAAAAACTACCGTGTACGCTATGGCCACCCTCAACAAGCAGGCTTTGAATATTGCGGTTACCAAGCTCTTTTAACAGCTCGTTTACGTCTGGTTGTTTTGTGTCGGCAGAGCAGGGCAGTCTTAGCACTTCTACTCCAAGCTCTTGTAGGTGGCTTGCGTGATTTTCTGGCATTGCGTTGGTTGTAACCACCAGTGTGCTCATTGGCAATGATGAATCAAAAACAGCGTTGTCCACTGGTACACGACCTCTGCTATCGAGAACAATTCGAAGTGGATGGGCCACTTGCGTATGCTCATAGGCATCTGGATTGCGAACCGTCAATTGAGGTTGATCGTTAATGGCAGTTTGTGCGCCGATAACAATCGCGTCCACAGCCTGGCGAGCCACATGCCCGCGTTGTCTGGCGGCAGGTCCGGTAATCCATTGGCTATTGCCTGTACGCGTGGCAGTGCGTCCATCGAGACTGCAGGCAAACTTGGCGATAACAAAAGGTGTTTTGTGCTGATGGAAGTGGAAGAAAAAACGGTTGGTGTGCCTGGCCAGATCTTCGCAAACACCGGAGGTAACCTCAACGCCTGCAGTGACCAAAACCTGTGCACCGCCTCTGGCCTGTGTATTCGTATCTGATGTTGCGAACACGACATGGCTGAAACCAGCTTTGATTATCGCATCGGTACACGGAGGTGTTTTGCCATGATGGGAGCAGGGTTCCAATGACACATACAGTGTGGCGCCTTTAGTTGGTTGCAGCTTTTTAGCCGCATCATTGATCGCATCGACTTCACCATGAGCAAATCCTGATTGTTTGTGCCAGCCTTCGGCAACGATAGTATCGTTGCGCACAATAACAGCGCCCACGAGCGGGTTAGGGCTGGTATTGCCCCTAGCTCGTTCTGCCAGCTCAATGGCTCGGCGCATAAATGTTTCGTGTGTCGGCATTCACCTGACCCATAAGTTATAACGGGGCGGTATGACACAGGGATGTGTTGCGTCGAACACATATTGATCTCAGCCCGATCTTGTTTATAGCTTTTCTAGCTAAAGATCGTTGTGAGGTCAAAACGACATCAACAAGCGCGCATAAACTACATCAGGCGCGGTTAGATTGTATTCCTGTTCCAAACTTCTCCCATCCGGACTATGACCGTCGGCTCTGGATTTTGACCAGATCAGCTGCATTACCGGAAAACCGGTGTACAGCTCACGGGCTTGGTATGCGCCAGCACACCCTACCGTCGGTGGGGAATTGCACCCCGCCCCGAAGCTTGTAATTAGGAATTTATAGGAAATTGCTTGTTTTGGCAACGCTGACCAGGCACAGGTGCTCTATATTGCCTCGCAAAGTGGCTACTGAGTCGCCTAATTTGAAAGTGCTTCAGCGGCATGGCAAAGCTGCCTCTTGGATTTAAACCGCATGCAGAATTAGTGTAGTTTTGGTTGTACCTTTTACGCAGCGGTTTTTGCCACTATCTCTATAGCCAAACGACCCAGTTCGCCATAGTCTGCAGTGATTTTATCGCCAACACCAATAAACGGTGCGCCTGTGCAGGTTCCGCAGCTAACCAGTTGGCCAGCCCGCAAGCCTTGTGTATGCATGGCGGGTTGATTCAACAGCCAGCAAACAAATTCCAATGGATTCCCGTAAATCGACATACCGCTGTGTCCGTTAACGTCGGGTTGGTTATCAATCTCTAGTGTTACCGGGTGTGAGGTCAAGTTCAGTTCGCGCCAGTCATTAAAGGGCTGACCCACGACCATATGCTGGTTTGCGCCAAAGTCGGCTATTGCAAGACACCCCGGTTTTTCGGGAACCTCGCTGAATCGGGATGCAACTATTTCCAAGCCCGGAGCTACCCAGTCAATGTGTTCGTGGATATTCGAGATGGCGATATCGGCTTCGCGATCTCCGCGCGCAAAGTCGTTTTTCATACAGACAACGAACTCAGCTTCAACACGTGAATTATGCTGTGTGAACAAAGGCAATTTAAGGCGTTCTTTCAAACCATTGTTTGTGTTGAACGCGCTGCTATACAGTGGCCCGAAGAATGGTTGTTCTAGTCCCAGCATTCCGAGTGTTTCTTCGGCGGTTGCACCTATTTTGTAACCCACGACACTTTCACCCGCGGGTGCAGCTTGTGTGCACGCGTTTTGAATTTCATATGCTTGGATTACGGATAGTGGCTCTGTTATTGGATCGCAGAACGTACCGGCAAGGCGTGCTTGACGGAGTTGTTGGGCATAGTGGCTTGGTTGGTTCATCGACTTATTTTTTAGTTTGCAAGAGAACAATATTAATACATTTTGTCCATGTGGATTTCCCGGATCAATATGCGAGCAGAGTTAATCTGGCTTCTTGAGTTGAGGTGTGTGCGTAACTTTTAGATTTAATCTGACGGGTTCAATTACTGCATTTTTCAATATCAGAATCCCATTTCATCGTGTTTTTCCTGGACCCTAAGCCATAGACACTAACGGAAATCTATAACTTATTAATTAAATTTAAAGTAGCGCGTTTAACGCGAGCGCCTAAATACAACGACATTTCGGTGTTCTGAAAAAAAAATTTCGAAATTATTTCGTTCTAAATAAATTCAATTAATACAGCGTGATACGAGCTATGTGTGGATATTTATTGCAATGATCAGAAAATAACTGTTGACAAATTTATGGTGCGGGATAATTATCCCACCCCATGGAAATAAAACACAGAACAGCTCTCACACGGATGGCGGCATCGGTTCTTCGGCCATTAATCAAAGTTTTAATGCGCCATGAATTCACTCACTCGGACTTAACCGAATTGGTTAGGAGAACCTATGTGGAGGTTGCCTATGACGCCTTCAAGCTTCCAAATCAAAAGATGACGTACTCCCGTGCTGCCTTGCTGACGGGGCTAAGTCGCAAAGAAGTGGTTCGACTTCGGGCTAACATCCTTGAAGATGACGCTGATGAAACTGCTCCGACGAATCTGGCAATGCGGGTTGTACAAGGTTGGATGTCCGACAAAAGATTTCTGGATGAGAATGGCAAGCCTAGAGCGCTTTGCATGAAGGGCATGGATGGCTCGTTTGAAAGTCTGGTTAATAAATACAGCCAGGATGAATCTTATGCTGCTGTATTGACCGATCTCAGTAAAAACGGAATTACATCACTATCAAGTGACGGTACAGTTAGTCTTGTACGTAATGGCTACATACCTGTCCATGATGAGTTAGAGACGATTAGAGTGATGTCGGTTTGTGTGTCCGACCTCTTTGGCACAGCGGTCCATAATATAGACCCATCCAATAGTGATATTCGTTTTCAGCGGCAATTGGTTTATAGTGGCATCGAAGAATCGCTGGCTAAGAAATTTCACGACGTTAGCAGCGAGAAAGCAATAGCCTTGTTCGACACTCTGAATAAATTTCTTTTCTCTGAAAGAGCTCAGTCTGACCCTGAGCTTCGTAGATCTGGAAAACGTGTGGGATTGGGCATTTACTATTTCGAAGGCGCTAAGCAGGTTAAAAGTGTCAAGATGACGAGTGAAGAACATGCATGAAGCAATAAGAAAGCTGAAATTTCTGCTGGCCTTTGGACTATTTGCCACTTTGCTGGTAGCTTGTTCATACCAGGGTGGTGATCCAGATCCGGATGATGAGAGTGAGGGCGGTGTCATCGGCACTGGGCTAATCCTGCAAGGCACAGTGACAGACGTTCGTGCTTTCGCCAGTAATTCTCTACAGATAAAATCCAGCACAGGTGAAATCAGTGGCGCCGTTATAGATGATACTGGGCGATACAAAGCACCGTCCGTTAAAGGTGCACCTCCTTATCTATTGCGCGCCGACTTGGGTAACAGTGAATATCGGTATGGCATTGCGTTTGGAAATGAACGTACCAATGTCAATAGCTATACCAACGTCATTCTCCAAAATTGGTTTAGTGGTAACAATGGGAATCTCGATATTGAATTTGAACAGGCGTCAATCACAACCGAGTTACCTACACGAGTTCAATTCCAAAGCACCGCTAATAAGTTTTTTGATCTGATTGCACTTGTTCTTGAAGACTATGACCTGACTGGTAATCAGTTATTAGTGGGTGACTACGATTCGAGTATGGACACCGATGGCATTCATAACTTCCTTCGCAAAAATCCGATATTCATAAAGGATGAAAGGATCTCTTTTGTTATTACAGAGCCAGTCAAAGAAATACAGACCACACTGGACACGGGTATAGCGCTGTATGAGCTCGCCGATGAGCCTGATATTGATGTCCCATCAATTCCTGAGAACGTGCGCGCATTGGCTAATTCCGAAAACGGCGTTGTAAATGAAGTCGTTGTTGTTTGGGACCCATCTAACGACAATATCGGAGTTGTCGGCTACGAGGTGTTCAGAGACGGTGCGCGAATCGCGATAACACCATACCCGGTGCTGCGGGATACAGACCTTGAACCTGGTCGTCAATACACTTATGAGGTTGTTGCCGTGGATTCCAGCGAAAATACCTCTGCTTCTTCTTTGCCAGCCACTCTTGACGCGCCTGCAGGGCCGGACAATACGCCGCCTGCACAGCCAGTTCAATTGGCGGCGTTTTCATCTGTAGGTCGAATGGATTTAACCTGGCAGGTGCAATCACAGATAGCTGATGTAGTGCGCTTCGAAGTTTATCGTGGTCGTGACAATAACCCTGTTGAATTCCTAGCCTCAGTAACTGGAACCATATTCACCGATGTTAGTGTTGCCAGCGGTGTGAACTACTGCTATGAGATTGCAGCATTCGATGCCAGCGGTAATTCTTCTGATAGAAGTGTGGAAGTTTGCGCAACAGCCGATGGCGAAGAGGTCGTTAGTTCCGAGAATTTGCCTATCCCGACCGTACCGACCAATGCCGGCTTGAGCATACCAGCAGTGGAGTCGATGCTTTGTTCTGAAATTTGGACAGCGTTTTCAGTGAGTAGTGCAATGCAAGTTAACGAAGGTTGTTATTTAGTAGCACAGACAATCATTATTAATGATGGTGGCAGTCTTAGTCTCGATCAGGGAGCGGTGATGAAATTCGCACCTGGTACAGGTGTTGTCGTTAATACAGGTGGCTCATTTAGCTCTGAAGGTACGAAAGCAGCCCCGGTTGTGTTAACAGGTCAGGATCCAACCCCGGGTTACTGGAGTGGCATAGATTTTAATGAGTCGAACAGCTCCAGGAATACGCTGGTCAACACGGTTGTTGAGTATGCGGGTGGTGGTGAAACCAGTGCAGCAGTTACAGTATCTTCGGGCATGGGGCCGCTATCTCGTGTTGATATATCCAGTAGTGTAATCAGGAATTGTCTGGGCGCAGGGGTGCGGGCAGAAACAGAGTTTGGAACAATAAATCGACTCGATGGCTCAGTAATTTCCGGGTGTGGTATGCCGTTAAATGTTCACCTTACTGGCTTGAGCGGAGTTACCCAGCGTAATGACTTTAGTGGAAACGATAACGACATAATCGAACTTCCTAATGTGACGATTGATTCGGATATGGAGCTAAAGGATTTGGGAGTTCCTTATGCGTCTTATGGGATTCGTGTAGCGGATGGGAATTTAAATATTCTTCATGGTGTGGAAATACAGTTCAATAGTGGAACACAAATGATCGTTACTGGGTCACTTACCGCAAACGGACGGGAAGATAGTCGAATCAAGTTCACCGGTACCGTTAAGGAGCGTGGACATTGGGGATTTATAGGCATCAATGGGAATGCGGATTTTAAGTTTGCTGATATTGAGTTTGGAGGTTTTGGCACTGGTCAACAAGTCGCTCAGACCAATCTTAGAATCGCGACAGGAACTGTATCGCTATCTAATGTTTCAATCAGTCAAAGCTCGTTGTATGCAATTAATATGGACAATCCACTTGGTCGGATTGCAAGAATTGAAAATCTAGTTTTAAGTGGAAACCGAAAAGCCATCCGAATGGGGTTGTCGCAACTAGACCAGCTTAATGAGCAAGTGGAATTTTCGTCCAATGATAGTTCTTTAATAGAGTTAACTGCACCCGATTCAACCGACCTCAACATCGATATGCTGAATCTTGGAGTGCCATATTTACTCACAACATCAGTGCGTTTGGACGCGGGAAACATGAGATTACGCCCAGGTGTGACAGTCAACATGAGTGATGGTGTTGGCGTGGATATTTTGGGTAGCGCATCCTTTACTGCGGTCGGCACAGCTGAGGAACCGATTAACATGACTCATGAAGCTCAATTATCTGGCGCATGGAGTGGTATTAGTATTGCGTCGAACAGCAACTTAAATCGTATTGAACATGCAAGGATATCGTTTGCTGGTGGTTCATTGGGTGGTGTAGCTGCGGCTGTCAAACTTCAATGCAATCCGCAAGCAATGCTTTTTATAGCAAATACGATGATCGAAGATAGTGCTGGTTGGGGCGTTGTTTCTACTGACGTCAATGGCTGCGGTTTAATACTTGGAGAGAATGTGCAGTTTAATCGGAACCGATCTGGCGATATTGGAGTTGAGTGAACTCGCAATTATGAATAGCTTAAATGCAGCAACGAAGTGATGGAGACTGTATGCAATAGTAGCGTATCATCCATACGCACGTTCGCTTGGTAACAAGTTAAGAAAATAGTTTCAGGTTTGGCAGCATGGAAATTTGCAAAGGAGTGCAATGGTTGCCAGGTAGTGTGTGACGATGGGGCAAGGATTGTTCTTTAGTCACGTTTTTTAAAGAAGTAGATTTGGTTTTGGCAACAAGGATATTTGCAAAGGATTGCATTGGTTGTCAGGTAGTGTGTGGCGATTGAACAGGGAATGTTCTTTAGCCACATTTTTTAAAGAAGCGGAGTTAGTTTTGGCAACAGGGATATTTGCAAAGGATTGCATTGGTTGCCTTGTAGTGTGTGGCGATGGAATAGGGAGTGTTCCTTAGTCACATTTTAAAGAAGTGGAGTTAGTTTTGGCAACAAGGATGCTTGCAAAGGATTGCAATGGTTGCCATGTAGTGTGTGGTTATGGAATAAGGATATTCTTAGCCTCATTGTAAGTAAGGCAACATGGAAATTCGCAAGGGATTGCGGTTGTTGCTTAGTAGTGCGTGGCAGGGGAATAGGGAATTT
>CAYTJF010000181.1:0-3523 GCA_964437945.1 uncultured Granulosicoccaceae bacterium
CAGCTACTGAAGGCGATGCAGCTACTGAAGGTGATGCGGCTAATGAAGATAATGTAGCGAAGGGAGACGACGCATTAACCGGGGATATCGAGGCAGGCGAAGCGAGATATAACAAAACCTGCAAAAACTGCCATGGGTCTGCTGGTAAAGGGGCGGCCAGCTATCCAAAAATATCTGGAAATGAGATTTCTTATACGACGGAAAAGTTGGAAGCTTATAGAGATGGAGTCAAAATTGGCCCCAATTCGTCTCTAATGATCATGATGGCAAAACCATTGACCGATGAAGAAATTACCAATTTGGCAGCATATTTAAAAGAAGCGACACCCCAGTAACACCAATCAATAACACCAGGAGAAGAAAAGCGATGATTAAACATAGGAAGACTATATCTACGATCTCTGCGCTGGCTTGCGTTGTGATCGGATTAGTTTCTACCGCACACGCCGATGGTCATGGCAAAGGAATGAACGTTCCATTCATTGAAACTACAGAGTTTATGACCGGACTTGATAATCCATGGGATATGGCGTTCTTGCCCGATGGAACCATGTTCTATACCGAAAAATGTAAAGGTCTTTCAGTACGAACAAGTTCGGGCGATGTAAATGCACTTTACGGTGCGAAGGACACCAGCGGCTATGCTGATGCAGGAGATGATCTATTCTGCGAGGGGCAAGCCGGTGTGTTGGGTGTGGTTGCCGACGCGAAGTTTGAGGAAAATCGCGCAATCTACCTTTATTCATCATCCACCAAATATCATGGTGAAGGTTGTGAAACCAACTTTGGAAAATGTGATGGAAACATAGTGATGAAATTCACGGTCAGTGAAGATCTTAAAAGTGTTTCTGATCGCACCGATATTGTTACAGATATTCAATACAAGCCGTTGGAATCAGATCAACCATTCGGTGGACCAGGCGCACACAATGGTGGCAGGTTACGCATTGGACCAGACGGATACCTTTGGGTAACTGGTGGTGATCGTCATAGAGGAATTTGTCCTCAAGATGGCCAATTGCTTTGCGGTAAAATTCTCAGAATAGATGGCGACGGTAAAGGGCATCCTGATAACAATCCACCTGAAGGTTTTGACGACCGTATCTACACTTATGGCCACAGAAACGTACAAGGCATAGCATTTCGTCCGAGTGATGGCACAGCGTTCACCGCAGAGCACGGTCCATGGCACAGCGATGAAATTACCATGTTGGTCAATGGTGGTAATGCCGGTTGGGATCCTGCGCAAAATGTAGGCGGAAGAGGCGAATGCCCGGATGAGTATTGTGGCTATGAGCCCAATCAAATGGATGCCATGGACCCTGCTATTCGTGCCGCTTATACCCCTATGAGTGATACTCGCTTTGAAGACCTGATGCCGCCTTCCTGGAACAATCATGGTTTCTCTCAAGGAACTAGTTCTGCTGCATTCCTGACAGGCGAAAACTGGGGTATCTATGAAGGACGCTTGGCCGCCGGCATCATGGGCATTGGTTTCGGTGCCACCCCACCTGGGTCACGTATTGACGTTTATGATCTCGCTGATGATGGACTTTCAATAAAGGGCGCAATCATAATGCCAACCGGAATCGAGACGAGATATCGCGGTCTGGTAATGGGGCCGGATAATGCGTTGTATGCGACCGTGGATGACGGCATAATTTACAAAATTGCCGCAACTCCGCAATACTAAGTTAAATTGAGTTAGTAAGAAAAGAAAAAGTAATAGGTATTGGTTGCTCGTGCTATAAAAGTAGCGCGAGCATTTTTTTTGGTGTACTGAATACCAGTAGAGCTTGAATATAACTTGCACTTATACGCATTAAATAGTAATTAGTTAATCCTTACACAGAATATTGATTAGCTGCCCCGTGGCTGAATTTGGCTTTACCATTGTTTTAGGTTTGGCATTAGTATTGGTTGCCATCGCCTGTTTGTTCCAGTCATTATCATTGTAAAAAGTGCTTTGCAACACTGTTTCTGAATTCTCAGAGCAGTCTAGATTTAACAAGCTCTGGTAACTTAACGCTGCCATGACTGAAGTCTTGTATCTAATCCTCGTCCAGACGCTAAACTGGTTGCCATTCTTTTCCACTCGCGCGTTGTCGTAAAAATAAACATCGCCATTCGATGCGGTCGAATATTCAACCCACTCTGCCATTGAATTACACGAGAAAGTTAGCAAGATTATCGACAGTAAATGCTTCATGATGAGACCAATAAATAAAGTTTAATACTCCGTTGTTAGCTGCCAGTCTGGCATTGAGTGCCCATGTGGCTGATGCTGTTTAACACCCTACACCAGGCTATCGCAGCTGACTATCCTTACTCCCTCGCCGATTGAATGCTTGATCTTTAGCCTGATTATTATCTATTTCGGTTTGACAGGCGACGCACAAACGTACGCCGGGTAACGCATTTCTACGCGCTTGTGGAATAGCTTCATCGCACTCATCGCAATGCCGCGCACTGTCAATTCCACTATTACCCGAGGGTAGGCGACCACGCGCGCGTTCAACCGCTTCATTGACGCTGTCGTCGATCTGATCTTGAACCGCACCATCTTTTGACCAACCACCAGCCATGGGTTTGCTCCCGACAACATTTGACCTATCGATATTAAATCAATTTGGAATTCTGGTACGACAGAAATACGGTTTTTTACGAAATACTTAGGTTTGGCGCAGACTGGTCATGTAAGGACGGATAACTAAGCACATCAACCCTCAACCCTCACATCGGTTTTGACATTGTATCGCGCTGGATCAACTATCGACTTAACAAATTCAAGCAAACCACCTTCTGCGTCTTCGACCTGCGTAAGAATGGTCAAGACAGCATCGCCCTCAGTTAGCCCCAATTTCACTGCTATTTCGTCGCTGCAGACATCGGCCGATATTTGCCGCTTTATCCGGCCTACGGCCACACCGTAGCGTTCCTCGACTTTTACCAGCGCAGAAACTGCGGTCTCACCCACTCGTAGATCAACATCGCTGTATTGTTCGGGTAAATAAATTTTTAGGTCGGCAAACGGCAAGCCCTGGCCAGCCTTATATCGACATCCGGAACACAAAAGCCAATTATCGACTGTTGTCTCCAACTCCGCCAACTGCTCCACGGTGCCAGCCGCAACACGGCTAATATCAGTCACCATCAGCAAAGTATCACGAGCTAAGCTCAGCACATCATAGAAATTACTGGTCTCTATGCTGTAGCGCTGAACCGGCTTTCTGGCGATGACTTCCGTACCCCCACGCTTACGTCGCTTTATGATGCCACTTTGTTCCAGTTGACTAAAAGCCTGGCGCAATGTGGAGCGGCTAACACCTAGGCTCTCTGCAAATTCGGCTTCTGGTGGCAGACGCTCACCCACGGCTATATCCCCTGATGAGATCTTCCGCAAAATATCTTCAATGAGAATTTTATAAAGTGCTCGGCTCATAGGGCTCTAATTTACAGCTTTTCTTTTGTCTGACAATGTAACAATAGTCACATTAATACTAACGTTGATGTTGATGTTGAT
>CAYTJF010000181.1:3623-12545 GCA_964437945.1 uncultured Granulosicoccaceae bacterium
GTTGATGTTGATGTTGATTTTCATATTAACGTCGACCCAAACAATATGGTTAACTTGGTTAATCAGCGATAGAGTTCTGGCAACAGCTGAGGTTAGTCGACCAGTAAAAGTTCCAGCTTAAGTATAAAACGAGTTGATTCACAAAGTGACTCAGTCAACGCGAATAATTAAATCAAAGTTGTCGTTGAGCCAATCTATGATTGCCAGTACACATCAATCATCAACCTCAACATCGGTGATTAAATTAAATCGGGCAGGATCAATGACCGCTTTGGCAAATTCAATAAATTCGTCTTTTTCATCATCAACTACAGTATAAATGGTCAAGAGGGCATCACCAGCTGTTAGTCCTAACTTGTCTGCCATGTCGGCGCTGCAAACACCTGCCGATACCTCCCGCTTCACTCGCCCAACCGTAACACCATAGCGGACTTCGATTTTAGACAAAACGGAAGTTGTAGTATCCCCCACTTATAAATTGATATCGGCATTGTGCTTGTGCACATAAATTTTTACTTCAGAAAACGGGTTTATCTGACCAACCAGATATCGACTTCCAGTTCATGCCAGCCAACTCTCCACAGTTACATTCAAATTCGCCGGGGCATTTACCTTTCCTGGCTCAAGCTCGCTAATGTCAGTCAGTATCATCAAGGTATCTCGAGCCAGGCTTAGTACATCTTTGACATCGTTAGTCACCATGTTAAAGCGTTGTTGGGGCTTGCTGGCAATGACTTCGGTGCCGCCCCGCTTTCGTCGTTTGATGATGCCACTTTTCTCTAGTTGACCAATGGCCTGTCACAATGTCGAACGGCTAACCCCGAGGCTTTCTGCATATTCAGCCTCTGCTGGAAAGCGCGTACCCACAGCGATTTCACCTGATGAAATTTTCCGCAGCGTATCGTCAACAAGAATTTTATAAAGTGCTCGACTCATGGGGTTTTAATTTTCTGTTTAACTTGAGCCTAAACAACCGCAAAGTTAATTTCACAGGCCAGAATATCTGGCATGTCTTTTTACTACTTATAAATTATCTACCAAGTTAACATCTGTTGTGAACCTATAACGGATAGGTTCGATCAATGAATCAACTAACTCTAAGAGATCGCCTTCGTCATTGAACACTTCTACAACGTGCTTTAACACGAGCGCACCTTGATCTAAACCCAGTTTGATTGCGTAAGGTGCGAGTACCTGCAAAACACACTCATTTGGACGATTCGCATTGGTGTTGGCATAGGTCAGGATGAGCCGTCTGGTCGACGTTGCTTATATCACGCAAATTGAATAAGGCTTCACAAAGCCATGCCGATGGATGGCTGAAACATCCGAGCTGCGTGTCAAAACGCTGCATTGGTTTGATGGCAATGACTTCGGTACCTCCACGCTTGCGGCGCTTTTTATCTCCGGCCATTTCCAGCTGAGAAAACGCTTCTCGCACCGTGTTTCTACTAGCACCTAGTTCGACGGCATAGTCAGCCTCAGGTGGGAGTCGATGACCCACATTAATTGCGCCGCCGGACAATAGATGCAGTGTTTCTTCGACAACCGTTTTATAAAGTGGTTTATTGGTTTCTGTGCGCATGGATAAAGCATAAACGGCGCTAAATTGAATTACAACACAGATGCGTGTTTAATTTGGAAAGTTAGATACCGTTATGCCTGACAATCTTCTATGTCTACATTTCGTCAGTAAAACTTACTTTAGTCATACTTAAAATAATAAAAGGCGCAATTGGCTTAATATTGATTAAATTGCTATTTAATTGCTTTATTTGTTCTTGTTGATCTGGGCAAGCCGAGAGAACAAATTACATCAAGCACTAAATAATAATCGTATCAACCGATACGCAATTCAGATCGAACAAGGAATGCACTGCTTGTATCAACTCTGTACTACGTTGCTGCGACTAACCGTTAACATTTCTAAACACTTCACTTTTTTAAACGAAAATGGTTTCACTACCACTTGGCTTAAATCGCAAGACAATGCCTTCGAGCTGCGCCTTGCTCTGAAGTGGCTCTACGCACCGCAGGCGGCCCCCTCTGAACCCGAACATATCAAGTGGTTGGACCACTAGTCTTCTACGTTAAAATTTTTACATTGAAAGATTTGAATTTCAAAAATGCCATACGTACCGAGGCAATACTATTTCTTGTCGGCAATTAAGTTGGCTAGCCCACTCACAACTTCAACCCCAGGCAGTGAATTCAGAACTTCTGGCGAAACCTTCAACTTAGTAGATCGATTGCCGCCACCGAGAATAATATACTCACACATCATGACCGACTCATCGACCCACACCGGCAAACTGGTGGCAAGACCAATCGGCGTAACACCGCCAATTTCCATTGCGGTAATAGCACGTGTTTCCTCAGCAGAGGCAAAACTGACTTTTTTAACACCCATTTTTTTTCTAACGCAGTGATTGACATCAAGCCGATGGGTCGCCAGCAAAACGCACAGAGTAAAAAGTGGTTCGCCTTTTCTTGACTTTATCAGGATAGCATTGGCCGAATTGGCGAAAGGAATATGGTAGTGCTCACAAAAAGCCTGCGTATCAGCCAATGCAGGATCACAGGGCATGACCTCAAATGGTGTGCCGGTACTTTCAAGAAACGTTCGAATTTCTGGGCTTGTATCAGTCATTGACTGGCCTTGTTGGCATGGTATTCAACTGCGCATTATTGCACGAATTGGATGAACTCAATACAACACTGGTTTCCATTTATTTGTCGCAACGGTACAATATCGTCGCTGTTTCGAACCAGACATATCGCCATTTCTGTATGGCCTCAACAGATTACTTTTACTAATGACAAATCTTGCTCTGTGCGCTTTAACTGCTGTGTCGCCCATAGATGGTCGCTATGCCAGCAAATGCGAGGTCTTGCGCGATTGTTTCAGCGAGTTTGCACTGATACGTGAACGCGTCCGGGTTGAATTAGCCTGGTTGATTCACTTAAGCAGGCAATCAGGTATTGCCGAGATGCCTGAACTAGATGAGCAGACTCAATCAGCCTTAGTAGCCATCGGTGAGGATTTTAGTGTTCAAGACGCCGAAACTGTCAAACAAATTGAAGCCACAACCAACCATGATGTGAAAGCCGTAGAGTATTTTGTCAAATCAAAACTGGATACTTTTCCGACCTTAAAGACAAAGGCAGAATTTGTACACTTTGCCTGCACATCAGAAGATATAAACAATCTGGCCTATGCCTGCATGTTGCATCGCTATCGACAACAAATATTATTACCACAGGTTGATAAACTGATTAGCGCGTTGACAACTATGGCGAGAGACGCAGCGGCCCAACCAATACTAAGTCGTACTCACGGACAAACCGCGAGCCCGACCACGGTTGGAAAAGAGTTTGCCAATGTCGTTCATCGACTGGCAATACACAGAGAACACATTGCCAGCGCAGAGATCCTGGGAAAAATAAACGGCGCAGTGGGTAACTACAATGCGCACTTGTCGGCCTACCCCACGCTGGATTGGCAAAGCATCGGCGCAAGTTTTGTTGATTCTCTTGGTTTGCAGGTTAATCCATACACCACGCAAATTGAACCTCACGATTTTATCGCTGTCATGTTCGACGCAGTAGAGCGGTGCAACGTTACGCTCATTGATTTAAGTCGCGACCTGTGGGGTTATATTTCGCTGGGCTATTTACAACAAAAACCGGTTGCCGGTGAAATTGGGTCTTCAACCATGCCGCATAAGGTCAATCCAATCGATTTCGAAAACGCCGAAGGCAATCTTGGTTTAGCCAACGCCATGTTTTCACACCTCAGTCGAAAATTACCTATTTCTCGATGGCAACGAGACTTAACCGATTCAACCGTGCTGCGCAATTTGGGTGTCGGTGCAGGCTATACAGAAATAGCGTTGAGTTCTTTGCAAAAAGGTTTGGGGAAAATCAGCGTCAACAGCACAGCCACAGCAAAAGATCTGGATAACGCATGGGAAGTTTTGGCTGAACCCATACAGACTGTGATGAGGCGTTATGATGTACCCAACGCGTACGAACAGCTCAAAGAACTCACCAGAGGTCAAGCCATCACTAAGCAGATTATTCACGATTTCATTGACGGTCTTGAGTTACCCGCAGACGACAAGGAACGTTTGAAAGCGCTTACACCTGCAAACTACACAGGTTTGGCAGAGCATTTGGCAAACAACATCTAATAACACCCCATTAAACTGACCCTGATTTAATAATAAAAGTGATTACACCTGAGAATATCAACTGGCCAGACGGACTCGACGCCAAACTGTTTCTTAGCAACTATTGGCAAAAGCGACCGTTATTGCTACGCAATGCGTTTCCAGATTTCAAGTCGCCAATCAGCCCGGATGAGCTAGCTGGTCTGTCGATCGAGGAGTTTATGACTCCCCGGCTGGTTATCAAAAATAGCGATGGTAATTACCAACTGGAGAATGGCCCTTTCAGTGAAGATCGCTTTACCGAACTAGACGGCAACAATTGGTCTTTACTGGTAACCGATGTAGAAAAATACTGTCCGGAGTTAACCAGCTATCTGAGGCCATTTCAATTTATTCCAAATTGGCGAATCGACGATTTGATGATTAGCTATGCACCAGAAGGTGCTTCGGTCGGCGCACATGTTGATGAATATGATGTATTTCTACTGCAAGCCAGCGGGGCGCGCCAATGGATGATCGACTCATCTGCCAATCCCGATTTAACCGTAGTGTCTGATGCAACTCTGAATCTTTTAGCCAATTTCAAGCCTAACGAAACACATGAGTTGCGACCAGGAGACATGCTATACCTACCACCCGGAATGCCACACCATGGCATCGCCATGAGTGAAGACTGCACAACCTGGTCAATTGGATTTAGAGCACCAGCACACACCGATGTTATCCATGCATTTGCAGAATTAGTTGGCGACAAATTTGCAGGACAACGCTATCGCGACCCTACCATGAACCCTAGCGTCCCAGGAGAAATAAATCGCCCGACACTCCAGGCATTTGCCGAACTTTGGAAACAGAGCGTTAAGCTTTCTGATGATGAGCTTGCCCACATGACTGGCTGTGTTCTGACTTCACCAACTATTGATGTGGTTCGAGATGAATACGATGTCGATGAAATACCCAATCACGATTGGGAAAAGCACTCGTTTAGCCGTTTTGCTTATATAGAGAATAATGAGGAAGTCATGCTATATGCTGACACTCAAGCCATAGCCTGCTCAAGCGAATTCGCGAAGGCACTCTGTAGCAATCAATCGGTTAGCGCTAAAAAGCTTGATAAAAAGGACAGGCTTGCTCTAGAGAAATTACTTGAGTGCGGTTGTGTTGTGCCGGTGGAATAAGTTCTGCTTTTTGTGTGAAGCTGAGTGTGAAGCTGAGTGTGAAGCTGAGTCTAAAGCTGGTTCAAAGTAGAGTTTAAAGCTGACTTTCAGGACGTGCTTCAAATAGCATTTGCTGATGCGGAATATCATCTTCCAAATAGGCCTCTCCAACAACTTTGAATCCAGCATCTTCGTATAGAGCAGTTAAGTGGCGTTGAGCAGATATACGAATAGCGGTGTTTCCAAAACGTTGTTTTAAAACAGTTATACCTTGATCAATTAAAAGTCGCCCCAGGCCCTGCCCACGCTCGGACTCCACCACGGCCACCCTGCCCATCGATGGCTCACGATAGGATACGCCTGGCGCTAAAATGCGCAGGTACGCAATCAGTTTTTGCGAAGTATCAGTGCCGAGCAAATGAATTGCATGCTCATCAAGTTCATCGATATCAGCATATAGACACTTTTGTTCAAGCACAAATACTGTTTGTCGTAGTTGAAACAGTCGATACAAACTCAATGAATCAAGCTGCGTCAGATTGCTGACTTGCCAAGTTATGCGTGATTGTTGAGCTTGTTGAGCCATACGGTAGCCAGAGGCGCTATGGTGCAAATAACACGTTCTCTGGGATAGCCTGTTTGGTAATGTCCGAACTCGACCAGCTTACAGTCAAGGCTTCAAGACCATCATTTTGAAAATATTCCAACACGATGTTATGCAACCCTGCCGGAAGCGCAATGACTCCAGATGCCTCAAGCCGGCTATGAGTGCCGTCATTATCAACAACTAATGAACCATTTATAAACAGCCGACTGCCGTCATCTGATTCAGTGAAAAAAGTGTATTCAGCAGCCTCGTCGACGAACAGTTGACCGGTAAATCGCAGCGCATAGAAATTTGCACCATTGCCTGGTATGAGCGAGAACGTTTCTGCACTTCCAGATGATGCCGGCGTTAAACGACTAAAATCCGGTAAGCTCGCAAACTGCCCTTCAAATAAATCGTATGAAAGTGGCGATGCTTCGGGTGGTTCAATCACTGGCGGTTGCATTGGACCTTCATCCTCACAAGCCGTCGCCTCCTCACTCGGTACGCATGGATCGGACTCGTCTCTGTCTAATTCCGCGTTGAATCCGTCTTCATCGGCATCGTCATTCCTCGATTCTCGGTAATCAGGAATTGAATCTTCATCTGCGTCGGCGTCTTCTGTCTCGATGCTGTCCGCTATGCCATCGCCATCCGTATCGTTATCACATCCGATTTCGAAATTTGAAATATCGCAAGCGTCTGGCGGAGGGTCGTTCCTATCTTCCGGATTGGAACCCTGTAGAACTTCTTGCAGGTTGTTTGTACCATCACCATCGATATCAAATTCGTAGTCGTATTCATTCGACTGGATTTCAACAGTGGTACCAGTGTCACCTACATTCCTTCTGCCTTGCCACATCGCCAGTGTTACGTTCTGTCTGATCGATGAGTAGAACGTATAGTTTATTAACTGATCAGAGTTTGCTGGTTTATTGGTTTCACCAACCCAGGTGTCTCCCTCTCGATTCAGCTGGACAATCACTCCATCAACATCCGCCACGGCGGTTAGCGTCTCATCTATATCACTTTCAATACCTGTCAATTGTTCTGGCGTGCTCGCCCTTAACCTGACAGGGACTTGTGTTACTGGACTGTTCGCGACTCTGGGATCGGTGCCGTTGTTACGCTCGTCCAAATTGGTGCGGTCGTCCAGATCGTCGTCAAAATTGGTCGTGTAATCATCTGTATCAATAGTGATTTCGAATGTTGTCAGGTCATTTATTGGGACGGTTGTATTCTCTTCTGCTTGAGCCAGCACTAACGGTTGTCCGTTATATAATTCACTCCAGATAACAACGATATCTAACTGCTCGCCCTGGGCAATACGGATGGTTAACGGACTTGATTCAGAATTTGCATTAATGTCAACCGGATATTCCCTGCCGTTGACCACAATTCTGAGTCGAAGCGCGTTCTGATCAATTTCTCTGGATTGCACCAACATATCAGGTGGGTTAAAACTAGTGGTTAAACCACCGATCTGGTCGCCCGTCTGGTCGTCACTTTGGTTAAACTCCATAAGAACACTGGGCTCTTCGGCGCATGCACTTAGTACCAAAATTGACGCTACAAGACTCAAAAATAGGCCAAACGTCCGTACACCGCAGAATTGCGGTACCCTTGATAGCAAGTGTCCAATTTGAAAGTGATTAATCATGCCTTGAGTTTATATTCCCACGAATGATCTTATATTCGTTGCTCGTGCGAGGGAAGTCAAACATACATTTGTTTTATCTGCAAAAACGTTATTATTACCTGAATTCCACCAGTTATTCCGTTAACTTACGACACATTTGGTTGCGTTTTACGGTTGTGTTATAGCTTCATTTATGTGTATTGGTAGTTTATCTGCACTAGCAGGTAGCCCCATTAGTGTATAGACAGACACTCCAATAAATGATTCAACAGATAGATAGACCGTTGCGTTCGTTGATCAGATCAACGTACGCTCCGTCAATTAATTGGAAAAGATCCACATCTAATGTAGTCATTAAACTTTCAACAATGCCAATAGCTTTTTCAGGCGTTAGCAAGCTACCCTTTTTAGTTTCACGAGAAGTTTCACGAGAAGTTCCACGAGTAGCCGCCGGAGTAGACTGCCCACCCAGCTCCGTTTTAATCTCCAGAAAATCACCTAAACCACCCACACGATCGAGATGAACTGTAGAGTTTCCAATGCGGTAAGTGCGTCGAAACTTTTTGACTCGCCCTGCCTCGCCAAAAGCACTATTCAATGATGATCGAAGAGCAACCGGATTGGTTGTGCGCGCAGATTGATATACAGATTCAGTTGGGCCGTAGTCGTCTCTGCGACGATAGAAAATGAGATCGTGCATTTGGCCAGAACTACGTAATTTCAGCCTGCCTGAGCGACAGTGGAAAAAAACGTCGTGCTGGACATGATCTATGGGTGGTTTTTCTGCGAGCGCTGCGACACGATCACAAACCTTTTTATAGCTATCAAGATAAGCTTTTACTTCGATATGCCGCATTATATTGCTGGTTTTCGCTTTAGTAGCCATGCTTGCCTCCTTCTCAAACTAGCACTGTATATTATTACAGTTATCAGGCTTTGACAAGTTACAAACTCAAAAACGCTGGATATAATTTTACTAGCGCAGCTTAAAGCTCACTGGCACAGTTATGGTCTTGGCATCGTCAACATACGTGTCTGGAAACGCTTCAAAACGGCCTACACCTTCAACCGCTGTTATAGCCGCATTATCCAATGCTTCGACGCCTGAACTCTGGACGACTGCAATACCGCTGATAGCACCATCCGATGTAATCTTGAACGACACTTTGACAGTGCCTTGTTTTTTCTTGCGGCGCGCTTGTCGCGGGTAGATGCGATTTTTAATTATGGCCGCACGCAAGCGGTCCATGTATTGAATCTCAGCCTGCTGCTGTTCCGCGGTTAATACCAACTGAGTTTGATCAGGTTCCGGAACCGCAGCGAGTTCGCGTGGCTCTGGCTCTGGCTCTGGCTCTGGCTCTGGCTCTG
>CAYTJF010000182.1:0-12472 GCA_964437945.1 uncultured Granulosicoccaceae bacterium
AAAGATCGGCTAATGAGTACCGAGTCATTCCAAGTTTATTTTCCGAATTTGGATTTATTCAAAGCCCAAATCGATCCTCATTTTTCATCAGATTTTTGGAGACGCGTTAGTGCCTGATCAATCAACTGTGGCATTGTTAGGAGCAAACTCTGCCCTTGGTGTGGCCATCGCCCGGCAACTTGTTGCACAGGGTATTAGTTTAATTCTACTGGCGCGCGACGAATCTAAACTTAGTCAGATGGCAGATGATCTTCGTGCTCGAGGTGCCACAGTGACTACACACGTAGCAGACTTCGACGAGCTTGACGGGCACGATGACATAGTCAAAAAAATAGAGTCGGCCGATACAATTTACACACTGTACGGTACGTTGCCAGATCAGACGCTGTGTGAGCAAAAATGGGATGAAACCATGCGTGCGCTACACACTAATTTCATCAGTGCGGCCTCACTACTGAGTCGTCTGGCCAACGTATTCGAACAACGAGGCCACGGCACCCTGGTAGTGGTATCATCAGTCGCTGGTGACAGGGGTCGAAAAAGCAACTATGTTTACGGCACCGCTAAAGGTGCGCTAAGCATTTTTTGTGCTGGACTGCGAAATCGACTGGCAGCGTCTGGTGCGCACGTACTGACTGTCAAACCAGGTTTTATTGATACTCCGATGACAGCGCACATTGACAAAAAGCCTGCAATTCTTTGGGTTGATGCTGATCGTGTTGCTGGCGATATTGTTAAGGCGTGTGCGTCTGGTAAAAATGAGTTGTATACGCCTTGGTTTTGGCGATTTATTCTACTCATCATTCGCCTTGTACCAGAGCCAATCTTTAAACGGCTTTCGCTCTAAATTGTGTGATCTGCAAGAATGATTAAATTTATCCCGTTAATTCTGTTTACTGTCCTCACTAATTTTCTGTCGCAAATTATGCTCAAGAAGGGCATGACCAGTATCGAAAAATTTGACGTATCGGTGTCTGGCGTCTTTAGCTCAGGTATGAATATCTTGTTCAATCCGTTTGTGTTTGGCGGACTCGTTATGATGGTGGTGAGCATGGGGGCACACCTTGTGGTTTTATCCAGAGTGGATATTAGTTTTGCCTACCCGTTTTTGGGATTGTCTTTTGTTTTGATAACAGCCTACGGTGCCATGGTGTTGGGAGAATCAGTCAATCATTGGCGGATTCTTGGGGTGGCTTTGATTTGCAGTGGTGTTGCGTTGGTTGCGAAGAGTGCTTGATCGATCATCAGATCGCATCATTAACAAAACTTCTAGTTGGTAAAAAATTTAGTAATGAAACATATTATATTTGGTGGTGATGGGTTTCTGGGAACAGAGCTTACTCGTAAGCTGGTTGAACGTAACGAATCAGTTTTAATCTGTGATGAAAAGCAATCAAGCGAGTTTGGCAGCTACGATTCCCCTTTGGTTAGCTACATAAAAATGGATGTCACCAAACCGGAAACGTTTACCCAAATTCCGGTAGAAGAGGGCGATATTGTTTATCACTTTGCGGCACGGTTGCTCGTACCGATTCTACCGCGTGCCGAGCGGCACGACTATTTTTGGCAAGCGTTGTACGTAGGTACCCAAAACGTGTTCAATTGGATGGAAGAGCAACATCTTCGCAATCTTGTTTACTACACTACCGATATGGTTTACGGACATACCGTCATACACCCGAGAAAAGAAGATCACCCTTGCGAACCCATTGGACCGTACGGTGAAGCCAAATATCAAACCGAACGTCTGTGCGATGAGTATCGTGCAAAAGGCTTTAATATTACGCTTTTTCGACCAAGACTCATTATCGGTCATGGTCGACTGGGTATATTGGAAAAACTGTTCAAATTGATCGATATGAATTTGCCAGTCCCCACCATAGGAAACGGCAAGAATTTTTATCAATTTATCTCAGTGAGTGACTGTGCTGAAGCCTGTCTGGCGGCTGTTGAAGCCGGTTTTCCGAGTGAGAACTACAATTTGGGATCGAGCAACCCGCCAACGGTTAACGAATTGCTGAAAACACTGATCAAGAAAGCCAATAGCAAAACCTTTCTCATTCCAACGCCTGCATTTGCTGTCAAAGCCGTATTGGCATTGCTGGATAAAATTGGCAAACCCATAATGGATCCAGAGCAGTATCTAATTGCTGATGAAACCTGTGTGCTTGACTGCTCGAAAGCTGAGCGGGAGTTAGGCTGGACACCTAAAGATGACGATACGAGTATGTTGTTAGTGGCATACGAAGACTACAAAGCTGGTAAATCACGTCTTTCATAATATTTTATCGGTATGCGGTTCATCAATGGTCTGTCCGGGTGTGACGAGTGCCTGAAGTGAAAGGACGACTGACGAACCTGATTCGCACCCGTTTGCCCAAGGGGCAATTTGCACGTGGTGTAGCGCTGCTTGCTGGTGGCAACGCACTGGGGCAGGCCTTGCTGCTAGTTGCTGCTCCAATATTGACTCGCCTATATTCGCCCGAAGACTTTGGTCTGCTGGCGCTTTATATGTCAATTACGGGCATTCTCCAGGTCCTTTTGTCAATGCGTTATGAGTACGCAATTAATTTGGCTGAGAATGTGCGAGAAGCACTGGCGGTCCTGAAGCTTTGTTTAATCATTGTGTTGTTGTTTGCTGTGCTAAGCCTTGTTTGTGTGTTGATGTTTAGCGATACCATTGCAGTGTGGCTTGGCGCACCTAGACTGGCTGATTATTTATGGATGATACCTATTAGTTTGCTGTTGATAGGCAGTTTCAATGCGTTTAAACAGTGGTGCGTTCGTGAGGGCGAATTTTCTCTGATTGGTAGGGCTCGATTAAAACAGGTTGTAGCCAGTTTAGTGGTGCAAATAGGTGGTTTCGCATTTGGTCCAATCTCTTTGCTTGGTGGGCAGGTCGCCAACCAGGTGTTTGGCGTCAGCTCGTTGGGAAAAAGACCGTTACGAATTCCTGAATTCAAGAGCGTAAACTTCGCTGAAATGCGAAAAATGCTTGTGCGCTATCGGCGATTTCCGTTGTATTCCACATGGTCTGCTGTGTTTAGCAGTTTCAGTAGACAACTACCAACCTTCTTTTTTGTCATTCTATTTGGCCCGGCCGTAGCTGGGTTCTATGCGATAACAAATCGAGTACTCAAAGCACCTTCCCTTGTTTTCATTGGCGCTATAAACTCTGTTTTCTTTAAGAATGCGGCAAGCGCACATCGTGAAGGTAATCTAAGACAACTGACCCTGACAACCTATAAGAACTCGGCATTGATGACGTTGCCGTTGCTATTATTATTGGGGATTATTTCTCCTCCGCTATTCACTTTTGTATTTGGTGAGCAGTGGGCAGTGGCCGGAGAATTTGCGCGCTGGCTGACAATTCTTGTGTTTTTCCAATTCGTTTGTGTACCTTTAACGCCGTTATTTTCGATACGAGAGAAACAGTCTAGTGAATTGGTATTTGAAACTGTGCTAATGATCAGCCGTGCGCTTGCGCTTATCATTGGCGCGCGAATAGGTGATTCTGTTACGGCTGTTATTCTCTTCTCTATCGGCAGCGGTGTGTGCTACATCGGGTTCTTGTTTTGGGTAGGCGTTCAAATTGGTAGTGGGTTCCGGCCAATTTTAACGCATAGTCTCAATGCACTTTCTGTGGCTTTGGTGGTTACTGCACCGATAATTTTTGCTATTGTTTTGCAACTTTCATCTTCTTTGCAAATGGGTGCAGCGGTTTGTAGTGCAATACTGTGCGGCTTGCATCTTCTCAGGCTTGCAAAGCAAATTAAGTAGAACTACTTATGTTCATCAGTCGCGCAAGAGATAATGAAATTTTTGTATCGTTTTCGCTGGAGATGTTTGTTAATTTTCACTAAATTTGATCAGGGTGATACGGCGGTATTAGTAAGAATAAACAGCTAATCAGCCGCTTGATGCGGCGCCGTTTTTATAGGCCAACGCCAAAGTCATCTGCTGCTTCGTTTTCGTCCTTTAACTAGTTTGTGTAATAGTAGTCATTAAGGTTGACATGCTCCTTTAAGCTGCATTATCGTTCCGGGTTATTTCTAAAGCACCTGCCAGCCTTACTATGAAAAATCGAGTGATTCAGACTGGAAGCTTTATGTTGTCCACCACATTGTCATTTTTTCTGTTTTGTGGTCAAACATACGCCAATAGCCTTCCTGTTTTAGAAGTGCAAGACCAAGTCGTACGTATCGGCAAGCAACTGAGTGTGCTGCTAGCTCCAACTGACGTTGATGGAACCACCTCCAACGTGTTTGTTCGTACTGGGCCTGAGGGCGCTGTATTGTCCGACAACGGAAATGGTACGCAGACCTTTTCCTGGCGCCCAGACAGAAAGGGTGATTACAAGGTGAACCTCATTGTTCAGGATGGCTCGAATGCCAGTGCTGCCAGTCAATACGCGTACAATATAAGAGTCGTTGGAGGAGGTGCTGCCAGCGTTGCAATTCAGACAGTGGGCAGACGCGTTAACACAACTGGTGTCACTGCGACTGAGTCTATAGTTTCTAACTCAAATGAACCCGTCGTCACTGCTGCGGTGGCACCAGCGGTTACTGTCACTGCGGAACCTGTTGTCGCGACAGAACCTGTCGTTGCTCAGCCTGCCGTTGCAGAACCAGCGCTTAGCGTCGCTGCGAATCCCGTGGGTAACCCAGCCCCAGAGATTGCCGCTGCTGAATCGGTCGAGGGTACCGCTGAGGAATCTGTAGAGAGCTCCGCTGCAGTAACCAACGACCCCAGTCCAACTAATCAATCTATTTTCTTAAACGGCGCAATTGGCTCGGTGACCAAGATTTTGACCGATCTGCCAGTATCGACATCTCAAACCAACATACAACAGTCGTCTATTGATGCTTCAGGCCGCTATTTGTACACGGCTAACATTGAGGCGGGTCCAAACGGCGATTCCAAAGGGGTTCCACTACGTACCGTATTGCGTCAGGGGTACCAACGAGCAGATAACTCGTGGGAATGGAAAAGTGTGGTTATCGACGATCGCACATTGCACAATCGATGGCATACCGCACCATCGGTGGCCGTTGACAAAGCGGGAGCCATTCACGTTGTCTACAATATGCATAACTTTCCATGGCAATACCAAAAGTCTGATCGAGCACACGACATCACTTCCATGGTATTCAAAGGCCAGCAAATAACCGATGCTGAACTAAAGTTAGCTGAGGAAAAAAATCAAACACACTTTCCCACGCTTGGTTCTGCCGCCATTCCTGGAAACCAGATTACTTATCCAACGTTTTACAAAGATAAAAACGACGATTTATACCTGTCTTACCGTTTTGCAGCGGCACCAAAACGTCGATTTTCCGATAGAGTAATGAGCACCGGTATCGCGTTCTTCGATACCAACAGTGGTACCTGGTCTTCAATCGGCGCAAGGTATGATCACAGCAACGGCGATTTTGAACCAGATGCAGCGTCTCCAGATGCGGCAATTTCATTTGCAGGGAAAAAGGGCTGGACCTCCTATCTGCCAAGAGTTGTGTTTAACAAACAGAACAATATGTTTGTGAGCATGTTATGGCGAGATGGCATAGCAGGTCGGCAAGTATCGATGCCGTGTGTTGTAAGAAGTATCAGCCGCAACGATGTTGTCGACATGAAAGGTGGGGCTATGTCGCTACCAATTCAACCAGAACAGTGTGGCAACATTGGCATTGGCAATAGCAAAACTTTTTATTCTATTGGATCGTTTGCCATTGATAACCAGGACAATCCCTATTTGTTATTGAGTCCAACGGAGGGGGCTCGATTTATTTCGCGCTATAGCACAGCACAACAGCGTTGGATTAATGAAGAGGCACCTGAAGGTGCAACTGAAATATTTTTCGATAACGACAATAATATGTATGCAATTAGGTCGGGAATCGATATATTTAAGCGTTCCAGTATCGACAGCGACTGGCAAAAGATTTTCTCAGACAGTGCTGGAAAAAACTGTTATCCCAAAGTCAAAATGGATGCGTCAGGCAATAACGCTTTTATTCACACGCAAAGTTGTGACGAGAAACACATTACCATTTATGGTTTGCGTCTGCGGTAACACCTATATCGCGGACTAAGACCGCAGATGTAAGTAAAAGCGGAGCGTGCAAGGTTGGATCCATGGGGGCAGATCTATATTGTTGCCAAAATGCCTTCTCTGAAATTCAGTTCCATGTTTTCCATTGAATAATGCTCGGCGCTGTCAAGACACGCTGTACGCATCGCCAGCGCTTCCTCTGGGGATTGTAAGTAAGCTTCTACGGTGTCAGCATAAGCTTGTGCAGAAGCACCAGCGTTTTCGATAAGTCCATTAACGCCGTTTTCCAGATAGGCAATTTCGGGACTATGGTCTCCGCTACTTGATGTGATGATTGGGCACTGAAAAAAGAAGGCGTCCATAATCACAAGGCCGACCAGGCCCGGCATCAGGATACCAACACAGCTTGCAAGCAGCTCATTGCGCTCCTCGCCGTAGAGTGAGCCGTGGTCAACTATCCAATCGTTATTAGACGCATCGGCCGTAATCAAGTGACGCAGTGGGCCATCGCCAACGCAGTGCAGCTCAAATTCAGGGCGGCGCTGTTTGATCAACTTTGCAGACGCTAACAACACCTCAATACGCTTATCTTTATACATGCCGCCAATGTAGATGAAACGATCAGGGACTTTCCTGGATTCCAATGACTCAAGCTTTACTGGGCTTACCAATGTGTTATTCACTACACTAATGATAGCGTCGCTGACGTCTTGTTCCAGCAAACTTTGCCGGGAAACTTCGGTATAAGCAAACCAGCGATCGACTTTTCGCAACATCAGCTTTTTTACCCAGCGTGATACGAAAAGCTCGACTTTCGGTTGGAAGCACTTGCCGTGACCGAAGTAGGCCATTTTGCAACCACCAAACTGTCGTTTGGTAAAAATAACGTAGTTGTCCAACAATTTGGCAGCATGTTCAACAATGACTAAATCGCCCTTTTTTATGTGCTTGTTCGCACCCTGCCAATAAAGATAGCGCCCCAAAACAGAAAAAATGCGACTGTTGACTTTTAATCCCCACGAAGGCTCCAGGGTCTTGACCTTGGAGCCTTCATAGGCATCGGGCCGGCCATACAACAGCACAAACTCAACGTCTTTTTTGGCCAGGTTGTCCCGCAGTTGCTCAAACATCGGTAAGCGGTAATGGGGTACGAATTTTTGTACGAAGACAACGCGCATGAATAGGTCGCTTGTTGAGTTAGGAGAGACAACTGCTATGGGATGCCCAGATTATAACTTTTCTTGAGCGAGTTTTCTTAGCGTGTATTGCAACGATGCGGTGGTAATTGCATGAGAGCTAGTCGTAAAGCTGTTCAGCTGGTTTAAACAATTTCCCATAGTTTGAGAAGCTACGTTTTAACCAGTCCCCGGCGGTGGGTTTATTAAGCATCCACAGTACACCCGCGATGGGTAATGATGCCACACACATGAATATCGCTCTGACCAAAAACAGTGGTGTATTTTTAATTGCACCTCTTGCCTGCATTATTCTGCGGTAGTTATTGCCCTGAATTTTAAAGCGTTTTAGCATATCGGCCGTTTGTGCTCTATCAGCGGGAATATCCTCATAAACCAACGCGTCTGATGCCCAATGCATTGAGTGGCCTGCATCGTAAAGGCGCAGGAAAAATTCTGTATCGGACCCACCGGTTTGGCCAAACTTGCGATTAAATCTGAGCTCTTTTATGGGTCTTGTGTCAATTAGAACATTTCCTGTGCCGGTCATGCTAATGGAGCCCTTGTTCTGGCGGTTGCGAACATTGTGTAAATCTGTGGTTTTGACCCACGATGGACAAGACTCTTCGAACACTGGTAGCACTGGTCCTGCCACAACCACACAATTGCATTCGATATACATGTTCACCATTTCATTCAGCCAGTTAACTGACGGATACTCATCATCATCGAGGAATGCTATAAGATCGAACGCCGCATTATCAAGCACCACGTTACGGCCAATCGCAATGTTGTTTTCCGGAGAATTAATAACACGTACAGTGCCATTGAATGTGGGTAAGTGCTTCGCCAGCGTGTCCTCTATCTGTGGTTTGGTACCAGCCTCACCATTGTTGCAGATGAGTAGTTCCAGCTGCCCCGAATAAGCACTCAGCGCCGGGTCCAGGTACTCGAGTAATTTGATGAATGCTTGTTTACGTCGTTCAAGCGTGATTACTCCGATGGTAACCGCTGGAGTGTTGATATCATTCTTATCTGGCATGGCTGGAAGCTCTAACCCTGGCAGTAGGTTGTAATGATGAACTCGCTCAAGCGGGCTCAGATGCGTAGTTACTTTTGGTATGCATTAATACAACATTGAAAAATAAGTCCACGCCGATAAAAAACGGCTATGGAGAACTAACGTTGTCAATTAAATACACAGCGGTAATCATACCAGTAAGTGGGAACAGGGCGGCAGTTGAACCACGATTTTGTAACCAGGCAATTCTCGTACGAACAAGACTAACGCGAATGTATTGCCAGTAGCTGGCTAATTTAACGTCACGGTTGGTGATTTGGATTTTTTTGACAAAATTGTTCTGATCGTAACGATCAATAGAGTGATTATGGCACCAGCGATGATGGCCGAAAAGTCGATAATCAGATCGGTGATGCGTGTTGTTCTGTCTAATAGATACAATTGAAGACCTTCTGTTGCGATGGCAAACAGAAACATGAGAAGAAAAATTTCCCAAGCTAGCAGTTGTAGTGGTTTACGATACAAAAGCAGAATTAAAGTTGAGAGGAAAAAGAAAACAAAGTGACCTACCTTGAACGCGTATACCAAAGATACATTATTAGTTAGGCCCATCAGGTTTTGTACGGTTTTGTAAACGGGCGTTATTGCACCAGCTCTGATGGTTTCGGGCATGAGTACACCCACGAAGGTTAGTACTATGACAGTTGTAATAACGCCGAACATAGTCTTTGACGCATGGGTAAACAGGTAGTACAGCGCAATCAATAGCAAAATTGACCATAACAAAAAAATCGCGATTCGGGCATTTCGGAAAGCCGGTAGTTCTGTTACCAACGAAACAGATGCATCGACCAAAGCGAATTCAGCACTGGATTGTTTGTTATAAAACACCAACGAGAACCGCGTGATGTTCTCGGTTAGATCAATAACTCGGTTTACCTCATATTGGTCCGATAATCCGTCTAGTCTGCCGACAAGTATAAATTTTACGACTTTATCGCTGTCATCTTGCAATCTAATTGTTATTGCACCACCGTCGAGTGAAGAGTCCGTTGACGGCTTCTTTGTAATCGTTTTGATTAAACCAGAGACATCTAATTTTTCCTGTGCTCGATTGTCGGATGGCGCGAGCGCAAACGTGCGAACAGCGTAACTGGCTTTATCGACGTTACGATGAAGCTTAACTCCGTCTTGCTCGAATAGAATATTTTCCCAACCACCTTTTCGAGACCACTGCTCCAAATCACCTGGAAATCCATTGTGAAAGGCGACCGGTCCATGTTGTTCAAACTGTGTGATGTTCTGGCTGACGACCCAGGTTATGACAGTGGCAGCAAATAAACCATAGAGGAATAGCCAGCGGTGTAGAGATAAGCCAAAATAAAGCTTGCGACTGGGAGTGTTCTGCGTGGTTTCAACATCTAAAGATTGTTTTGAGTATCCCGTCCGCTCGCTTCCACGCTGAGCGGTTCGGTTCAAATCAAATTTGGTTTTGTCGGTCACATTTTCACCTTGCAATGGGGATAACATTATCGATGTTTGAACAAAGCGCTTCAAGTGAAATTGTGTGTAATATTCCCGAGTTTGTGTGTAATCCAGCGCAGACATGAATATACCTATTGTGGACTAGTTTGTCCGTTGGCTAAATTAGTTGACCGGTCAAAGTTTCTGATTTTTAGCAGATCAAAATTAAGCGATCATTTAATACTCTACTCATAAACTGTTCAACACCAGGGTACTCTGGCAGTTTCAGTTCGGTGCGCATACGCTCTTGGTAGCACCAATTCTGAGGCTCTGATTTTGAGGCATTGACGTTCTTAAGTAACCACGGAGCTTTACAAAGAGTTCCAGTAACGATACGGTACTGAAGTTATAGCAAATGTACCTCATCGGAGTTTTCACCCGTTAATTTTGCTTAATTGCGTTAGCTACCTCACAAATACCAATGTTTTCAAGATCAGCAGATAAATACACGTCTTGTTTTGCTCAATCTGTTGCCAGGCTCGCTTCACTCCGGACCACGGGGATATGCCGTCGAAAATCACGATAGTTTGGAGGCCATATGGGAAACATTAAACATGCGCGAATTGCCGTCTTCAACATTGTTTTTAGATCTCTCATGCACTGATAGCCTACACTTGAGGAATAGTTACTGAGACAATCCGTGTAGCGAAGCTGTACACGTCAGCGATTGTGTGCAAGTTGAAATTGCGGCTTTGAAATCAAGGGACACAGCAATCCGGGAATGGTATTTGGTTGTACCCCTACCGTGTTATTAACCTTGCTGGATAATGGAAGTCAAGAGAATCGTTAACTGGCAGGGGAACCCCATCAAACTTAACCCTCAATATGCCAGCATAGGCGAGCAGATTTTGCTGAGCGCGTCCAACATGATGGCTTCTTTGGTTGTTGTGAAGTCTGCAGGTATAAGCTGGTTCGGCATCTATAGCTTTATGTTTATTATGGTTATGCTTGCCAGTGCAATTCTGTCTACCATGCTACACCGACAAATGTTGCTGGAGATATCGACTTTCGAAGTTGATGAACAGCGCCGTGTTTTTCTCGCTACCTTGATAATGCAAGCTGTGGTGCTGATGATGTCTATCTGCATCGTCCTTCTATTCTTAAAAGCCCTCAACTTGTCTGCAACGATTGACACCTACCGCAATGAAATTCTTGCTGCCAGCATTTTTGTTTGTATCTACAACTTTTACGATTTGTGCCGTCAATATCTATACGCTACCGATAATCAGATATTTTCTTTTCGTTGCACAGCTATTTATGTCGGTGGTGTATGCCTTGGCTTGTTGTGGATCTTGTTAAAAATCGATGCCGAGCGGGCAGTCTCTGCTGTTTTTCTGGTATTTAGTTGCAGCCTTGCGATCAGCGTACTTAGTAACCGAATCTGCCTTAACGATACCAGAGATGCACAGTGGTTGGGTTGGCGCTACGTATGGTCGATCTTCTTGCAATTCTTTTCGCAGAGTCGGTATCGATTGGTGGGGTTGGTTGTTACCTGGACGCAGAACCAAAGTATGAACCCGTTTCTAATGTGGGTTGGTGGGCCATTGGTGGCTGGCTACTTCAGTCTTGCGCGTCTGTTGGTGATGCCGGTGGTCGTGATCAATCAGGGGCTCGTTAACAGTACCACGCCAACGTTGAGACGTATCTTCAAGAACGAGACACTCGATAACCTTGTTAACAAAATCTCCAGTTTGAGTCGCAAAAACATGGCGTTTACGGCTCTGTATCTGGCAGCTCTGTACAGTGCGCACATTACTGGTTTACTCGATCGGTTCGTGCCCGACTACAGCGAAGTCAAGTTGTATCTGCTGATTTGGGTAGCCATTCTGTTGATTACTATGTATCGCTTTTGGATAGGCCAGTATTTTGTGGTAAGCATGCAATTTAGTTTCCTGATGTGTGTCGGTTGTGTCGCTTGTGTGATTTCCTTGACCGGCATGTTTATCACCGGCTATTGGTTAGGCAATACCCACTTAGCTTTACTTTTTGTCATAGTAGGAGAGTTGGTCACGGTTTACTTCTTTTTGCAAAAACGTAAGCAAGAACGTTCAGCCCTTGTCTGATGTATCACTCGCGCTCAAGCTACTTTGTGCTGTTTGTTTGTCGGGTAGCGTATTCTGAACCACCTCGTTGAGTCCACTGAATTAAATCGCCTGGAAATCCTTCGCGACAGGCGACCGTACCGCTTGAACTGGGTAATGTTGTGACCTGTGAAACGAGTTTTGATATCAGAAGCGTACAAACCTTAATAGAAACAGTCAACGGTAAAGCGATAGTTCAAAATAGTGTGTGAGCTGGAGAATTCGATGCATTCACGACGTTTGCGGTATTATTGACGTTCGCTGTCTACTCGATTTCTTGCGGTGAGGTTTTGTTCAACTCAGTATCGGTTTGTCGAATAAATCGATTGCTTTCGTTTGGGGAGCGTGTTTGATGGTTGAACCAGCGCGTGTCAAGTGAAATTGTGTGTAATATTGCAGGGTTTGTGCTAAGTACTGCATAGTTGTGATTACATATGTAGTCAAATAGTGAGTGTGTGGATTAAACTGTTTGCAGGGCGAGGTTTTCGTATTTTTAGCAGAAAATGGCAGATTAAAATTTCGTAATCCGTGAGTACTCAAGGAAAAAGCGGTTCCGAAAGCGGTTCCGAAAGCGGTTCAATGAGCAAGCGTACTGGTAAAACCAGTCCAACGCGACAGC
>CAYTJF010000183.1:0-12454 GCA_964437945.1 uncultured Granulosicoccaceae bacterium
GCCTTTTTCTTTTTTAACTCAATCTCTTAACGCTTAAGTAAGTGCCATTAGGGTATCCCCTAATTGTGCATTTGCGCCAAGCGTGTAACCTATTAATTGTCAATGATAACTTCCCCACGTTTTAAAAGGATGAGAAACGATGCAAGTCAATAATCAAACGTCCCTGGTAAATAGAGCTAACAAAGCTCAAATCGGCGAGGCCGCTTCTAAACCTTTAGGCAAAATTCCGGGCTTAGCGACTGCACTTAGTTCAGCATTAGCTGATTCCACAATTCAAGACCTGAATGAACAGATTCATGACTTCGAGCAAAATGGTGAACCTGCTGATGGAACGCTAGACAAGCTGAGAGCTGAACGGGACGACGCTATCACTGAATTCACCGGCAACCCAGACCCCAGCGCCTACGACACTACAATAGTCGGTCGTGCCCAAGTGCAAGATATCAGTTATAACAAAGCAATCGACAACCAGAATAGACTCAATGGCATAGCTGCTTCTGTGGCTGGTGGGCAACCGCAAGAAACGCTTGAGAAGGTAGAGCAGTTGCCATGGGAACAACCTGCCGTGAATGCACGCGTTGATGAGTTGAATAACGAACCTGGTGTAGATCTTAACGCGGCAATCGTGCTCGCCATGACAGAGCGCAAACCAACGATCACCTTTGACAGCAGGCCGGTCGGACCATTTAACTTTCCAAGACCAACGCTGCACACTCCCAGTATTCAAGGTGACTGGCAAAGTGGTTTTGCACAACGAGTGATTGACTCTGAGAAAACCATAGAAAACTGGGCACAGGATCTAACCAACACGCCAACCTACCAATCAGACAGCGGCGAAATCGATGTCACGATGGATGGTGAAATGATAGTTATTAGTGATGGTACACCGGGTGGTACCCAACGAATCGACCCAGCGACGGTAGATCGGATAGTCATTGTCGGTGGTGATGGAAATGATGCAATCACAGTTGATGAGTCAGTAACAGAATCCCTAGTAATAGCTGGTGGAAAAGGCACCGATACTATCGTCGGTGGCAGTGGCAGCGACATCATCCTTGGCGGTGAAGGCAACGATAACCTGGAAGGCCGTAATGGCGGAGATATCATTATTGGCGGCGCCGGACACGATTACCAGTCGGGCGGAAACGGTAACGACGTTATGTTTGGCGGCACCGGTCGTGATGCGATGTATGGCGGTAACAATGAGGACATCCTTGTAGGCGGTTCCAACAATGACTACATTGACACAGGAAGCGGCGACGATCTGGCATTCGGACAAACAGGCGACGATGTTATTTCTGGTGGTCGTGGGGATGACAACGTGGACGGTGGCAGCGGTGCTGACACCTTGATCGGCGCATCAGGGGACGATCAATACAGCAATCTCGACGACGACGACAATGTGATTGCAGAATTTGGTGAAACTGTAACTGCACCATCCGGTGCTACAGTAACCCGTCGGACCATAGATTCTGCAGCTGGATCATCCATAACAATTGAAACCGACCCGACATCAACATCATCAGATGAATTTGAGACACGTGTAAATGACGACCTTGAAACACTTCGGGCAACTCGCACAGGTAACGCAATGCTAAATGCATTGGACGATGAGGCAGCCAACACGGGTAACTCCGTAACCGTAAAGGAATTGATCGGTGTGGACAATGGTTTTGCTAGTGCCAATGGCGCTGACTGGAAAAGAAACTTTGGCGAAGATCGTGCAACTGGCGGAGACTCAACAGTATCCTATAACCCTTCCTACAATAAAACACGAGTCGGATTCGACGAGAAGCCACCTATTGCTGTTCTGTTCCATGAATTTGCCCACGCCTACAACATGGTAACTGGAACTGGGCTTAACGGTACTTACGAGAATGGTGACGATCCTGCCGATTCACGACAACTAACTCGCGATGATGGCACCACTTATTATCTTTCAAACACCGAAAGACAAGCTGTGGGGCTGGCAGTCGATCACGATGGCGATCCGAGAACAGCGGAAAGAATCGTACCTGGCCATCATTTTGACTTAACTGAGAACGGTTTCAGACGTGAGCTTGGGATAGCCGACCGTCCAAGCTATCTAAGACCAAGAAGCACAACTACAACTACCACTACAACTACCCCTGAGCATGAACATGACCACGATCATGATCATGATCATTGATTACGGTAAACTTACTTCACTAACGTAGACACACGAAGACTAACTGATGCATACAATATTGAAGGCACCATTGGAAAAATTGTCTGTTTCAATTATTTTGCTTGTCTTCGTAACGCTAACCAGCTGCGGTAATGACAACAGCGAAACAGTGAATTCAATGAGCGATTCCAGCACAGAATCAGTATCTGATGGTCCCATCATTCTGAAGACAAATATCACTCAATGGTCTGATGAGAGACTGGAGTTTGAATATACCCTCACCAATGAAACAACGTCCGGATTGACCATTTTTAACGAACCAGCGCTCTCGGCAATATTTAATAGCACGGAAAACTCTGCAGCAAATATTCTCGTCGAGGAAAATGGTCCCGTACTTTTTACCGGAGCCGTGTCGCTTGATCAATGCCTCAACCCGGAGCGTCCAATCACAGTCGGTGCCGAAGAGCTTGCGTCTGCATCTATGCTTACTGGCCTTGTATCGCAGCCTTTACCACTTGGCTCAATGTGCACACAAATTCCCGAGCCCGATAACAACCCTGCTTCACTAACCTACTGTGTTGGGTATTTGCCAGACAACGATGACAAATTGGCTATCGCTTTGGCCGAAGGTGAGCTACAAAGCGGTCAATCCGGGCAATACATCATTAGCAGCGCACAACTGCAACGTGTATGCGTGACCTTGTCTCGTTAATTCCTATCAACCAAAAAAGTAAAGCTCGCACTTTGACAGTACACACGTGCATGCCTCTGAAAAGCATATGGCGAAGTACGCTAAAGGATTTGAATATCGCTATAACTCGCGTAAAGAGACTGAGAATATGTTTCCAGAGTTGATTAACAAACTAGCGTGAGCAAACCAATAAAGACTAGCTCTTATTTTGTTTTCTTTGGCTCACCCTTTGCAATCTCATTAAAAGAGCAAAATGGGTCCAATTCTGAATATATAAAACCCGCGTCCTCTATTTTATATCTGTTTTATTACTGATACTGAGATACCCTAGGGTTGCATTGACTGATTGAATCAGCAACCGCATTTTGAACACAAGGAGCGTTCTCCGTATGAATAACCAACTCCCGTTTATTGATGTTGCAGGCGATCCTTACACTCGTGGTGTGCAGATAGGACAGGCAAGTAAAAGGCAAATAGCGCACTCACTATCGGTTTATCGCCAGACGTTCGAGCTGTGCGATATATCGTGGCAGCAAGCCTTGAGCATGGCGTCTAATTATCAGACATTAATTGAGTCAAGCTACCCGGACTTATATGAAGAATTAAATGGCATGGCAATTGGCAGCGGATTTGATATGGCTGACTTGTTCACACTCAACTGCCGAACAGAAATTTTACCACCCGACTTTCTGGCAAGAGCGCTGGTCAGCAAACTGGTCAGCAAAAATGAGACATTCAGTAGTGCCGATGTTGATGCCAGTGAATGCACATCCTTCGCATTTAATCGTGGCAGCAGTAAACCGGTTTGGCTTGCACAAAACTGGGATTGGATTGGGTTACAAAGAGAAGCCCTCATTGTGGTGCGCGCCAAAAATGAGCGAGGTGAACAGTTTATTACTGTCACCGAGGCGGGCATGCTGGCAAAAATTGGACTAAACCAAAACGGATTCGGCGTGTGTTTAAACATTTTGCGCTCAGTGGATGATGGCGACAAGCCTGGCTTACCGGTGCATTTTTTGTTGCGCGTTTTACTCGACTGCGAAACCGTAGAGCAAGCTGCAGCACTGGTTAGCGCTACACAATTCGCAAGCTCCAGCAACGTTATGATTGCTGACCAATCTGGTGCAATGGCAAATTTAGAATTATCACCCCATGGCGTGCAAGTTTTGGCCGCAGATGACAACACACTATGCCACACCAATCACTTTCTACATACGGCCCTGGTAGCAAACGAAGCCAAACAAGCTGCTGCACTTTCATCCGTTGCACGGCTGCACACAGCACAGAGCAACTTGCCATCACTGCACAATTTAAACGATATACAATCGCTGTTAAGCGACACCTCTAACGGCCAGGAATCCATTTGCCGGTTTGCCAATGAAAATTTACCACCAATAGCCCAAATAGAAACGGTCGCCGGGGTTGTCATGAACTTGTCAAATATGGAACTATGGGTCAGCGACGCGCAGCCATCTGCGTCCGAATTTCGGCATTACACGTTTTAGCTAATAGTGGTTACTTTTTATACCTTCAACTCTTACCGATAAGGAGATAAACACATGCCCGTCATAGACCGCATTGCCGAATTGGCTGAAGATATAACCAGTTATCGACGCGACTTCCATGAATACCCTGAATTGGGCATGGAAGAAACCCGAACGTCGGGTATCGTGGCTGATTTATTAGCCCAATGGGGAATACAGGTACACACCGGCATTGGCAAAACAGGTGTGGTTGGCGTACTGGAGGGTAACGGACCCGGTCGCACAATCGGGCTACGAGCCGATATGGATGCATTGCCAATTCAAGAACAAACCAACCTGCCCTTTGCATCAAAAAATCCAGGCGTTATGCATGCGTGCGGCCATGACGCTCACACTGCCATGCTACTGGGTGCGGCTCGCTACTTAGCCGAGACTCGACAATTCAGCGGTAAGGCTGTCTTTATTTTCCAGCCAGCAGAAGAAGGTTTGGGAGGTGCCAGAGCCATGCTTGCTGATGCCTTGTTCGATCGTTTTCCGTGTGATGAAATTTATGGTATGCACAACTACCCCAATGGTGTGCCAGAACAAGTGGGGGTAAAACCTGGCGAGGCAATGGCAGGGGCAGACTTTTTTGATATAACAATCAAGGCGTCTGGTTCACACGCTGCCATGCCGCATGAATCCATCGACCCTATCGTGATTGGCGCATCACTGGTACAACAATTACAAACCATCGTCAGCCGAAACACGCCACCTATTTCACCGTTAGTATTATCTGTAACGCAGATTCATGCAGGCGCTGCTTATAACGTTATTCCCGGTGAATGCGAAATTTCCGGCACCATGCGCTATTTCGATACAGAGCTTGCCAATAAGGTTCGTCAACGCATGAAAGACTTATGCGACGGAACAGCCGCGAGTTATGGTATTGAAATTGACTTAAACATTCGTGAAGTGTTCGATGTACTGGTTAACGATGAAACTTTGTCTCACGTGTTGCTCGACATCGCCTCTGATGTGGTAGGCAAAGACAACGTAAGCGTTACTCCAGACGTTGTCACCGGCTCAGAAGATTTTGCTGACATGCTTCGCGTGATACCTGGTGCTTATTGTACTGTTGGCCACGAAGGCACCCTACCACTGCATAATGAGGGATTCATACTCGATGAGAGTATGTTGCCTGTCGGCGCATCGATCTATGCAAAATTGATTGAACAACGCACAGGGGTATAGAAAATGGACTTTAACAATTTACCGTTTGATGCGCTGAATATGCTGCAGGGTTTAAAGCCCTGGATAGAATGTGAAAGTCCAACATACGATGCCAGCGCCGTTAATCGGATGGTCGATCTGGTTAGCTACGATCTGGTTGCCATGGGCGCAAGCATTGAACGTATACCAGGACGCTTGGGGTTAGGCGACAGTGTACGAGCAAGTTTTCCTCACGCCGATGCAGGTAAACCGGGCATCCTTATTTCCGGTCATCTGGATACGGTTCATCCAGTGGGCACGCTGGATGTACTACCTTTCAGGCACGAAGGATCAAAATGTTGGGGTCCTGGCATTCAAGACATGAAAGGCGGAAATTACCTGACTTTGGAAGCCATTCGACAACTGAAAGCAGCCGGCATCCAAACCCGGCTTCCACTGACCGTACTATTCACACCAGATGAAGAAATCGGTACCCCGGCTACCCGTGAATTAATAGAAACAACTGCCAGCCAGAATAAGTTTGTACTAGTCCCTGAACCAGCGACCAAAGGTGGTGGTGTTGTATGGGGTCGCTACGCAATCGCCCGATTCAATCTTGAAGCCATTGGAAAACCAGTCCACGCCGGCGTGGACCCGCGGCTTGGTCACTCTGCAGTGAAAGAGATGGCACGAAGAATAATCGAGATTGAAGACATGACAGGTGATGACTGCACATTCTCGGTCAGTGTAATCAGTGGTGGACAATGGGTTAACTGCGTACCCTCAAGTTGCAAAGCTCAGGCTTTGTCGATGGCCAAAAAACAATCGGACCTGGACGATGGCGTTGCTCGCTTGCTGGCTTTGGATAACACTTCAAACGAATCTGCTGCTGATGCGGTTCGCTTTAAGGTTGAACGCGGCGTAACCCGCCCTGTTTGGGAGCCAAATGAGGCCTGCAAAGCGCTGCATCAACACGCAGCAGCGCTAGCAAAAGACCTGGGCATGCCATTGGAAGCCAGTATGGCTGGAGGAGGCTCCGACGCGAACTTCACCGGTGCTATGGGAATAGCCTCACTGGATTCATTGGGTGTTGTGGGTGAAGGATTACATACACTCAATGAGCACATTGAAGTTGACTCTTTGGTTCAGCGAGGAAAGTTGATGGCGGGTTTATTGGCTACATTATGATCACATAAGCTGATCATGTAAGTTCAGCAAACTTAAAATGCCGTCCAGGTGCGGCGTCGAACAGAGCCTTGGTGTATTCATGTTGTGGATTTGAAAACAGCTCTTTTGCTGACTCGTGCTCCACTACTACACCCTTGGACATTACAGCCACTGAATCACAGATTTGCGCGGCAACGCGTAAATCGTGCGTAATAAACAACATGGCTAATTGCATTCTGTCACGCACCTGACCTAACAGTTCCAGCACTTGCTTCTGAACAGACACATCTAAAGCAGATACGGCTTCATCAGCCACCAGTAACTCAGGCTCCATAGCCAAAGCACGCGCAATACAAATTCGCTGTCGTTGCCCACCAGAGAATTGGTGCGGGTAGCGATCTAAACCATCCGGGTTCAACTGGACCAGGGACATTAATTCTCTAGCATCATGCACTGCCTCTTCACGAGATTTTCCATAGTTCATAGGGCCCTCAATAATCGATTGCCCAACGGTACGACGAGGATTTAATGAGCGGTATGGGTCTTGGAAAATGATTTGCACCTTGCGCCTCATACTGTGTAAATCTCGTTGAGGCGCTTGTGCTATGTCAGTTCCAGTGAGCAGTATCTTGCCTTCACTAACATCAATCAATCGGGTTATGCATCGCGCAACAGTTGATTTTCCAGAACCAGATTCTCCAACAATACCCAGTGTTTCGCCCTTCTTAATTTCTATGGAGATATCAGAAGCCGCAACTACTTCGGTTTTACCCAATGTGAATGTACGGCTAACGTAACGCTTGTTTAATCCTTCTGTTCTTAAAATTACAGCGGCGTCGCGCGCAATCGGATCTTTAACAGGCGGCTCGTGCTTCGGAACTGAAGCTATTAACATTCGAGTATATGGGTGTTGCGGAGCTGACAATGCTTTGCGTGTGCTGTCTATTTCAACTAGTTGCCCTTGCTTCAACACCGCCACTTTGTCGGCCAGTTCTGCAACCACACCAAAGTCGTGTGTGATAAACAGAACGCCAGTTTTCCGCACGCTCTGCAACTCTCTAATGAGTTTCAGTATCTGCGCCTGGGTCGTCACATCGAGCGCTGTAGTGGGTTCATCAGCTATTAATAACTCCGGTTCCAAAATTAGCGCCATGGCAATCATGATCCGTTGCCGTTGACCACCGGATAGCTGATGCGGGTAGGATCGGTACATTCGCTCTGGCTCTGGCAAAGAAACCTCGGCGATCATGGACAACACTTTATCTTTTCGTTCGTTTGCCGGTAGCTCAGTGTGCTCCATCAATACTTCATCAATCTGTTCACCACAAGTCATTACAGGGTTCAATGCAGTCATGGGTTCTTGAAAAATCATTCCCATGCGAGTGCAACGCAACGTACGCAGACGTTTCTCGTCACACTGCAAAAGATTTTCACCAGATAGTTTGATTGCCCCGGATTCAACAGTTAGCGCTTTTGCCAATAGCCCCATAATAGCGAACGCAATAACTGATTTTCCAGAACCGGATTCTCCAACTAAACAGACAACCTCGCCTGGCGACACACTGAAAGACACGTCATCAACTGCATATCGACGATCAGCATTTTTAGGCAAACCAAGCGTCAGGTTTTCAACAGCCAGTACTGGTTCTGAAAAATCTTGATTTTGATTCGCTGTAACCATAATTGCGATTACATCTCTCTGGACATGCGCGGGTCGATCGTGTCGCGTAAACCATCACCGAGCATATTGATTGCAAGCACTGTCAGGGTTAGAAATATGCCTGGATAAAATATATTGTGCGGGTGTATCTGAAAAAGATCACGACCTTGAGCCATGATGTTACCCCAGGTAGGTATCTCAGGCGGCACGCCAACCCCCAGAAAACTGAGTATGGCCTCCAACAATATTGCCGACCCGCAAATAAATGTGCCTTGAACAATTAGAGGTGCGATGGTATTCGGTAATACATGCCGATACAGTATTTTTGCAGTTGGTGTTCCAACAGAGATAGCCGCTTCCACATAAGGCTCCTCTCTAATAGACAGCACGATAGAGCGAACCAGCCGAACAACCCGCGGTATTTCAGGGATGACTATGGCTATTATGACCGTAAACAAACTGGCCCCAGACAATGAAACCAGAGCAATGGCCAGCAATATTGCAGGGATTGCCATCAAGCCATCCATAATTCGCATTAACACAGCATCGGCCCATCTAAAATAGCCTGCGATAAGGCCGATAAACAAGCCCACCGCAACACTAATAACGGCAACCGAGATACCAACAATCAACGACACCCGCGCACCGTATATAACACGTGTGAATACGTCTCTACCCAGTTTGTCAGTTCCCATGTGTGCCGTTAAGGCATAACGCTCACCAGCATCATTCTTTATTACCATCTCCGCACCCGGCGGCTTATTTCTACTTCGAGGGTTAATCTCGGTTGGATCGAGTGAAGTTAGTAGCGATGCTGATGGAACGAGCAAGATGATAAACAGTATAAGTAGGCCACCAATGATAACGCTGGGGCTGCGAATAAGCCTGCGCCACAACGAAGCTTGCTCCCGAACGTTTTCACCTTCAACTGATTGTTCTACAAGACTCTCACTAACATTGAATTGATCTGTTTGCATAACGTTAGTATCGAATCCGAGGATCAAGAATGGTGTAGATCAAATCAATAAATAGATTGATCATGACATACACCACAGAAAACAGGATGATCAATGCTTGCACTGTTGGGTAATCCCGACCCTGAATAGCATCCAGAGTCAAAGACCCAAGACCTGGAATAACAAACACACTTTCTGTCACGACCACACCACTCATTAGAATGGCAATAGCAATGCCAATGACGGTTACAATTGGCACGGCTGCATTGCGTAGCGCATGCTTTAGCAACACTCGTGTTTGCGACAATCCTTTAGCTTTTGCTGTGCGAATGTAGTCTTCGTTTAAGACTTCCAGTACGCTGGTTCTTGTCATACGAGCTATTAATGCAATGAATATCACAGATAACGTTAGCGATGGGAGAATTAATCTATACGCCCACCCACCAACACCTTCGCTCAGATGTTGATAGCCTTGCACAGGGAACCAATCTAGTTTTACGGAAAAGAAATAGATAAGAACATAGCCGATCACGAATACCGGAACTGAAAAACCGACGACTGAAAATCCCATGACTGCCCGGTCTAACCATGAGCCTTGCTTAAAGGCTGCCAGGGTCCCAAACGGCACCGCTATAAGGCAGGCGATCACAATAGTGAATAATGCTAACGACAACGTTGGTTCAACGCTGTCACCGATCATGGAAATGACAGATCGCTTGTAGTAAAACGATTCGCCAAAATCTCCACGCAGTAGATTTTTTATATAAATGCCGAATTGTACTGGCAGCGGTTCTTCCAGGCCAAGTTGTACTCGTAACTTCGCTATATCGTCGGTGGTGGCTGATTCACCAGCAATATTTGATGCAGGGTCTCCAGGTGTTAGCCTCAGCATGAGAAAAACAATGATAGCAACAACTAGCAGCACAGGAATGACTGCTAATATTCTTTTTATCAGGAAGGGCCACATAGTTGAATTGATTATGTGTGTTTCAGATACAAACTGGCACCTTACACGTTAACTCATAAGGTGCCAGCGGATTGGTGATTAATTAATACTTACTCGGCCTTGGTATATCCCCAGAATACAGGCACGGGAGATACCGGCGCACCTGACACATTCGCCGTCATTGCATGGGGCTGATACCACTGACCAAGATGCACATGAGTCGGAGATTCTGCAACACGCTGTTGTATTTTCTCTACGATGGCAAACTGGGCTGTAGCGTCAGGTTCACGTGAGAATTCATCTCGCAAGGATTGAATCTCTTCGTCGCACGGCCAACCGAACAACGCTTTGTCACAGGCTGCATTCAAAAACGGAGTGGTTAGTGGACTGGCGTTATCAACCGAATTCCATGAGGTGATAAAAGCATTCCATCCACCATCGGCAGGCGCTTCCTGCTTATTGCGACGGCCAACCAGTGTTTGCCAATCCATCGCTTGCATATCAACGGTCATGCCTATTTTTTCCATAATAGACTTGGCCACTGGTGGCAGGGGTTCGAGAACTGCCAAATCAGTTGGATGCATAAGCAGTACAGGCGTACCGTCATAACCGGACTCCTCAAGCAACTCTTTGGCTTTTTCTATATTGCCCTGGAGTTTGTCTTCAAATCCAATTTCGGTGTCGATGGGTGTATCACATATAAACATGGCTTTACACAGCTTGAAGTAATTTTCATCTCCGATAGCTGCGTACAAAAATTCTTCCTGATCAAAAGCGTACATCAACGCCTGACGAACTTTTGGGTTATCGAACGGAGGATGCAGTTGATTAAAACGAAACGTGTATTGGTTTCCAAACGGATTCAGATCAACCAGTTGAATGTTTTCATCTTCTTCCATTAACGGTAATAAGTCGTGAGCAGGGGCTTCGATAACATCAATTTCACCCTTAGACAACGCATTCATTTTGGTCTGCTGATCGCGGATAACTTGCCACACTACTTTGTCAACATTAACGACTTTGCCGCCTGCAAGACCATCACCCGGCTCGTCTCTGGGTACATACCCTTCAAACTTGGCAAATTCTGCTTTATCGCCAGGTTTCCACTCATCTTCAAGAAATACAAACGGTCCGCTGCCAATATATTCGGTTATTTGCTCACCTGGGTCAGTAGCCGCAATGCGCTCTGGCATGATAAACGGGACATTGGACGATGGCTTACCAAGGGCTTGTAAAATTAAACCAGTGGGTTCATTGAGTTTGAACTGGAAGCTGTTATCACCGGTAGCGCTCATTTCACTCACAAATGTCATCATTTTTTGACCCATTGCATCTTTTGCACCCCAGCGTTCTAAAGATGCAATGACATCGGCGCTAGTGACAGGTTGATCGTCGTGAAACATCAATCCTTCGCGCAATGTGAAATCATAAGTTAGTCCGTCTTCGGAAATAGTGTGCGTATCGATCATTTGTGGCTGAACGGTTCCACTGGTGTCGATTGAAAACAAGGTGTCGTACACCATGTAGCCATAGTTTCTGGACATGTAAGCCGTTGTCCAAATCGGATCGACTATTTTCAAATCGGAATGCATGTTTACACGCAGCACGGATTCGGCCTGAGCCGTACCCACAAGCAGCAAACTTGCCGCTACGCTTAATCTCACTGCGCGTAGAGCTATTGATATCAATTTCACGGTTGTGCTCCTGATAGTTAAGTTGGTGCGAACCCGTCAATGACAAGACGTGTTTACTGGACTCACACTGGGGGTTTTCCCTAATTTGACTATATCTTAAACCACGATATGAATGGAACCAGATTGTGGCGATGGACGAAAACAACATTCCTGGAGTTATAAATTAGCGACGAGTTTTAATTTCCTGCCCATATTGATTATTGTGAAGACGAGGTTCGCATTAAATAATACTCGGCTGAATATTAGTCTCTTATGATTTGACCGAGAACGGCGTCCGACGTGAAATTAATATAGCCGACCGTCCAGGCAATCTGAGACCTGCAAGTACTACGAATACGATTAAGAATACTAGAACTACAACTTCAACCAGGCCCAAGCACGACCTCGTCCACGACAAGCAGTCGCCTTCGTGAAACTATCCGGTAACCAACGCTTGATGACTACGTTCTCGTTAACCTTCATCAAACCCCATTCAACTAGACCGCACCGAACTGAAACCTCAGCTCCTCAACGCAC
>CAYTJF010000184.1:0-12273 GCA_964437945.1 uncultured Granulosicoccaceae bacterium
TTGTCAAAGAACACCAGATCGACTCTACGGACACAGGGTCACCGGAAGTTCAAGTTGCATTATTGTCCGCACGTATAGTACACCTTACCGATCACTTTAAAGCCCACAAGCACGACCATCATTCCCGTCGAGGCTTGTTGCGCATGGTTAACCAACGTCGAAAATTGCTGGATTACCTGCACCGCAAAGATTCAACTCGTTACCAGAATCTGATTAAGCGTCTCGGCCTCCGCCGCTAGTCGCCCACAAACGCAAAGGAATTTCCAGTGACTGCTTATTCAAAAACTTTTGAGTACGGTGCCGACACCGTAACTCTGCAAACGGGCGAGATCGCTCGTCAGGCAACAGCATCGATTGTTGCCAGTATGGGCGACACAGTTGTGTTGGTCACCGTTGTTGGTCGTAAGGAAGCTAATCCAGGCCAAAGCTTCTTCCCGCTAACCATTAATTATCAGGAAAAGACATACGCTGCGGGTAAAATTCCGGGTGGATTTTTTAAGCGGGAAGGTCGACCGGCGGAGAGTGAAACTCTTATCTCGCGCCTGATTGATCGCCCGCTACGCCCATTATTTCCAAAAGGCTTCATGAATGAGGTGCAGGTTATTGCCACCGTCATGTCTTTGGACCCACAAATATCGGCTGATATTCCTGCCATGTTAGGTGCCTCTGCTGCACTTGCCTGCTCAGGCATTCCGTTCGCCGGACCTATTGGTTGTGCACGTGTTGCCTATGTCGAAGGTGCTTATGTATTAAACCCAACTTTGGAACAAATGGAAACCTCAGAGCTGGACCTGGTTGTTGCCGGTACCGACGATGCGGTGTTGATGGTTGAGTCTGAAGCCAACGTGCTGTCCGAATCGGTCATGCTCGATGCGGTCATGTTTGGCCACGATCAAATGCAAACAGCCATCACAGCCATCAATCAACTGGCAACCGAGGTTGGAACGCCGTCATGGGATTGGCAGGCACCGGCAACTGATGATGTGCTGGGTGGCAAGGTTAGCGACGTCATTAAAGCTGATCTGACTGCCGCTTACACTGTTGCCGATAAAATGGAACGCCAGGCCGCTGTAGGGGCCGCGCGCGATAAGGCAATCGAAGCGGTTGCTGCTGGCGAAGGCGAAGAGGGTTATTCAAGAGACGATGTAAAGAAAGCATTCGGCTCTTTGGAAAAGTCGATTGTTCGTAGCCGTGTAATTGCTGGTGAACCTCGTATTGATGGACGAGACAACTCAACGGTTCGAGCGATCAGTTGTCACACAAGCGTACTACCTCGTACACACGGTTCTGCTGTGTTTACTCGCGGCGAAACCCAAGCGATTGTTACGGCCACATTAGGTACCACCCGTGATGCTCAAATCATTGATGCGCTTTCGGGTGAAACCAAAATGGCATTCATGCTGCACTACAATTTTCCTCCGTACAGTGTGGGTGAAACCGGATTCGTTGGCTCACCTAAGCGACGAGAAATTGGTCACGGTAAGTTAGCCAAGCGTGGTGTTCAGGCAGTTATGCCGGACGAAGAGGATTTTCCGTACACCATTCGTGTTGTATCAGAAATTACAGAGTCAAACGGGTCAAGTTCAATGGCTTCTGTATGTGGAACGTCTCTGGCACTGATGGATGCGGGTGTGCCGTTAAAAGCACCGGTTGCTGGTATTGCTATGGGGCTCATCAAAGAAGACAACGGTCATGCGGTATTGAGCGACATACTCGGAGATGAAGATCATCTGGGCGACATGGATTTCAAAGTCGCAGGAACAGCTGAAGGTATCACTGCTTTGCAGATGGATATCAAAATCACCGGTATCACTCGAGACATCATGGAGACCGCTTTGGCACAAGCCAAAGAGGGCCGAATATTTATACTCGGCGAAATGGCGAAAAATTTGAGTGAAGCGCGCAGTGATTTGTCACAACATGCTCCGCGTTTCATCACATTGAAAATCGACCCTGAAAAAATCGCTGCGGTCATCGGTAAGGGCGGAGCTGTTATACGCGCACTAACCGAAGAAACCGGTGCGACTATCGATATCGGTGATGATGGTCTGATCAAGATCGCTTCAAGTGATCGTGCTGCTGGTGAAGAAGCACGACGTCGCATTGAGCTGATCACAGCAGACGTTGAAGTTGGCACCATTTACGAGGGTAAAGTTCAGAAGATCATGGACTTTGGTGCGTTCGTTAATATCTTGCCTGGAAAAGATGGTCTTGTACATATCTCGCAAATATCTGAGGAGCGTGTACAAAACGTGGCTGATGCGTTGTCAGAAGGGCAGATGGTTACCGTTAAAGTTCTCGAAGTGGATAAGCAAGGGCGTATTCGCCTCAGTATGAAAGCGGTCGAAGCTGGAGAAGCTGCAACCACTGCATAAGATCTGCGAATGGCTGACCTATGGCCCTGCCTTGAATTTTTCCAAGACGGGGCCAAAATATTGCGCGAGTGAAATTTCCTACATCTCCCCTCATGCATATCGACACTCGGCACAGCGTTCTTTTTTAACCAACCACACGTCGGGATTAATTTTCTTTTTGCCTTTTTATGTGCAAAGCTTACGTACCTGATCTTATCTATTGTTCCAGACTTTGATTGTCTGCGCGTAAACCAACTGCGGATGATATGACCAGTCCAACGCTACAACAACAATCTGATATTAGGTTTATGCGTGAAGCATTGGTGCTGGCAGAACAAGCAGCCTTAACGAATGAAGTGCCGGTAGGTGCGGTTGTTGTGCTTAACGATATTATTGTAGGCAAAGCTGGTAATCAAACTATTGCATCTTGCGACCCCAGTGGGCACGCAGAAGTGCTGGCATTGAGAGACGCTGCCAAACAATTATCAAACCATCGATTGACTGGAGCAACACTGTACGTGACCTTGGAACCCTGTTTGATGTGTTGCGGCTGCTTGCAACATGCGCGCGTTGCAAGGTTGGTATTTGGGGCACGCGAACCGCGCACTGGTGCAGTAGTCAGTATTAACGAATCATTGGCTGAACCAACTGCAATGCACCGCGTTGCGGTAACCGAAGGTGTGCTGGCTGAGGATTGCGCACACCTACTGAAGGAGTTTTTTCTTGATCGGCGAAATTAGATTTGCTGCTACGACTCTATTTTAACATTACGATGTTTTAACCGACTACAGACGAATAAATTGTTAGTTTTGTCAACCCGATAGACAAGAAACTGCTACAACATTGAGGGTGCTGTACACACCGAAATGAATTTTAACAGCGGTTGAGCTACTTTAAAAATAAGGTTTTTTAACAATGGAATTGTTACCTCGGACTACACATTTTCACCGCTGTAAGAATTGTCCTTGTCGATATGATTGGCATCAACATAGCAAGTTGCAAATAGCGGCACTGGCGTTGTCGCTGTTAATCGGCCTTTGTATTTCAAACAATCTGAAGGCAGATCCTAACAGCCCATACTTATTACCCTCGAACCAATGGCATCAAATAAGTTTGCCTGGAGCACCGCCAGTAGGCAGTAGCTCATTGCAAAGCGTCTTCGCCGATGATTTTGGGGAAGCCGAGTATCCAACTCAGTGGAGCGTATTTTCGTTTGATCCGGATAACAATAGTTATGTCAGGTTAGCACTCTCCGATGATCTGCTGCCAGGTGTCGGTTATTGGATTGTGCAACTAACAGGTAAAGATGTGACTCTACGCATGCCAGCCGGCAGCGCTGAACCCGTTGGAAAGCTAGGATTGGGAGATCGCAATGACCGGTTTCTCACTGTGGACATTGCAGATTCTGGTGTATCCAATTGGGCAATGGTAGGGTACTCAGGATTAGAACCAATACCAGTCTCAGCGCTTAAAATTATGACCAATCGGGCCGGTGGCTGCCAAATGGGCAAATTGTGTACGTTAGCTCAAGCCTATGAAATGAATCTAGCTGAATTCCAGTTGTTTGGGTACAACCCGTCGAGTGCAAGTTTCGATGTGTTGCAAGGTGAGCAAACATTGTCTCCCTGGGGTGCATATTGGTTCAAATCAAATCTGAATAATGGTGTCAGCTACGAAAGACAACTGCTCTTTCCGCTCACCAACAAATCCCCGGATTGCAATGGTATTCCGGAAATTGGAGATTCCGGATGGGTATTTGACAATGCTGGAGATGATTCGCGTTATCCCCAAATACGTGAATGGGTAAAGGCTGGTGTGCGTGGTGGTGTTCCGTGTGCAGCGAGTCAGAGTATTGTCGAAACTGTTTCTCCAGGCGGAAATATACAGGCGGCTATAGATCGAGCGTCGCGAAAAGGTGGTGGTGTGGTGGTGTTACGCTCTGGTCTGCATCGAATCGGTCAGACCATCAACATGAAAAGCCAGGTAATCCTGCGTGGAGAGAATCGAGATGCGACTCGTTTGGAAGTCACAATGCGAAACCCATGGACAGGACCTAAAAGCAAAAAATGGGCGATTCATATGCGAAACCTAACAGGGGCTGGGATAGAGAATCTGACCCTGTTTTATTCTGTTCCTGGATTTGAGCCGTTGGATCGGAATAATTTTGGTGAACCCAGGGTCAATTCTGCCTGGCCATGGAAAAACGACGTAAAAATAAAGCGCGGTGATTTATCGAAAAAAGTTATTTCGGACGATAATTTGTACGTCGGTATGATACGAATGGATAACACAAAGGACTCTTGGGTGCAGAATGCCACTATATTGGAGTCTGGTAGCGATCCTATTGCGGCTGACGATAGGTCTGCTTATATAACGATTCGTGGAAATGATATTTATCGTTGCTACAATAAAGGCGAGGGCGGTAATTGCTATGTTGATATTCAGGGGGATCATATTCTGTTTACGAACAACACGGTTCGTAAAATCCGTCATATCAGTGTGCAACTAGGTGCTGAATACAATGTACTCTATCGCAATAATTTTGAAGTTGACGTGAACTTTCATAACGGCGATGATGGCAATAATTTGGTAGAGGGTAATCAGAGTAAATTGCCCTTTGTACATTTTTGGTCAAATATTGCGACAGGCTCACCTACCTTTGGGCATGATCTACCGGGGCCAAACAATATTCTGTTTGCAAACGATGCGGCACATAATCGCCGCGACAAGTTAAACATACCCGATAGTAAAGCTGTGTATCAAGTGACGGGCTATATCAGCGTTGAGAAAAAAGGACCTTCTCCACGAGGTGGAACGTTTTATCCGGTGAAAAGGGAATAGACAGTAATTTGATATAGTCTGGGAACTTTTATCCTGCCTCACTGATGGCCTGATTTATGATCTTGTCAATAGCATAGGACACTTCCAACAACGCTTTGTCCTGATTGGCCGGCATCATGATTTGCAAGCCGGTTGGTAATCCACTTTGGTGCATGGGTAGTGACATTGCGCACAGTCCGAGCATGTTGCCAGGTTGCGTATTGCGCGATGCGAGTAACGCGCGATCATGTAATTTCCCTGACTCAATGTCTGCCAATGCGATGGGTACAAACGGACATGTCGGGGACAGCCAGCAATCCAGATTGTCAAAGCTGGCTACCGCTTTGTCGCTAAGTTGCTGGCGACGTTGTTGAGCGGCAATGTATTCAACCGCGCTTACATTGATGCCATGGGCGCTACGCTGCGCTGTAACCGTATCCATGCCTGCCTTGATATCGTTAAACAATTCTGGTGTGAGATTGGTTATAAGTTCGGCAGCCATGATATCCGGCATGATGTAGGAACGTTCCACCACTTCAGGAAAATCCATGTCGTAGCGAATGGCACCTGCCGCAACTAGCGCATCACAGGCCCGATCAAAATCTGCAGCCACTTTTTCATCCAGATCGTCAAGAAACAAGGTGTCTGGTACACCGAATCGAAATCCGTGCAGTGATTGTTTAACCGTGATCGATTCGCCGGTCATTAATGTGTGTAACAACGCGGCGTCATCAATAGAGCGGCACAACGGACCTACCGAGTCGAACGTTTGCGACAATGCAAATATGCCATCTGTGGGCCATCGACCACTGGTGGTTTTATGCCCCACAATGCCTGTGAAGCAGGCGGGAATTCGAACTGAGCCTCCGGTGTCAGTGCCCAGCCCCAAGCCCACGATGCCAGCAGCCACTGAAACCGCCGAGCCGCTGGAGGAACCACCCGGAATACGGTGCGTTTCGCGGTCTACCGGGTTCCACGGCGTGCCGCGAGACTCGTTAACACCGGTTGCTCCCAAGGCGAATTCCACCGTTTTGGTTTTTCCCAGGACAATGGCACCAGCGGCTTTCAATGTTTGCACGACAGAGCCTTCACTGCCTGACAAGTGGGCAGTGCTGGCGTTTGAGCCATTGGTTGTAGGTAAGCCATCCACGACCATGATGTCTTTGATAGCGACAGGTAAACCCATCAATGGACCCAGGTCGCGTCCGCTGGCAAGCAGCTTGTCCATAGCCTTTGCAGTAGTGCAGGCACGATCTGCATCCAAGCACTCGAAGGCACCGAGTTGCTCACACGCGTTGGCTCGTTCAAGACAGGCGTTAATGGTTTGTTCAAACGTGAACCGCTTATCACGAACTTGCTTTGCCCAGCTTGCAATTCCATGGGTAAAAAGATCTGAGTCTGCCGAGATGTTGTGTGTCATAGCTATTGTGTAAGTTCCATTGATTGCACGGATGGCCCATAAACCGGAAGAACGCAGTTCGGTCCTACCATGAATAAGCGATCATGCTTCGCCGGGGATACGTTATGCCCGCCGGTGAACTGACCAAAAGCAGGTAGAACCGAATACTGTTGACCGAGCCAGAATACTGGTGCTCGCACCGTATCATTTCGACTGGCAGTAAGCCGATAGCATGGGTGTACATGTCCACACACCACATGCCCACGCGTATCTGTACCGGGTTCGTGTTGAAACACCAGCGCGCCCTCGTGCATGGGTTCTGAATGCCAGTGAACGCGATCATCGATCAGCAATTGACCTTCCGGCTTGTCGTGATTGCCAGCAATGACTTCAACACTGAGCTGTTGATGTTGATCGAGGAACGATGTGAACTTGTCAAGCCACTGTTCCGAACGGTTTGGGCGAGCATGTATAAGATCACCCAATATGAGCAGGCGAGTAGCACCACTTTGCAATACCAGTTCATCAAGGCGAACAATATCGGCTTCACTTGGGCCTGCTGGAATTGGATTACCTGCACGCGCGAACACCTGCTCCTTGCCAAGATGAACATCAGCCACCAAAAGCGTTTTCGTTGCCGACCAAAATGCCGCACGTTGAGGATGCAGTAGCAAGTGTACGTCTGCGCAAATTGTTGCACAGCACTGGCTTTCAAAATCAGGCATTGAGCGTGTTGTCCATGGCTGATTCGAGTTTGCTGAGCATGCGCGAAATTCTACTTTGAAATGACTCTGACGACATGGTTTGGCTTTGCAAAGATTCGGCCCATAGCGGAAACGACAAAGGTGTTAGTTGTGCTGGTCGATTGAATAGCCATTTCTGAGATTGTATACGAATTAAAGTTGTCTCGATACGTTGGAATTCAAGTTGCGCTTCGAGCACTTCACGACGCGCTTGATGCAGTAATTCGTTGTTCGAATCATGGTTTTCAAGTACTTCGTATATTAGCGAACTACTCGATTGAATCTGCTTTGAGGATTTGCCACGACCTGGATAGCCTTCGAATATCAGTCCTGAAATTCTGGCAATATCACGAAATTGTCGTTTGGTTATTTCGCTGGAGTTGATAGCCTTGAATATATCTTCTATTAAGTCTGTCGTTGACAACAAATCGCGTAGTGACTTGGCATCGATATTTATTGGTTCAGGACTTTGTAACTCGAAACCATAGTCGTTAGCAGAAAGAGTAAAGGTTGCTGCCTGTTGTTCTGTAATACGTGATGCCAATAACATGGCCAATCCTTCGTGCGCCAACCGCCCGGCGAAAGGAAAGCAGAATAGGCAAAAAGCCTCTTTTGTTTGGACAAGTTCAATAAGAAAATCATTAGGCGTTGGCAGGCTCGACCAACTGTCTTGCGCGCATAGTAACGAATCGATAGCTTCCAGCTCAATTTCGTCAGTGTTGGCCTGCTGCCACAACTGCAGTGTTTGCAATACGCTCGAAGATAGCTGTGTGGACAAGGGCAATCGCGTACCATTCCATCGTGGTATCCATCGGCTACGTTTGGTTGCACTTTTTACATACGCTACCATTTCACGTGTTCTGATTAGTTCAAGTCGTCGCCCCGAAAACTGAAAAACATCGCCTGGATTTAGTCGTGCAATAAATGATTCTTCAATAGTGCCAAGGCGCTTTCCGCCACGAAACGCAACAAACATGCTTGCATCGCTGCTAATTGTTCCAATACTCATGCGGTGCTTTTTTCCAATTTGTTCATTCATAACACGGTACACACCGGCTACATTTACTACCTTATGATATTGAGGATAACCTTGCAGGGCTTGTCCGCCTCTGGTAATAAAATCCAGTACCCAATGCCAGTGTTGATCGCTTAGCTGAGCGAATGCGTTGGTTGCACGCACCTCGTTTAGCATGGTTTCAGCCGTGAAACCGGAACCAAGTGCAATGCTAACCAGGTGCTGGCAAAGCACATCCAGCGAGAGTGTCAGTGGTTCGCGTGCTTCGAGTTGCCCTGCCAGTAAGGCACGTCTGGCCGCTGCAATTTCCACCAGTTCGAAGGCATGAGCAGGCACACATAAAATGCGTGATACTGCACCAGGTCTGTGCCCGCTTCGCCCAGCACGTTGCATAAGCCTGGCAACGCCTTTAGGGCTGCCAACCTGAATGACCTGGTCAACAGGTGTGAAGTCGACACCCAGGTCCAGTGATGATGTGCATACCACACACGTAAGTTCACCACGTCGAAGTCGAACTTCTATGTCCTGACGCAACTTTCGATCTATAGAGCCATGGTGCAGGGCAATAGTCATAAGCCAGTCTGGACGCGTGGTTAACAAAGCTTGAAACCACAGTTCTGCCTGAGAACGTGTATTTGTGAAAAGCAATGTCGTGCTGGCTTTCTCTATCACGTTTATGACCGGGTCAACCAAGGTGAGACCAAGGTGCCCGGACCATGGGAATTGTGCAAGATTTTTTGGTAGTAACGTTTTTATTTCTATCTTGCGTGGTTGCTCGCCCTGGATAAGCGTGCCTTTTGCATTCGGGCCGAGCAGGGTGTGCATTGCGCTATCGAGATTACCAAGTGTTGCGGAGAGCCCCCAAACGCGCAGCTGTTTTTGGCTTGCTCTAAGCCGTGCCAGACAAAGCTCGAGCTGCACACCACGTTTACTGCCAAGTAGTTCGTGCCATTCATCGACAATAATGGTGTGCAGGTTTTTAAAGGTACGGCTTGAGTCGGAGTAGCTCAACAGTAATGACAAGCTCTCAGGTGTGGTAATAAGTGCAAACGGTGGTTTCTCACGCTGCTTTCGTCGCAACGTCGATGTGGTATCACCGGTACGGATTTGCACGTCGAGTTTCAATCCGTGCGCTTTGCAGGCGTAATTCAAATTTTCACAAGTGTCGCTTGCCAATGCACGAAGTGGGGTTATCCAAAGCACTTTCAGCTCATTTGAGTTACCGTCATCCTGGCACGCTGCTTGTAATGGGCCCAGCCAGGCTGCCAGTGTTTTACCACTCCCAGTGGGTGAGTGAATCAGACCCGACTCGCCATGGTGCCAAGCCTGCCAGGCTTGGCGTTGGAATTCGAACACAGTCCAGTTTTCCTGATCAAACCATTCAACCGATCGTTGTTGTACTGAATGTGCAGTAGTGGCCATGAGTAAACAGGTGCGGTAAACGGTGCTTGGAATGTACTGCGTCAATATATATTGCGTAATTCAGTTCTCAAGGTAATTGATTATAAAGGCTATGGCTATCTGCTGGTCGACTCAGACCATGGCAAAAGAGTTTGTTCAGGAGGTTACCTCATGGGTAAGCGCAACGAGTAGAGCCCCTGGTAGAACCATATTCATTGCACTTACCCACTATCTGCCTGCTTCAACAGGTGTTTTTCACGTTTCGCAAGTAGGCATGGAAAAAGTCAAAAACGCGGGATTATTGTTTCCGCTCACGCCGAAGTAGCCTCCGTTTTCGCTACTAACCCAAGCCGGCTTAGTGAATGTCAAAATTTGACCCGATATTGCTACATTGAAAACGCCACTTTGCAGTGAAGCATTTTTGCCCAGTTCAAGTCCTGTACCAGTAAAGTCGAGAGTAACCGTATTTGCATCGGTTGCTAAGTCGAATCCGACATACCACGGGTTGGCTCCAGAGCGCGCAGTAACCAAGCAGGTATTGTTTGCTGGTTGGTCTGGCTCAGGTGGCTGAGTTGGCTCGGATGGTTGAGTTGGCTCAGGTGGTTGAGGTGGCTCAGGTGGCTGAGTTGGCTCAGATGGTTGAGTTGGCTCAGGTGGTTGAGGTGGCTCAGGTGGTTGAGTTGGCTCAGATGGTTGAGTTGGCTCAGATGGTTGAGGTGGCTCAGGTGGTTGAGGTGGCTCAGGTGGTTGAGGTGGTTGAGGTGACTCAGGATTCTGTTCGACAATCAGAAATACGCTAACAATATCAGTGCTCACGGGGGCATAGATTCTATTGGCAGTTGCATCCATTACGGGACTGACTGTGCCGTCATTAGCTATCACACCGACCAGAATATCATCCGTATCAGCGTTGACGGCCGTTGCTAGCTGTTCAGTCCACACCGTGGCTTTATAGTTGTCTTCGGTAATCGACAGTGCTTGAATCGGATAAAACACATCCACACCATTGTCAGACACTGCTCTTAACCTCACTGAGCTGCCGAGCTCGAGCTCCCGGGGGGCCGCAGTAATTTGGCCCAGGTCAGTCAACTCAGTTATAACAACCGATTGATGAGTAATTGTTGTGTTTGCTGTTGCGCTGTCGTTTTCGTTATTGATCAACAGCGAAATGTTGATTGCTTGCTCCGCGTCAGGCTCTTCAAGGAACAATGTCGCATTGGCCTGGTTCGGATTGTCGATACGGTAAAGGCTTCGGTCGGCAGCATCAACGCTCCACCTATAGCTTAGATTTGGTCCTATTGAATCTGACGCATCCAAAGCAATGGTACCTGCTCCGACAAATGTATCCCCCGATGGTGTCAAACTGATACTGGCTGTAAGTGGAACATCCGGTTGTGGGTTGACCCCGTCGAAATTAACATCCATGCAACCGTGAAAACGTTCAAGCGTAAATTCGTTTCGGCCCCATTCTCCATAAATTACATGGCGTCCCTGACGCTCTGGCACATCACAAAAGGTGCGAAATTGAGCGCTGTCCTTGAGAGGTATGACATCTTTGTTCGCGTTGGGCATACTATCGTCATATTCGATTGCACAGAACTCAGTGGATTCAAAATCGCTCCATTGTAGTGCTTTTTCAGGGTCAAACTGAAATCCCGGTTTTGTTATCCAGTAACGAAATTCGGCTGTATCATCAAAGTGAGGTCCCCATTGAATATTCCATTTTATTTCCTGACGACCGGAGGCAAATGGCGTTGTCGGCCAATCAATGGCTGCATCCCAAACTGTTTCACCGTTATTAAAACTTTCGCTGTTAAACCCGCACACATTCTCTGGTAAAGGTCGCACAACCGCACGACCATAGTCATGAGTTAGCACGCTCATGAAATTATATCCGGCATTCTTGTCACTTGCGAATGCCTCACCACAAATCGGAAATTCTGCTACACCATTATCGACCTCATCTGGCTTGGTTACCACACCGCACAACCAGTTTCTGGAGGGTGGGTCTTCCATTACGCCGTGGGCTAGTAATGTTGAGGGTTGAGTTAAAAATACAGTTGTTGCCAGCGGGGCAATCAACATATAAAACTTACTGTATTTATTCATATTCATATTTATTTCTATAGCTTGTAGATTGAAAAATATATACAGCATCATCAGATGAAAATCAGCAGATGAAAATCAGCGCAAAAAGGACAACTAGCCGTATACCGTAAATGACTAACCATATTTTCGTCTATGCATAGGCGCAGACAATTGTCGAATTTCTAAGCAAGTCTGCTACGTAATTTACTATGCGAAACTGAATCTGAACTTAAATTATTGGTGAGAGAGGTATATGGTTTATCTACTGTAATTTTTGTGATAGGTATATTCACCGGTCCTGAGCACATATGAGCACATAGATGTTTTGGTAACTGCAATACACTCCGAACAGTAATGAAAAATATCTGAAATATGAATTAAAATAATTTCCCCCTGCGGTCCCGTTAAGCCCTTGAGAAAGGAGGCCTGATTTCAACCACTTGTTATAATGTG
>CAYTJF010000185.1:0-12202 GCA_964437945.1 uncultured Granulosicoccaceae bacterium
AAGAAGTCGCGTTGCTTTTACCGAGCAGTCGGCCATCGAGGCAATAGAGCAGCTGGGCTACCCGGTTGTGTTAAAACCGGCGGTTGGATCCTGGGGCAGGTTATTGTCTAAGGTGAACGATCGCGATGCCGCTGAATCCATACTCGAGCACAAAACGGTGTTAGGCAGCTATCATCATTCCATTTTTTATATTCAAGACTATGTTGAGAAAGCTGGACGGGATATCAGATCATTTGTTGTCGGTGATGAGTGCATAGCAGCCATCTATCGAACTTCTGAACACTGGATAACCAATACTGCGCGCGGTGCCGTTGCAACCAAGTGCGACGTTTCGCCTGAAATAGCCGATATTTCGATTCGCGCTGCACACGCCTGTGGTGGTGGTGTTGTCGCAGTAGACCTATTTGAATCGAATGAAGGGCTATTGGTTAATGAGGTCAACTACACCATGGAGTTCAAGAACAGTGTAGACACCACTGGTGTTGATATTCCTGGAAAAATTGTGGCCTATGCAATAGCTGAGTCCAGTCGATGAAACGAGTTGCCATTGTAGGTGGTTCGGGTTACGCCGGCGGCGATCTGCTGCGAATACTGTTGTATCACCCCGAAGTTGAAGTTGTACAAATTACCTCCGAGCGTCATGCTGGAAAACTGGTATCGCACGCTCATCCCAACCTGCGTAAGTTGACAAAATTAAAATTTGTTTCCAGCAATGAGCTACAAACCTGTGATGTGATGTTTTTATGTTTACCTCATGGGCAAAGTATGCAACGTCTGGATGAATTTGAAGCTTTGGCACCAATGCTTATTGATCTTTCTGCAGACTTCAGGTTGAACGATGCCCAGTTGTATGAAACCTGGTATGGAAAAGCACACAGTTGTCCGTCGAGATTGAAAGACTTTATATACGGTATTCCCGAATTTCACCGGGATTCAATGTTGAATGCTACTCGCATTGCCAGTGCGGGCTGCAACGCTACGGCAACCCTGCTGGCACTACGGCCATTATATCAGGCAGGCGTTGTGGATAGCGCAGTAGTAGAAGTCAAAGCGGGTTCGAGCCAGGCTGGTAACGGGTCGACCGATGCGAGTCATCACCCCGAACGAAGCGGCGCGGTTCGATCGTACAAACCAACCGGTCACAGGCATGTTGGTGAAATGGTACAGGAACTTAATGCCGATACCATTCATTTCTCAGCTACATCGATTGAAATGGTACGGGGTATTCTTGCCACTTGTCATGTTTTTTTGAACACAGAATTGGAAGAAAAAGACATTTGGAAAATCTACCGAAGCGCATACGGATCGGAACCGTTTATTCGAATCGTTAAAGAACGAACCGGAATACATCGATATCCTGAACCGAAACTGCTTGCAGGCAGTAACTATTGCGATATCGGATTTGAACGAGATACCAGTAGCAATAGGTTAGTGGTTGTTAGTGCCCTGGACAATTTAATGAAAGGTGCTGCCGGGCAAGCGGTACAGGCTTTCAATATCGCAAATGGATTTAACGAAACACAAGGCCTTGAGTTTCCTGGCCTGCACCCGGTTTAACGGAGCTATATCGTGTGCAGAATTCTTCTGACTCGATCGAGCATGCCTTTCCCGATAGTAGATGAATTAATTCCGTTCGCCACTTTATCCAGGGACAGTCGTGAATATCAAGGGCATGGTTGGGGTTGTTCCTGGCTGGATGATGACTATCGCTGGAACCACTATCATAATTTGACACCGATTTGGGAAGATGACCTCTCCAGGTTCCAACACACAAAATTGCTTCTGGTGCACGCCAGAAGCGCGTTTAGGGATGAAGGGATTGTTGTCGAGAATAATATGCCGTTTAGCGATGGGGAATCGGTGTTTATATTTAACGGAGAATTGCGTGGCGTAAGAATTAAGTCAGAAGGTCGGATAGGCGCTGAGAAAATATATAATTATATTCGTCGGTTTGATAAAGGTGACAGTTTTCAAGCACTAACTAAAGCGGTGTCGATAATCAATAAACGTACTTCCTATGTACGCGCCATGAATATCATCATGTCTGATGGCGATACCAGTCTGGTATCAAGCACTTATAATGAAGATTCGGAGTATTTTCAAATGCATCGGTGCGTTCAGGATAATATCGAACGTGTCTGCTCTGAACCATTTGCCGGTGAGTCGGGCTGGATCCCGATCAAAAATAATTCAACGACAGTAATTTAATCACAGGATAGATTCGTGTATCTGATAAAAATTGGTGGTGGACCCACTATTAATGTTGAAGGCATTTTGTCAGATTTAGCCGAGCTCGGTAAGTCGTTTGTCATTGTTCATGGAGCCAATGCCCTTCGTGATGAAATTGCTTCGCGCCTGGGAATGGAGAAAAAAATTCTTACATCTGTTTCTGGTTATTCCAGTGTGTTCTCCGATGAGGAAGCTATAGACGCAATACTGATGAGCTATGCAGGGCTGCGCAACAAACGCATAGTAGAAGCTTGTCAGAAGCTGGGAGTTAATGCAGTCGGTTTATCTGGTATTGACGGACAACTGATACGCGGACAGCGAAACAAGGGTATACGTGTACAGGAAAATGGAAAAAAACTGATCAAGCGAGATTTTTCGGGCAAACCAAAGCAGATTAACGCCGAGCTACTCAACTTGCTGCTCGATAACAGTTATAACCCTGTTCTGTCTATTCCTATTCTCGATGAGAAAGGATTTGCCATAAACTCTGAAAACGACGATATCGTCAATTGTCTTGCGCAAGTGATCAATCCGGAGTGTATATTTCAGTTTATAGAAGCGCCAGGTTTTTTAAACGATCCCGAGGATGAGAGTTCTGTTGTTTCCCAATTGACTGGTGCCGAGCTTGCAGATCGGGAAGCTTCCGTCGAGGGTCGCATGAAACGTAAAATGTTGGCACTACGAAAACTATTTGAGCAAGGTGACGCAAAGGTTATTATTGCAGATGGACGAACTTCACACCCGCTAAAAGACGCACTAAACGGTGCCGGTACCACCATAGGCTAGCAAATGAACTCCACAGATTACATGGTACTAGAACAGCAATTTGGGCTGGCGCTGTATCCGAAACGCGATGCCGTCATAGTGCGGGGTGAAGGTGCTTTACTTTTTGACGAGAACGACAAGCAATACATTGACTGTGCGGCGGGCATCGGTGTTGCCAACGTAGGCCATTGCCATCCACAAGTGGTTGAAGCGCTGCAGCAACAAGTCGCTAAGCTTATGGTAGTGCCGAATACGCTTTACAATGATCAACGCTCACAATTGCTCGAAAAACTGGTTGCGCTTTCACCAGATAATATTGAGCGGGCTTATTTGTGTAACTCGGGTGCCGAAGCTGTAGAGGCAGCATTAAAATTCGCTCGCGTATCAACCGGTCGCACCGAGTATGTTACCGCTATGCGCGGGTTTCATGGGCGCACAATGGGTGCTGTGAGCGCCACGTTCACTAAAAAATACCGCGACCCTTTTGCACCACTTGTTCCGGGTTTTAGCTATGTACCGCTGAACAAACTTGAAAAAATGGATGCTGCAGTGACCGAAAAAACAGCGGCAGTCATGCTGGAGCTGGTGCAGGGCGAAGGCGGTGTCAATCTGGCGAATCACGATTACATTGCGGGTGTACGAAAATTGTGTGACGAGCGCGGTGCACTATTGATCATTGATGAAATACAAACCGGTTGCTGTCGTACTGGCAAGTTCTTCGCATGTGAGCATTTTGATCTTCAACCTGACATGATTGCCGTTGCAAAATCAATCGCATCGGGTGTACCGATGGGTGCTACGCTGATATCGAATCGAATAAAAGTAGAACCTGGTATGCATGGCACAACGTTTGGCGGTAACCCGATCGCGTGTGCAGCTGCATTGGCAACGCTTAAAGTCATGCAAGATGAAAATTTAAGCCGCAGAGCGCTTGAATCAGGTGAGTACTTTGAAACTGAACTAGGCAAAAAAAGTTTGAGTCAGCTACGTTCAGTTCGGCGGCTCGGATTAATGATCGGATTGGAACTTAAAGGTAAATCGCAACCTGTTTTGGAAGCGTTAATGCAAAGAGGCGTAGTTGCACTGCCAGCTGGCGCTACGGTTTTGCGACTGTTACCGCCATTAGTAATAAGCGAAAAACAGATCGACAAAGTCATCATGCATTTGCACGAATTACTGGCTTAGTCGTTTACCTGGTCGTTGCTTTGGCGCATCGGTGCGCGACTTGCATCATTGTTATCATTGATCAATTTACGCATTAGTTCCATCAATTGCTCATTCTCTTCTCGATTCAATGAATTAGTGAAGCGCCGCTGTGCGTCAACCATACGCGGTTGCACAGAAGCGACAAAGTCGCGTCCTTGTTTGGTGAGCTTTGCAAGCTTTGCGCGCTTATCGGTGACGCTGGCTGGTCGTTCAATCAGTCCGCGTGCTTCGAGTCGGCGTATGACATCAGCTGCTGTGTTTCTATCAATACCAATCAGGCTTGCAATGGTTACCTGGTCCAGAGTCTCCTCGCTGTTCAATACGGTTAGCACACCGAACTGCACCGGCGTAACGTTATATTCGTCGGTTTCATCCAAAAACATGGCGACATGAATCTGATGCAGTCTTCTTATCAGGAACCCAGGACGGTTCCAAAGACTACCAAAATCCCGCCTTTTAATATTGTCTTTGTTCATTGGTATCCATTATCCACTATATTGACAATTGACTCATACGTAGTACACTACCTAATAAAGTTGAACGACTGCGTAGCAGGTTTGTGGCGCGAGTTTATGTACGTTCAATCAAGCAGACTAGAAACGAGCTGTCTATAAGGGAGGCATCACCTGTGAGTTGGATTGTCGGTGTCGATGTTGGTGGCACGTTTACCGATTTTTTTGCAAGCAATCCGGAAACCGGCGCGTTTCATGTCGGCAAAACCCCGTCAACCCCGTCCAACCCAGCCGAGGCCATATTAAACGGGCTATCAACACTTTGTCGCGAATGCGATATACCGGCAGAGCAGATCGAGAGATTATCGCACGGCACTACTGTTGGTACTAACGCACTCATTCAGCGAAAGGGCAATAAGGTTGCACTCATTACCACCAAAGGATTTCGTGATTTGCTTGAAATCGGTCGTCAAACACGACCGCATATGTACGATTTGCAAATAGATCATCCGGCACCACTGATAGATCGGCAAGATCGCATCGAATTGCAGGAACGTATTGGTGCTGCCGGTGAAATTGTAACTGCCCCTTCTGCACAGGATATTGAATCTGCAATTACGCAGGTACTCGAATCCGGCGCTGAGGCGATTGCAGTTGGTTTTCTATTTGCATTTCGCAATCCGACACATGAGTTACAAATCGCCAGCGCTTTACGTAAGCGTGCACCACACATAGCCGTGTCGTTGTCTTCACAGGTACAGCCCGAATTTCGTGAATACGAGCGATTATCCACAACGGTACTGAATGCCTACTTACAACCTGTGATGGGACACTACCTGCAAACCTTGGAAGACGGTGTAGCCAGGCAGGCCCCCAATGCCACGTTGGGTATCAATCAATCCAGTGGTGGGCTGATGTCGCCCGTCAGGGCTCGCGAATTGCCGGTTCGAACGGCGTTATCGGGTCCGGCAGCAGGTGCCGTTGGTGCGGCTCATGTGGCGGCACAGACAGGTCAAAAGAATGTTATTACCTTGGATATGGGTGGGACCAGTGCCGACGTTGCGCTTATCAGGGACTTTAAAATCGACCTCGCATTTGATCGTGATGTTGCCGGTTTTCCGATACGGTTACCCGCAGTAGACGTTGAAACAGTCGGTGCTGGTGGTGGTTCTGTTGCATGGTTTGACAAAGACGGTCTGTTAAAGGTTGGGCCAATAAGCGCCGGTGCCGACCCGGGACCTGCCTGTTATGGCCGAGGCGGCAATCAGCCGACCGTAACCGATGCGAATCTTTTGCTTGGCCGATTATCAGCCGCCGGTCTGCTCGGTGGCGATATGGGTTTGGATATAAAACTCTCTGAGCAGGCCATTAAGCCACTGGCAAATCACCTTGGGTTCTCGGCGCAGCGAACTGCGCACGGTATTCTTGGAATAGTGGTCGCCAATATGGTCCGAACGATTCGAACTATATCGGTTGAGCGAGGACACGACCCACGTGACTTTGTACTGATGCCTTTTGGTGGTGCCGGTCCACTGCATGCAAGAGAAGTGGCTATGAGCCTGGGTATAGAAGAAATGATTGTGCCTGCAGCACCGGGTATCGTTTGCGCGCATGGCTTATTGGTATCCGAACTTAAAGAGGATTTCGTCGTCAGCCGTCGCTTCTTGATTGATGAGCAAGGTATAAACACACTGGCGAATGCGCTGGAAGAACTGGTAAAAAGTGCAAACGACTGGTTCGATGAAGAAAAAATACCACCAGGTGCCAGACACTTGCAAATGCTGGTGGATGCCCGCTATGTTGGCCAAAATTTTGAGCTCGCTGTACCAATTGCATCGGGTGAAAAACTGGATACTGGAAAATTGCCTGGTCTGGCAGAATTGAAAGTCGCGTTTAATGCTGCTCACGATTTAGCCTACGGCTACTCCAGCAAAACTGACTCGATCGAAATAGTTAATGTACGTCTCACAGCAGCTACGCGATTAATTGATAAAGAAACAACATCCGTGCAAGCCACCAACACAAAAGCACCGGTTGCTACAGGCTTGCGAGATGTTTTCTTCGATGCAGATGCAGCGGTTGCTGCAAACGTGTACGAGCGTTCGGATTTACAGCCGGGTCAGCAAATTATTGGCCCAGCCATAATTGAACAACTCGATACAACAACGCCGGTATATCCGGGTGACAAGTGTTCGGTCAGCGCTGATGGTCATTTGACCATAATGATTAAAAAGAAAACGAGCTAATCATGAGTCAGATAAAACTCGATCCGATCACGCTTGAAATTATTGCCAATGGCTTACGTTCGATTGCTGATGAGTGTTTTGTAGCACTGATGCGCTCATCCTATTCAACAAACATAAAAGAACGTAAAGATCATTCCATTGCATTGGTAGATCGTAATGGCAGGCTGGTAGTACAGGCTGCGTTAACCTTGCCAATTCATATTGCATCCATGAGTGGACTGATGACATGTGTGTTGGAAAAGTTCGATGGTGACATTAATGAAGGTGACATATTCGTTGCCAACGATCCGCACACCGCAGGTGGTACTCACCTACCGGATATAAACTATGCGATGCCAATTTTTGCACAAGGTGAGTTGGTCGCGTTCATCTGTAATATTGCCCATCATGCCGATATAGGCGGCATGGTTCCGGGGTCAATGGCCGGCGGAATGTCTGAAATTTTCCAGGAAGGCTTACGAATACCGGTAATCAAATTATTTCGGCAAGGCGAGTTGCAGACCGACATCATGGATTTACTGTTGCTCAATGTACGCGTACCCGATGAGCGTCGCGGTGATCATAATGCTCAAATAGCGTCGTGTAAACTTGGCACGCGCCGGTTTGAGGAAGTCGTCGCTACGCATGGATTACAGAATGTGTTGGCTTCATTCGATGAAATCATTGACCGTACGGCCGCCCGAATGCAGGCAGCCATAGCTGAGATTCCTGATGGCACTTATTTGTTCGACGATTTTATGGATGGCGATGGAATGGGAAATCACGACATTCCAATCAAGCTGGCGTTAAGTGTTAAAGGTCAGGACATTCATTGTGATTTTGATGGTACCAGTGAGCAGGTTCTGGGAAACATTAACACAACTATGAATGCAGTCCAGGCAAGTGTCTGTTATGCGTTAATTGCTGTACTCGATTCAGAAATACCCAGTAATCAAGGTGTGCTTGATGTCGTCAAAATTACTGCTGAACCGGGCACCCTAATTAACAGTGTCTTTCCTGCACCGGTAGCAGCACGCGCGCATGCCTGCCAACGCGTTATAGATATTGTGCTTGGTGCGCTCTCCCAGGCCCTGCCCGAAAAAGTTATTGCTGCCGCAAACGGAGCAAACACCACCGCCGTATTTTCAGGTGTTGACCCGCGTACCGGCAAACCGTATCTGTATCTTGAAACGCTCGGTGGTGGCATGGGTGCACGAGCCAGCAAAGATGGTAAGGATGGCGTTCAGGTGCATATAACCAATACATCAAATTTACCTGTTGAATCGATTGAGCAGGAATACCCGCTGCGGGTTGAAGAATATAGTTTTGTAACCGATTCAGGCGGCGCTGGAACATGGCGCGGCGGAATGGGCTTGCGCCGTGTGTTAACCCCAGTCGACCATGATTGTGTTTTCAACGGTGCCGGAGAACGTTTCCGTTATAAGCCGTGGGGTTTGTTTGGTGGCCAAAGCGGGTCTTCCGGGCGTTTTCTTTTACAGGATGCAGAGGGCGAAAAAAGGCTTGACGATAAGCCAGGGGAAGTTGCCGTTACACCCGATATTAAAATAATTGTTGAAACCCCGGGAGCAGGTGGTTATGGGTCTCCGGACAAACGCGCAACAGAGCTGGTATCAGAGGATCTGAAAAGCGGAAAATTCAGCTTAGACTACATCCAAAAACATTACAATCAACAGCAAGGATAGAATATGCGAGTCTATTCGATGGTTCGGCCAAAGCGATTGGAAGAATTTCCGGAAGCAATTGCTCGTGCTGAATCTTTAGGCTATGACGGTTGCACTTTGCTGGAACTTACTGTGCCGCCAACATTGTCTGCAGTCGCCGGTGCAATGACGACGAAAGACATCAATTTACTGACCGGCGTATTTGTGGCGTTTCCACGTAGCCCTATGGCTACAGCCTACGACGCGTGGTCTATCCAGTCTTTATCCAAAGGTCGATTTCAACTGGGCATTGGCAGTCAGATAAAAGCACACCTAACGCGCCGATTCAGTACTGAATTTCATCCACCGGCACGGCGTATGAGGGAGTACATTGAATCCCTGCATGCTATTTGGGATTGCTGGCAAAACGGCACGCGACTCGACTATAAAGGTGAAATCTACAAATTTGATTTAATGATCCCTTATTACGATCCTGGCCCATTGGAATTCAAGCGTCCGCCCATTTATATAGCTGCGATCAATAAGTACATGTGCCGGTTGTGCGGTGAGCTGGGTGATGGGCACCTTCCCGGAGATCCAATCACTGATAAGTGGTTCTCTGAAATCATGGTGCCAAATCTTGAAATTGGAGCGAAGCGAGCAGGCCGAACTTTGGCTGATATCGATCTTGGTAGCTATGGCTTTATCGGTTGCGCAAAAACTGATGAAGGCTTAGATACAGTACGAGATGGATTAAAAGAACGTGTGGCGTTTTATGCATCCACTCCCGAATACGAAAAAATGCTCGAATTGCATGGGTGGGATGTCAACTTGTCAGACTTTATCGGCATGGCGAAGCAGCAACGCTGGAAAGAAATGGGTAGTCTGGTAACAGACGAGATGCTTGAATCCTATGCGGTTATTGCCACACCGGCTGAGTTACCCTCCGCATTAAAAAAACGCTTTGGTGGACACGTAAATCGAATTCAGGTTGATGAAACCTGGTTTGAAGGTTTGAGTGATGATGAGACACGCGAATTGGTCTCCGCAATTAAGTTAATTTAGAGACAAGTGATGACTGGCAACAGCAATACACTTTCTGGTGCACAATTAGTTTCTAAAGACAGTGGTCGCGATCTCGCTGCAGAGGAATGGCACCGATTGTGCGCAAGACCGCATGACCAACTGTGTGTGGTTGAACCTGAGAGAGAAATCACCGTGGGTGAACTGATTGCTCTGTCTCGGGCTCGTGCAGGTCAGCTCATATCGCAAGGTGTTTTGCCGGGCAGCCGCGTCATTGTTGCTCGTCCAAATGTAGTTGAGTTTGTTGTGGACTATCTGGCAGTACGCTTGTGCGGCGCCATTTTAATCAACTTGCCTTGGTCAGCAGGCTCCAGCATCACCGAGCTGGCAGATGAGCTGGATGCCAGTTGCGTTATTCTTACTGAGCATCTGGTTGGTCATGACCCATTGTTTGAAAAACTCGGTGATCGCCGTTTTCGTGAAGAAGACACTGCACCTATTGGGCCCGCCGCACCCATCGCTAGATCAGTGGACGAGGTGTGCTGGCTTGCCTGTACTTCGGGGACAACCGGAACCCCAAAAGCGGCAATGCATACGGCTGCAACACTTGAAAGACAAACTGAAGTGTTTGCTCAACATTTTGAACTGACGCGTGACGACCCCATTTTAGTAACGTCGCCAGTTGGGCACGCTGTAGCATTACTGTTTGGGGTGCGCATGTCGCTCATGCTCGACTCTTTAATGGTTCTTATCCCGCGCTGGAATATAGATATCGCTGCGGAACTGGTTTCAAAATACCAATGTGCATTCACTGTTGCACCAACACCTTATCTTGTCGACGTAGTGGAGCATGCTGAACAAAACGGTGCCCAAGCTTGGTCGTCACTACGGTATTTTCCTTCTGCCGGTGCTCCGGTTCCTCGCTCTTTGGTTATGCGCGGTTTGGACGCACTGCCAAACACACAAGTGTGGTCGTACTTCGGTACTTCAGAAGCAGGCGCCGTAACTGCCGTACCGCTGAATGATACGCTTGAAAATCGGCTTGAAACAGATGGCATTGCTATGCCTGGAATGGAAACGCGTGTAAGGGACGGGGAATTGGAGCTGCGTGGTATTCAAACAATGAAAGGCTATTGGAGCGGCGACCCGGCTGGCAGACTGCAAGCCGATGGCTGGTATAAGACCGGCGATGCATGTGAGCAAAGAGCCGATGGATATATAAAAATGATCGGTCGTGCACGGGACATCATTCTGCGCGGTGGCGAGAATATTTCACCACTGGAAGTTGAGAACGTATTACTCGGCCACGATGCAGTAGATGATGTTGCGATCATTGCTTACCCGGATGATCGTCTTGGTTCTCGGTTGGCGGCCGTTGTCGTCTCAACTGCTTGTATAGATCTGGAAAGCTTACGGGGGCGATGCAAAGAAGTCGGCCTTGCTAAAGCAAAATGGCCGGAATACCTGGTTAAGATTGATAAAATTCCGCTGTCAGCCATTGGCAAAGTACGGCGCGATGAGCTAGAAGCATTTGTGTTGCAACAAATGAGTGAAACAATCTGATGCAACACCGCTTATTGCACTATCGTCCATCGCATTTTAATTCGCACAACTTAAGGGCGCTTAACACATGGCAAAAGTAGAGGTCGGATTTCATATCGACGGAGATGTTTGGGAGCCAGAGCAAATTGCCCGAGTTGAAGAGTGTGGCTATGACATACTCACCACGGGTGAACACATCATTTTCTTTCGTCCCATACTGGATGTAGTGACGGTATTGGCCTTTGCTGCTGCTGCTACCAAACGCATCAAGTTATTGCCATCCACTTTTATTTTACCCCTCCGGCATCCAACTATCGTGGCAAAGGAGCTAACGTCGCTGGATATTTTATCCAAAGGTCGATTAATTGCCTCTTTTGGCATTGGGGGTGATTATCCACCTGAATTCGATGCCTGTGGAATCCCGATGAAGGAGCGAGGTAGGCGCGCGAATGAAGGTCTGGAGATAATACGACGATATTGGAGCGGCGATAAATTCAGCTACGAGGGCAAAATTTTTAAACTAGACGATGTACAAATGAGTCCACCACCGCTGCAGAAAAACGGACCGCCCATTTGGGTTTGCGGTCGCAGCGACCCGGCAATGAAACGCGCGGTAAAGTACGGCGATGGTTGGCAGCCGTACATGTATACGGCCGATCAATTTGCTGAGTCTGTTGAAAAAATAAAATTATTTGCCAGCGATGCAAACCGGGAGTTGCCAGAAGATTTTGCCTATACCTGCTTTCTGTACGTCAGCATGCATGAAGACGTCGAAACAGCACGTAATCTCGCCATTGAACAATTGAGTTACCGATTCAATATGCCGTTTGAGAAAATTGTTGATAAATATTGCGCTTATGGACCAACCGACAAAATCATTGAAGAGCTCGGTGCCTACGTAGAAGCTGGCGCCAATCGTTTGATTGTCGGGTTGGTTATGCCGGAGCAAGATCGTATCGATCATGTTGAAAAATTTGCCAACGAAATCCTGCCATCGTTGCAGGCGATGAGCACTACATGACCCAGGTTCAAACAGCTGAGCTTTTGCAGGAGCATATTAACCGCTCACAGTTTCATCAACTGTTCAAACCCGAGGTTA
>CAYTJF010000186.1:0-12181 GCA_964437945.1 uncultured Granulosicoccaceae bacterium
CCAGCCGATTGATCGACTTGGGCTATATGTTGAGTTTTGGTGGAGCCGTTACTCACTCTCGCGCAAAGCGACTCCAGACACTGGTCACCAATTTACCATTGGATTCGCTGTTGTTGGAGACAGACTCGCCCGATCAAACACCGTCACACTACCCTGGACAGCGCAATGAACCCGCTTTTTTGGTCGACATTTGGCAATCAATAAGCGCATTGCGCTCGGAAGATGCCGAAACCATAGCCGCAAAAACCACTGACAATGCCCGTCAATTGTTTGACTTACCTGCTTTTTAGTCTTTTTCCACAATTAATCGTTGATCTGCTGCAAAGTTAAAGAGCGCCTCAAACGCGACCGATAGCTCTTTAGTGTCTCTGCTGGATAAATAACGCTCAGATTTTTCCACCAGTAGCCTTGCTTGTAGCTGAGCACGAACATTCCCAAGCCAAACTGCGAAGGTATGAATTTATGCGTAAAAGCGCACATAAATTCAACACTATTATTGCGCCGAAATATGAATTGGGATATTATTCCCAAAACATTAAAAAGGACATCCACATGCAACTGATTAAATCCACGGTACTCTGCACCGCACTGGCCGTTGCAGCCTGCAGCGAATCCAATAATCCGCCATTAGTTAACGTCGTTGATGAACAGAACACGAACGGTTCTACCGTCAACCCCACGGATGGAACAAATACGAACATTCCTGAGGTTAACGTTATCGAGCCAACCGATAATGCTCCCGGAGTTGGCTCCATCATCATCAGCACAGAGCCAGCAATAGAGCTGGAACCATTGCCTGATATCACGTTTGCAGAAGCACCAATCATCACAGACGGCGAATCAGCTCCTACGGATACCAGCTTGGAGGCCGTGGTCGACGAACCTGTCGAAGAACCTATTGCAGCATCGGTTGATGGTGGTACGACAGGCGATGCCGATGCTGATGCTGATGTACTAGCCACTAGCCCGGTTAGCGAATCAACTTCCATAGCAATCGAAGAAACAGTCCGACCGCAGCCCGAATTTCAAGCAGGTTCGTTAACAGCTGCTGACTATGACGATCAGTTAAATCCGCACTTGTATCAGAACTACGCATCAGCCTATTTGCAACGTGTTGGCGGCAGGCTCGATGTGCCGTATCTTGATCTATCAAATCGTATTGCCCTGCACGTGACCGATGAACAAGGTCGTCGCTACGGTGGTGCGCATATTGACATTATTAATACTAACGGTCAGGTTTTAAATCTTGAAGTTCCCAGCTCAGGTGTTACCTATATTTATACCGATTTGGATAATTTATCTGGACAATTTACTATCCGCGCCACCGGAGAGTTCGGTACTGCTATAGAAGAAGTTATTGATCTGGCTCAGTTGGATTCGGGTCGCATCGACATAGCTATACCAGAGACCACATTTCCACCTGAAGTTATACAAGATGCAACCATATTGGACATCATGTTCGTTATCGATACCACTGGTAGTATGGGAGACGAACTGCGCTATCTGCAAACCGAGCTCAACTCCATCATCAACGCCATTCCCAACCATATTCAACTGAATCTGGGGCTGACGTTTTATCGAGACATAGGTGATGACTACGTGGTTCGTGCACACGACTTTAACAATGACATTACCAGTGTCCAAAGAACACTCAATGATGAAACCTTCGGTGGTGGTGGGGATTATCCTGAGGCTATGGATCAAGCATTACAACAAGCCATGAATGCAAACTGGCAGCAAGATTCGCACAAAGTGCTGTTTCTGATTGCCGATGCACCACCACATGACGACAAGATGCGCGCTACCTGGGAGGCAGCCGAACGAGCCCGTGACATGAATATCCACATTGTGCCGGTTGCTGCCAGTGGTGTTGCAGAAGATGCAGAGTACCTGATGCGCAGTATCGCAGCCTTTACCAATAGTCGTTATGTGTTTCTAACCGATGACTCAGGTTTTGGTAACCCACACGCCGAACCCGATGTAGACTGCTATGTGGTAACGCAATTAAACAATTTGATGATTCGAGTGATAAACAGCCTGGTAGCCGGTGTACGTCAGGAGCCTACAAGTAACGACATTATCAGACAAGTTGGCAACTACAATCAGGGTGTATGCGATCCACAAGAATTCATCCTTCAATAAGGAAACCGATCAAGCACGGTTATTTCACTCATCCGAGACTCAATCCATGATTGAGTCTCGGCCATAATCTGCTCGGCTTTTTTGCCTTCGGTTTTTATCACCGGACCAACGGTGACGGTCACCTCACCAGGCCATTTGATATAACCATGCCTTGGCCAGAATTCGCCGGCGTTTACCGCAACCGGCACCACATCAACACCAGTGTGTTCGGCTATCACGCCTCCACCGATACGGTAGTTTGGCTCAGCACCTACCGGCATACGCGTACCTTCAGGAAACACTATCACGCTGATACCTGCGTCAAAGCGCTCTTGCGACTGTTCTATCATCTGCGAGATGGCTGAACGCCCCGATGATCGATCAATGAGAATAAAGTTCAGCGCTGCGATTGACCAGCCAAAGATAGGAATGTAGGCCAAAGATTTCTTTGCTACGTACACAGCGCGTGTAAGCAAGGTAGGTAGAAAATAAGTCTCCCAGGTAGATTGATGTTTAGACAGCATTAAAACCGGGTGTTCCGGTATGTTCTCAACACCTTCCACTTTCCATGTGATGCCGCAAAACACTTTTAAACCCCACAAATTCAAGTGCTGCCAAACCTCACTTTGCCGTGCCGATGCCTCATAGGAAATAAGCCGCGGCAGCAGCACCGGTATAGCCATTAATATTGTGATGGCAATGGACCAAACCCAAAATAAAGTACTGCGCAGTATCAGCAATGGACGATTGTAATCAGTCTTCATCTTCAGGTTTCAACAAATCATCAACATAATCGGCCAGATTATCAAATGCCGGAATATGCTCCAGACCTTTGTTTGACTTCAAGGTATGTTTGCCTTTGCCGGTTTTTACCAGCACAGGAATCGCAGCTGCTGCCATAGCCGCCTGAATATCTTTAAGCGAATCACCCACAACAGGGACTTTGGTGAGATCAACGTTTAATCGTTCGCTTAAAGTGTACAACATGCCTGGCGCGGGTTTACGACACTCACATTTTTCGGATTCACTGTGCGGGCAAAACACGACAGTGTCGATACGACCACCTGCCTGAACTACTTGCTCATGCATTTTATTGTGTACAGCATGCAAGTCATCGACCGTTAAAACACCTCGTGCAATACCGGATTGGTTGGTTGCAACCGCCACTTGAAAACCGGCATGATTCAGGCGAGCAATGGCTTCCAAACTGCCTTCGATTGGCTCCCATTCATCAGGTGATACAACCGGACCTGCTATGTCTCGATTGATTACACCGTCTCTGTCGAGAACAATCAGCTTCAATCAAGCCTCCTGCGGCTGCAGTCGTGACAGTTCGGCAGTACAAGAGCACAGGGCGTTTAACTGGCCAAGTAGTGCCAGCCGGTTATTGCGTGTCTGTTCATCGTCGGTGTTGACCATTACATTATCAAAAAAAGCATCAACACTGACACGCAAACTTGCCGTTGCCGTCATGGCTTTCGCATAGTCGCGCTGCGACAGATCAGTTTCTATCTGAGGTTCAATAGCTTGCATGGCTTCGAACAAAACAAGCTCGGCAGGCTCTGCTAACAGCGATGCGTCAACGGCTAATTCAGTACCCGTTTTCGCTTTCTTTAAAATATTACCTGAACGTTTTGCAGCAGCTGCCAAAGATTCTGCGGCCTCGGTCGACCGAAATTCATCAATGGCTTGCAAGCGCGCAAAAATATCCAACGGATTGGACAACGACTTGGCAAGCACGGCATCAATGGCGTCGAGACTGTAGCCTTTTTCCTGCGCATAGCCTTTGAGTCGCTCGGTTATATAGTCAAGCAAGGTTTGCTGATCAAAATCTTCCGGTAATTTATCACCATAGGTTTGCACCGATTGCGCAATAAGTTCGCCTAAATCGAAGTCGAGTTGTTTTTCAACACCTAACCGCACCACACTAATCGCTGCACGGCGCAAACCAAAGGGATCTTTTGCACCTGTTGGTTTCATACCCAATCCGTAAATGCCTACCAGTGTGTCGATCTTATCGCTAATAGATACCACCTGTGCCACACCGTGTTCAGGCAATGGTCCACCAGCTTGCTTTGGAAAATAGTGCTCTTCCATGGCTGCAGCTACCTCAGCACTGTGACCATCGCGAAGTGCATAGTAACGCCCGGCAATGCCCTGCATTTTGGCAAGTTCTTTAACTATCTCGGTATTTAAATCGCACTTACACAAACTGGCAGCAAGCTTTACATCCTTTGTCGATACGCCCAGACGTTTTGCTAACCAGCCCCCAACGGTTTGCATACGGTCCACTTTCTCACCAACTGAGCCAAGCTTTTTCTGGAACAACAAAGATCCCAGGCTTTGTTGATGGTCAACCAGTGTTTTACGCTTGTCTTGTTCCCAAAAAAACATCGTATCGGCAAAGCGAGGTCGAATCACACGCTCGTTGCCTTCGACAACGGTCTTTTCGTTATTCGATTCCACATTAGACACGGTGATAAAACCTGGCATCAATTCATTGCTGTTATCCAGTAGCGCGAAGTAACGCTGGTTTTCCTGCATGGTTTGAATAAGCGCTTCTTTTGGAATTTCGAGAAAGTTCTCTTCAAACTTTCCAGCAACGATGACCGGCCACTCAACCAGTGCGGTTACCTCATCGAGTAAATCTGTATCGCTAACTGCTGTACCACCGAGTGCGCTGGCTTTTTTATTCACAGCTGTTTTAATAATATCTCGACGTTCTGCAACGTCAGCAATAACGTAGTGCTTGCCAAGTACATCAGCATAACTGGATGCATCTTTAAGTGTTATAGGATTCGGAGAATGAAACCGATGACCGTGAGTTGTGTTGCCAGAGGCTAAACCCAATACCGATAGTGGAACCGTTTTCGCACCATGCATTGCGCACAACCAAACGACCGGGCGTAAAAATTCGTGATCGAAATCGGACCATCGCATACGCTTTGGCATGGGCATGGTTTTGATGATATCCGGCATGGCATCAGCAACAACCGCTTGTAGAGAACGACCTGCCTGCACTTGTTTCAGAACCACCCACTCTCCCTTGGGCGTATCGATAGTGGATAAATCATCAACGCTTGCATCGGCAGACTTTAAAAACCCTGCGAGGGCTTTCGATGGTTCACCATCAACATAAGCGGCTGCCACCGCGGGGCCTTTGCGTTCAACGTGCTGATCAGGCTGCTGTTCACCAACATCAGGCCACAGTGCTGCTATGCGCCGAGGCGTAGCAAAAATGTGTGGCTCTGCAGTGCAAAGCTCAGCTTTGTTCAATACCTCATACAAGGCTTTACCAAGATGCTGCGCCAAAGGCTGTACGGACGCCGCTGGTAAGTCCTCACAGCCAATTTCAATGAGTAAATCAGCCATGTGCCTGCTCCTTTTCCACAAAACCTGCTAGCGGAAAACCCAATGCTTCACGGCGTGCATAGTAACTCTCCGCTACCTGACGAGCCATAGTCCGAACCCGTAATATATAACGCTGACGTTCAGTAACCGATAAAGCATGACGCGCATCCAGCAAGTTGAAAGAATGAGAGCCCTTTAGCACTTGTTCATAAGCGGGCAAAGGTAATTCAAGCTCAGTTAATTTCGTGCAGGCTTTTTCGCATTCGTCGAAGTTGGCAAACAAGGATTCAACATCAGCATGTTCATAGTTGTAAGCAGACTGTTCAACCTCGTTTTGATGAAACACATCACCGTAAGTAACAACACGATTACCTGAATGACCCCAAGCAAGATCGTATACGCTTTCCACTTTTTGTATATACATGGCAAGACGTTCAATACCATAAGCAAGCTCACCCAATACTGGCTTGCACGGCAGACCACCACACTGTTGAAAATAGGTGTACTGCGTTACCTCCATACCATTCAACCAGACTTCCCAACCAAGCCCCCAGGCACCGAGTGTTGGTGACTCCCAGTTATCTTCAACAAAACGAATATCGTGCTCAAGCGGATCAAAACCCAGTGCTTCCAATGAGCCTAAATACAAGTTCTGCATATTTGGCGGCGATGGTTTCATTGCCACCTGGAACTGATAATAATGTTGTAAACGATTTGGGTTATCGCCATAGCGACCATCGGTAGGCCGTCGCGACGCCTGGGTATGACAGGCAGACCAAGGCTCGGGCCCAATGGCTCGCAAAAAGGTTGAGCTATGAAACGTACCAGCGCCCATCTCCATATCGTAGGGTTGCTGAACAATACATCCCTGCTCTGACCAGTACTGCTGAAGTATGGCCACCATTCCCTGAAAAGTTTCTACATCGTGCTGCTGAGCCGAAGCCACTGCTTTATCTCCGATTAGATCATCACTGTTAGCCGGGTAGTTTACTGGACGGCCGCCAAAACGTTGTGGTTATTTCTTCACTGACACGGACTGTGCCAGCAACTATAAAAACAGGCCGATCAGTGCGTGCTGCAAACCTGCAAAATTGGTGCTCTCTACCCAACCGCAAACACGTGATTTTACCCTGCAAATGATCTCATCAGTTACACTAACCAGCGCTGTTTGCCGGACGCAGCGGGATTGCACATACACCATAACGCACAGCAAAATGGGTGCCGACAAAATCGACGAAAACACTGTAACCTGCTGTTTTAAAAATGAATTTCAAACAAACATGCTCTGTACTGAAAGCCTTCACATTGCACATTATCGACTGAATCTCGGTGCCAATACCCCAACAACAGAGACCTAACAGAGCCTGAGGAAAGTTGGCTATGTCCGCAAGTGACGTTCTAAAGACAATTAACGAGAGCGACGCAAAATTCGTCGATTTCCGATTCACCGACCTTCGCGGCAAAGAAATGCATTTCTCCATGCCGGCAAGCCAGGTTGATGAAAGCACTTTTGAAAACGGCAATATGTTTGATGGATCATCAATCGACGGTTGGAAAAGCATTGACGCTTCAGACATGATCATGATGCCAGATGCATCAACCGCCGTGATGGACCCGTTTGCCGAAGCGCCCACTATCAATATTCGCTGCGATATTGTCGAGCCTGACACCATGCAAGGCTACGATCGCTGCCCGCGAACCATTGCGAAACGTGCGGAAAGTTACCTGCAACAAACCGCTATCGCTGACCAGGCTTTCTTCGGCCCTGAGCCCGAATTTTTTGTATTCGACGATGTTCGCTGGAAAACCGATATGAAAGGTATGAGTTACGCCATCGACTCTGAAGAAGCGGCCTGGAACAACAGCAAAAAAATGCAGGGTGGCAACAACGGTCACCGACCCGGAATTAAAGGTGGTTACTTTCCAGTACCCCCAGTAGATTCGTTAAGTGACCTACGCGCCAATATGTGCATGGTGATGGACGAGATGGGTCTTGAAACCGAAATGCATCATCATGAGGTCGGTACGGCTGGTCAGTGCGAGATTGGTACCAAATTCGATACCTTGGTCAGTCGAGCTGATGGTGTACAAATCCTGAAATACGTTGTGCACAACATGGCGCATCAATATGGCCGCACTGCTACGTTCATGCCCAAGCCTGTCGTTGGTGATAATGGTAGCGGGATGCATGTTCACCAGTCCTTGTTTAAAAATGGCCAAAATCTGTTTGCCGGTGACAAGTATGGTGGGTTGTCTGAAACAGCGCTGTACTACATTGGCGGTGTAATGAAACATGCGCATGCAATCAATGCTTTCTCCAACGCATCGACCAACAGTTACAAGCGTTTGGTACCCGGCTTTGAAGCGCCGGTTATGCTGGCCTACTCTGCTGGCAACCGCTCAGCCTCGGTTCGTATACCGTGGGTGTCAAACCAAAAAGCACGCCGTATCGAAGTACGATTTCCTGATGCCATCGGCAACCCTTATTTCACATTTGCATCGCTTATGATGGCAGGGCTTGATGGTATTCAGAATAATACCCATCCAGGTGATGCAATAGACAAAGATTTATATGATCTACCTGCAGAAGAGCAAGCGCAGATGCCCAAAGTAGCCCACTCTCTCGACCAGGCACTGGAAGCTCTGGACAATGATCGTGCTTTCCTGACTGCCGGAGGTGTTTTCACCGACGAGATGATTGATACTTATATCGAGTTAAAAATGACAGAGGTAACACGCTTAGCGGTGTCTACCCATCCGGTGGAGTTTGCTATGTACTACAGCGGGTAAGCTGACTTCCGCACTTAAGAAAAACACTCGGGGCACGTAAAGTTTACGTGCCCCAGACATTGCCTATTACTTGGGCGTAACCCAAAACCTGAACCTCAGCTAGTGAAAGCGGATTCGTTCCTTGCAACTGCACTCGAACCGTTTTTCCAGTGATTCCGCCAACATCAATGGAGATGGATGGATTTGGCGAATTAGAGAAAAAGCTCGAAAATACTGTTGCTCCATTTTCATCTAGTGTTGACTAGCACATCGTAGTTCGCGCTGCCCTCAGCCACCAGAACAGCTAATGACCATTGTCCACCAGTGCCGGTTTGCGCAACAGCAGAGATTTGGGCTGAGCCCATGCCGTCCACGTCGACCAGGTTTTCGATGTCGCTATCGACAAAATTATTGTTCCCATCACGTAGGAATACTCGTACTACAGTGTCTTCAATATTTGCGCTCTGTACTACCCAGTTTACCTGTACTTCAACGAGCTCGCCTTCGTTAACATCAAAATTAAATCTCTGAAAACGACCACTGACTTGATCCCCATCGCTGCTGAACTCGAAATCTGCAAGAGGCTCTGGTTCAGGTTCTGGTTCAGGCTCAACAAAATCTGCACTGGTGTCGATGAGCACATCGTAGTCCGCACTACCTTCGGCAACGAATACCGCCACTGACCATTGACCGGTGGTCTCTGCGACAGTAGATATTTGGGCTGAACCCATGCCGTCCGCATCGACCTGGTTGGCAGTGTTGTTAGCGATCTGAGCACCAGTTTCATCGCGTAGGAAGAATCTGACGTTAGTATCATCCGTCAATGCATTCCAGTTAACTGCAGCTTCAATGAGTTCACCTGCGACAACATCGAAGTTGAACCTTTGGAATCGACCACTGTTTTGATCTCCATCGCTGTTGAACACAAAGTCTGCAAGAGGCTCTGGTTCAGGTTCAGGCTCAGGTAGCTCAGTCGGATTCACTTGTAAGGTGTATGCAGTGCTACCGTCCGCAACCAAAACTGAGGCAATGTAAGTACCACCAGCACCAGCAGGGGCGGTGACTAGCTTGGGCGAACCAGCTGCGGAGTTATCAAAAGCAACTGTTGCACCACTGGCGTCTCGCACGAACAGGTTGAGCATAGCGGTAGGGTCTTGCCATTCTAGAAGAACGTCTACAGGTTCGCCTGCAACAACATCAAACTCGAATGTTCGAAAGCGACCGGCGACTTGAGAGCCTGACGATTCAAATTCAAATTGCGCGTCAGCAATAGGTCCGATAGGTTCCCCGTCACCAAGAAAGGTAAGAAAGTTGTTATCCCAACTGCGTGCATCGATACCTGGGCCGCTGATCGCTTGGGTCGTGCCGGCAATAACGGCAGCGCCATCGATCTGTGCACGGTATAGCGTGCCATCGTTACGAGCAAAGTAGAGGTTGCCATCAATGACGTCCATACCGCTGACATCACTCCATTGGATATCACCTTGTTCTTCAGCAACAAACTCATCGTTGCCAAAGTAGGGGCTATCGGGTGTAAACGCACGCCAGAACAATCGTGAATCACCTTGAATCGTGTAATACACTCGGCTCCATTCGTAGTCGAAGAACATGCCGCCAACGTTACTTAAATTCCATTCGTTGTTAGTTTGCCCAAAAAGATTAACTGATGTGCGTGGCTCAAATGTTGTTCCGTTGAATCGACTTGCCCACATGTTGTTGTTGGCATCGGCATAAAACAGACTTCCGCCTACGTACATAGCACCGCGCACCTGACTGAATTCAGAGTTGGAAAGCGCCATTGTTGGTCCAAAGCTCACTCCGTCAAAAGCGCTTGCAGTGATGGTATTGCTACTGTTCACGCTCAGAGCAGTTGTTGGTAACGAAGGCAATTCTGGTCGACTGACAACATCAGAGCTGATTGGTAGAAACTTAAGCTTCTGGTGTTGGGTACCGTTAAGAAAGTCTGTGTCGTCACCGATGTATAGGCCTTCGGGTTCAGCAATCAGAGCAAAGGTACCAAGGCCACGAGGGTTACGATCAGAGCGCCAGTTGAGTAGCGTAAGCCCATTGAGTGGGTCAAGTGCAGCCATGCCCAAGCGTTCAACAGAACCAGGACCCGCGCTGCGTCCGTCTGTGCTCGTGTCATTGTTCAACCAACGAAAGTGTCCGCCAGCATAAATCGCATGGTCTGTTGCGACAACATCGTAAGTAGTATCACCGCCGGTGTAATTAACCCACGTGGGTTGGACGTCTGTGCCAGTCAGATCACCAAAGTCAAATCTTGAGATCGTGTCACACGCAGGCTCACCGATGCGACGGAACCCAGTTGTTCCAACTACAAAATAGGCATTGTCTGGCGCGATGTCGATGCCGCGTATGTACTGTGGGAACAGCCTGGCAGGACACTGAACATCAAAAATGCTCGTGTTCCAATCTGAAACTCTTGCCTGACCGTCTAGCTCGACAACAGCGAGGCGTTTTCTATCAAGTCCATCAATTGTCTCAAAATTTCCAACAACCACCATCAGTTGGCCGTCAGAGGTGATGTCAATGTCCTGGACGGCTTGAAGACCCTGTGTTCTGATCGTACCGTTGTTTCTGAACGTTGTTATCGTACCGTCAAAATCCAAAGAGAGCGTTGGCAGTACTTGCCCCGTGGTCGCGTCAATGGCCGCAAGGTTTTCTACTGGCGTGCCATTAATATCGTCAAAGCTTCCGCCAACGTAAAGCGTGTTGCCTAGTCTCACTAAAGTGTTGATCGCAGCGTTTGGTCGTCCGGCAAAGTTGCTGACAGGGTCGCCGAAGTTATCAATTTTTGCTAAGCGACCGCGAGAGAATATCCCATTGAGGTTGCCAAAAACGCCGCCAGCGAAAACGCCTGTACCATCGCCAGGTGTCTCCAGGGCTTGAACCGCATTATTAAGTGAGGGGTCAAAGTCTCGAACGATATTGCCAGAGGACTTGCTGTATGCGAACAAGTAAGGTTGATCAATAATTTCATCGCTGAAAGGGTCTTGAATCTGCGTAAATGTTCCGCCAACAAAGACCATGTCGCCGTCGATGGCAATTGCCTCGACACGACCATCAAGTACGCCAGGCGTGTTGAACGAGGCGAACTCTGACACTAACGATGTGTGCGTCGCACCAATATCTGCATGCGCTACAGGGTTAATGGAAAACAGAGTTAGCACTAATAGCGATATCCATTTAGTAGCCCTATTTTTGGAATCGGAAATAAAATGACTACTGCGTAGACAATAGTCGAAGGGAGATAGGTCCATAGAAGGATTTTCGCATTAGTAAATTAGTCAAGTATAATTTCTCTGCCTGGTTCTGTAGTGATGTAAATCTAAAACCATTGTTAGAATCTGATTCGTGCCTGCACATTTGTGACTTGGCGCATATATACGTAGATCTACTGTAGGCTTCTCACGGGCAGCCTTATAATCAATTCAAAAAGCCTTCCCTACTGCCTGATTATGTGCCTGCATCCTCGAATTCAAATCGTTCAGCTCGAACGGGGTAGTCGACCTGTGAATCACGCAGCGCTTGAAATGGAAACATTAGATCTAAAACATTGGATCTAATTGTGATGATGGCGATCTGATCTGACAGACAGCGAGTTAAAATCGGTAACTGTATGATCAGGTTTGAACTACTACAATTTCTCGGTGCTGCACCTAATCTCGCTGGCAACACCGTCTCACACAACACATAACGCAGTGTCAACTATGGACTACTCAATCCGAATGGCGACAGCGAACGATGTTGATGACATCGCCTCGATCATGCCACGTCTGGCCGATTTCAAGGTCCCTGAGAATCGCAACCCAGATCACCTTTGGCAAGGCGATTTGCAATTACTCAATGAGTGGGCCGCAGGCTGTCGCAACGATGTGGACGTTTGCGTTGCAAGCACCGCCAACAAACTTGTTGGTGT
>CAYTJF010000187.1:0-12164 GCA_964437945.1 uncultured Granulosicoccaceae bacterium
AAGGGGCAGGTCGGGGGTTCGACTCCCTCCCGGGACGCCAATTTTCCGCCCTCGCCATCAACTACAGCGGCCGAATTGGACGTTTTTTTATCCCAAAAGCCGAGCCGAATCGACATTGTCGAGCACGGCAGATCCCAGCTTCACACTTTTGCCTTTGATAATGGCAATCGGCATACACCTTTTGCTTAAAAAGCGCTCCGCTTCGATGCCGTTTATGCTGTGGAGCTTGATGATGAGCCTGTCGATGCGTTAAGCTTTTTTCTCAATCTTTTCATAACCTTGATGAACCAGTTCAGTGGTTACATCCAGGCGTGGGTGGGTTGTCTGGAAGGACTTGCGCAACTCGCCCTTTTCCTTATCCATCGCAACTATGGTCTGATAGATAACGTGAATTGCAGCAAGTACGTCACCTGTGTGACCCGATTCTGAAATAGTGTGCATGTTGCGCGTCGGAAATCCGATCGAAGTCGCGGCGCTATCGATATTCCCCAACACGCCTGCCATCCCATCAGTACCCGTATCACGACCGGTCACGTCCAGCTGCATAGGAATTTTATGTTTGATCGCCGCTTTTTTAATCCGGGCATTTAACTGCTCAGAAACAATAGCGCCAACAGACACGGTAAAGCCCTCCCCCATGGTCAGCGGTGTCATATTGCGATCACCTATGTTTGGTGCAGCAACATAGTCATGATTGACATCAATCGCAATGATTGCATCGGGCTTATGAACACCTGCCAGAATTCGACTGCCAAAGCGACCTATTTCCTCATGCGATGCAATGGCAAACAGAACCCGCACTTTTTTAAGTGCTGTTGCCTTCGCCAATAGTTTTGCAACTTCTGCGGTAACAAAACACCCCAGACCGTTGTCGAGATAAGCGCCATAAAACGTTTCAGGACTAAATCCACGTTTGATTGGCCGCGCCAGTAATAGAGAATCCCCAGCCTTGACACCCAGGCGTTTGATTTGATCAGCCTTGTTTTTACCGTGTATTTGCAAATCAAGATACAGCTGTGTCGGGCGAATGCCTTTGTCACCTGTGCGATGCCCCATCTCGGAAAAATGAATAGCACCCAAGGCCTCGACAGTACCGCCACTCAGCGAGCGGTAATCTCCGGGTGAATCCGGGTCTTCGCTGTACAGCGTCACTTCATGACCGATCAAGGTGCAAGGAAGAAACGAATCACTGTTTATCCAGATTTTTCCGTCAGCCCCAATTTTTCGAACTTGCAGGCGGATTTTGTCGGCGTGCCCAATTAGCATAATTGAGAACATATCGTCTTTACCCGGATGCGAGTCCCAAACCACGCTGGCATTGCCTGCGTGCTGGTGCATGCTCCAGCTTTTGGGCATGAAGGAGTCAAAATACGGTTTTAATACGCCCATCGTCATCGCCGATTCCAGGCCTATCGGACTCGGCGCCGAAATGATTTCGCGCATAATATCGAACTGCTCATCGGGCATTGGGTCTAGCCAGGGTGCTTTTTTACTCATTCTTTACCGGTTCCCTTAATTAATTTGTTCAGTTATCGTACCTCAAGTATAGGATCCATCGTGTGGTGTGTAATGCTTTGTTCGACCACAATGCCATGCCTGCGTTTCATCCCACCCTCACCCCCAACCTATGAATTGCCAGGAAACGGCGGTAGCACGCGGAAGAAAAAGTCGGTGCCGAAAAATGGAACTTCAGGACCGATCAAGTCACAAAACACGCAAAGATCCAAGATTTGTCTGGATAGCAGAACTAGACGGTATAAAAGTTAACAGTCCTGTTACAGTTCGTGTGGAAGGCTTGGAAATCGAGCCGTGAACACGCATTAGTGTTAATCACGTAATAGCAAATGTTCAATGCCAGCTCGGCATTTACCGCAAGCAAAGGCATAATAAGCCAATAATCATTTCGAGCCTGAATTACATGAAAAACCAAGTCTTTGCTAGTTATGCCAGGCGTGTTACTCGTGCCACTGGTGGTACTCGTGCTACGTGTGGCATCCGGCTGGCAGTAGTCCCCCTGTTAATTATCCCGTTGTTGAGTGCATGCGGTTCATCCTCCTCGAGCAACACTGATTCAGCTGGCACAACTGATACCAGCGCACAAACGTCTGGAGCCACAACAACCAATGCCACCCCTGGAGATACCACAAGTGGCACAAGTACAACAGATGGCTCAAGTACTGCTGGTGTCGCGCAAGGGACCACGTCAGGCAACACTGTCGGAAATACCACAGATGGCACAAGTCCCAACACCAACGTCAGTTTGCTGGACGCAGGTTTGAGTCATGCAGGCACACCAATCAACAGCGCGGCCGAAATTGCCAACGACCCGCTGGTGCTTGCCAGCGGTCGAGATCGAGCCGCAACGCTTACCAATTCCCCGGGTATCATTTTTGAAGTGGTGCGTAATCAGGGTACAGCGGCGGGTCTGGACTGCAGTGCGCTCGGTGCACAATATAATTCCTGCAGTATCGTTAATTTACACATTAAAGATAGCGACGGCAGCCTCGACGACAACGCCTGGAAACTCTACTTTCACAGCACCCGACGTATCCTGCAAGCCACCAGCAATGAATTCAATGTCACCCACGTTAATGGCGACCTCCATTACGTTTCTCCAAATGATCAATTCACTGGATTCGGCGGTGGAGTCAAGTCGATAAAACTGGTCACTGAATACAACCACCTGGTAGAAACCGATTTTCAACCACGTTACTGGATTGCACGCGGTGGTAACGCCAGTCTCATTGCCAATACCGATGAAGATACTAACGAGAGTGCGTACGCCATGGATATCGTTGGTGATAATCGGTTCGAATTTGTCGGTGAAGCCAATCCGATTGCGAGTTCAACTGTTCGGTTTGGTCGTAATAGCAACTTGTCGGCGGCAGTACCCGATGCAACTCGTGTGGCATCACGCATCATTCCGCAACCAACGTCAGCAATCCAATCAGCTGGCACGCTGGACATCAGTTCGGGCTTCTCGTTTGCATCATTGAATTTGCCTGCGACCAGCATAAGCGCCCTGCAAGCACGTCAAGCACAGTTTATGAGCACCAGCGCAGGTGTTACATTGAATTCAAGCATTGATGCATCAATGCCAGCAAATTCGTATCGCCTAAACGTAACCGCCGCGGGTATCACTATTGCGGCTAGCGAGCAAAGCATGTTGTTCTATGCAGCGCAATCGCTACTCGCTCTGGTACAACCAGGCGTTGGCACAATACCTTTGGTCGACGTCACTGACAGCCCGCGATTTCAATTTCGCGGTATGCACGTTGACGTTGCCCGAAACTTTCATTCACCAGAGTCATTGAAAAAACTGATTGATCAAATGGGTGCTTATAAACTCAACAAACTGCACCTGCATTTGACCGATGATGAAGGTTGGCGACTTGAAATACCCGGCTTACCCGAACTAACCAGCATTGGTGGCAAACGCGGTTTCAATGTAGATGAAATTGGTCTGGCAACTGAGACTGCCTCACTGTTACCTGCCATGGGCTCGGGCCCTAACAGCAACAACCAGGGCAGCGGATTCTATTCGCGAGCACAGTTTATCGATCTTCTGCAGTACGCTAACGCACGATTTATAGAAGTAATTCCAGAATTTGATATGCCAGCCCATGCACGCGCTGCGGTAGTGGCTATGCGTGCTCGAGCACAAAACCTTGGTGATGCGAGAAACATAAATGTACGTCTGGACGATCCAGACGACACCTCTCGCTACTTAACGGTACAAAACTACAACGATAGCTTTATCAATCCGTGTGTGCCGGGCACCTATAACTTTCTCGATACCCTCATAAGCGAAGTCAAAGCAATGTATTCAGCGGCCGGTCTGCCTCTGGACAAATGGCATATGGGCGGTGATGAAGCCATCAATATACTGCTTGGTCCTGGAATCCCGAACCCGGACCCTTCAACTTACGATCAGCCCTGGGCTAAATCACCGGTGTGCAATACATTCATTAACGACACTGCAGGCGTTGGCTCAAGAGAAGAACTGACACCCTACTTTGTTAAAAGAGTCGCACAGCTTGTTGGCGATGCTGGTATTTCAACACTGTATGCTTATCAGGATATTTACACCAACCTTTCACCGAGTGAATTGAATACGGCCAGTGCCGGTGTTAATCATTGGGTAACTCTTGCCAATGCGAACCCTGCCAATGCATCCAACGCTATTGGGTCGGCCAATGCGTTTGCCGGTCGCGGATTTGAAACAGTTATTTCAGCACCCGATTTTCTATACTTTGATTTCCCATATGAAGTCGACCCGAAAGAGCGTGGTTATTACTGGGCGACACGCGAATTGAATACCGAGAAATTATTCAAGTTTACCCCTGAAAATCTTGCGCAGAACGCGGCAACTTCGCTGGAACGCTCCGGCAACCCATGGTCTGCCAGTAATCAGGGAACCTTTCAAGGCTACACAGGTATGCAGGGTTTTCTATGGAGTGAGACCGTTAGAACACCAGCGCAATTCGATTACATGGTGTTCCCGCGCATGCTGGCATTAGCGGAACGCGCATGGCACAAAGCCGATTGGGAGCTACCCGTGGTCACCGGCGAAACGTTCAGTGCCAATTCCGTCCAGGTTGACCAACTGGCGATTAGTAGCGACTACTCGACATTTGCTTATGCACTGGCAACCAAAGAGCTACTAAAACTCGACGCTGCCGGCGTGCAGTATCGAATTCCCCCACCAGGTGCAGCAGTGGCTGGCGGCGTGGTGCAAATGAACTCGGCTTTTCCAGGTCTGACACTTGAGTACTCCTCCGATGGTGCCAACTGGCAAGTCTGGAATAGCGCAAGTCCGCCAACCAGTGCCGCTTTTGTTCGAAGCCGGTCTGCAGACGGAAACCGCGTTAGCCGGGTGACCCAGATGAGCAACTGAATGAGTAACTAAGAGTGAGTAACTAAAGTGAGTAATTGAAAGAGTCAGTAATGAACAAGATGGCGCTCTATATGCAGCGCCATGCTTTTGGATTTACGCAGAGGAAAAACAGCACATTCAGGCAGCACTTTCGAGCCGAGCCAACGGTTTTTCATTGATGGGCAGATGCACCAGCGCTGCCAACACGCCGAATACCACGCCAGCCCACCACATACCATCATAACTACCCGTTTTATCGTATAAAACACCACCTAACCAAACACCGATAAAACTGCCTATCTGATGGCTTAAAAACACGATACCAAATAAAGTTGCCATGTACTTCACACCAAAAACCTGGGCGATGATGCCAGTGGTCAATGGCACAGTTGATAGCCATAAAATGCCCATGATCGATGCAAATATTAATATCACCGCAGGTGTTTTTGGGGCAAGCAATAGAGTCAGAATCACAGCTGCACGAGCAAAATATATTGTCGATAAGCTTAGCTTCATACTGAATCGTTGACCGACAATACCTGAGCCAAATGAGCCGACAATATTAAACAAACCGATCAACGCAAGACTGTAAGCACCAATTTTCGGGTCGAGTCCGAGATCCTGCACGTACGCCGGAAAATGCACGGTGATAAACGCCACATGAAACCCACAAACAAAGAAACCGGTTGTTAGTAACACAAACCCACTATGCCCAAGTGCTTCTCTTACCGCTTGTTTGAGTGATTGTTCGGCTGTCGCCTGAGATGAATTCGGGAGGCTCTGATTATTTTTGTTTCCTGGCAGCAAGAAGGCAAGTGGAATCATAAATAATACCGTTAGCGATAACCCCACTAGCGTGGCCGACCAACCCGACAATTGAATAAAGCCCTGGCTAATCGGTGAAAAAACCACCTGGCCCAAAGAACCTGCCGCCGTTCCCAACCCCAACACCAAAGCGCGTTTGTCCGCGCCCACCACTCGTACCATTGCCGCCAATGCAATCGTGAAAGCAGAAAACGCTACACCTACTCCACTTAGAACACCTGCAAACAAATTAAGCGCTGCAGGCGTTTCGGCAATGGTCATGCCGTAGAGACCAAGCGCATAAACAATCGCACCAAATACGATCACTCGCGCCGACCCGAACTTGTCAGCCATGGCGCCTGCTACTGGCAGTCCAATACCCCAGAACAGATTTTGCAGGGCGAGCGCCATCCCAAATGACTCACGAGTCCAATTGTTTTCCAGCGTCATTGGAGCCAGAAACAAACCCAGCGATGAACGTACGCCAAAACCAAGCAGCGCGATCAGACAACCAGCCAACAATACGAGCGCAGGTGTGCGCCAGCCATGATTTGAACCATTTGTTACAGCAGATTTATTCATTTGAAAATAATAACGCGCAATGGGGGTTTCGTCACAGAATCTCGTGATTATACGGCAGTGTTATTAATATCTTTTGTCCGCCTCCCCACTTTGTCGCAACCACCATTCACATCAGGTGCGATCTGACCGATAAACGCTCTTGTAAGGCCAGGTCGGCCAACTAAAAATAAGTGAATACGGTCAGTATGAGCGATCAGCAGAAAATTAAATTCATTAGTACCAAATTTGCGATTATGGCAGGCGGGCTGGCCTTATGCGCGGCATCGCCCTCTGTACTCGCATCAACAGGTGAAGAGCAATTCGCCCTGACCGGTCAACCAGGCATATTTTTCGACGGCGGGAGTGGTTCGCTGACAGGTATGTTCAACGGTATTCCTTATGAAATAGTTCAAGGATATGCTGTAGCACAAGGCGATATGGTGTTAGGCAAGGTACTACCCAACGGCCAGGTATATGTGCGCCCTCAATTGCGCGGTCTTGGACAAAACAGTGTTTTCGATCGCTGGACAGATGGTGTCATCCCCTATCAATTTGCAGACAGCGTAAGCCAGAGCCAGCGAGATAAAGCACAACAAGCTATTGCCCATTGGAATGCACGTACACGAATACAGATGATTCCACGCACTGAATCAAACGCTGCAAACTATGAAAACTACATTAGCTTCGAACTCAGCGGAGGGTGTGCTTCGTATGTTGGCATGATAGGCGGTGAGCAAAACGTATGGTTGGCTGACAGCTGTACTGTGGGAAGCATTATTCACGAAATCGGTCACGCTATTGGATTGTTCCATGAACATACACGACCTGATCGCGACAACTTTGTAACCGTGAATTTGCAGAATGTTTCTACTGGCAAAGAGATCAATTTCGACAAAATCGAAGTCGGTGCAAGCACTTATAGCGACTACGACTATGGGTCGATCATGCACTATGGCGAATACTTCTTTAGCCGCAACGGCGAACCAAGCATTAGCGTACCGGACAATGTCAGCGTTGGGCAACGCGACGCACTGAGCAACAGAGATATTGCCAGCGTGAATAACATGTATGCAACCGATTTGAAGCTGGCAGTATCGACTGAGACAGAAGATAACTTATCCCAAATCGATTTGGTCGTGACCAATAGCGGAGAACTGGGTGCTAACGCTCTAACGGTTACGGTCAATTGGGGAGACAACACAGACTGGCTGTCATTCAGTGATGGCAACGGGTGGAATTGCCAACAAGTTTCCGCCGATGTACGCTGCACCCGATTTGGCCTGCAAGAGTCATCAGACTCCAGCTTCAGTATTTTGGCTGCACCTGAAAGCGCAGACATTAGTACATTAAAAATACGGGTAGAATCTCGCACCTTCGACACCGACCTGACCAACAACGTATTTAACGATACGATCGAAATCGAGACAATTGTTGCTGAACCAGATCCAGTTGAGCCGGAGGGCCCAGTTGATCCGGGCGATCCAGATGATCTTGTCCCCGGACCAGACGATGAACAACCGGATATAGACAATCCGGCTGGCAACAATACTACAACCCCTGAAGACAAGACGGATTCAACAGATACGCCGAATACACCGATTACGACGGTCAATACTGATACTAACGCAACACCACCAGAAACCGGTGCCTTACAACCAGGTGGCGGCGGAGGCGGTGCAGCCTTTTACCTTTTCGCATTGCTTTTAAGTGCGCGAGTAAAGAGGATAGCAACGCAATAGGCCAGTGCAGTTGTTTGCACCTACCAAGCAATCTGCATCAGATCATTCGGGCAGCTTGCCGCCCTTGGGACTGCCTCTGGGTAGTGATCTACCCGCTATAAAGGAATACTCGGTTAGAATACGTATTAATCCGAGCAAATCCTTCGACAATGACTACAACAGCATCCATCCCCATGGTCGATCTGCGCGAGCAGTATCGGACGCTAAAAACTGACATTGACACGGCTGTAGCCGATGTATTGGACAAAACACAGTTCATCATGGGTCCTAATGTCAAGCGTTTTGAAGAAGAAATTGCAGCGTATCTGGGTGTAACCGATGCGGTTGGATGTGCGAATGGCACGGATGCACTACACCTTGCCTTGCTCGGTCTCGGCATTGGGCCAGGCGATGAGGTCATTACCACGCCGTTTACTTTTATTGCCACAGCCGAAGCGATTGCCTATGTTGGTGCAACTCCCGTTTTTGTCGACATAGACCCAACGACATACAATCTGGATATTGGACTAGTAGAGCAGGCCATTACGGATAAAACTCGCGCCGTCATACCAGTGCATTTATTTGGCCTGCCATGTGACATGAACGCGCTGCAATCACTGGCATCGAAGCACCATTTTTTTATTGTTGAAGATTGCGCTCAGAGTTTTGGTGCAGCGGTTGATGAACGCAAAACCGGTGCTATCGGCAATGTAGGCAGTCATAGTTTTTTTCCGAGTAAAAACCTGGGCTGTTTTGGCGATGGCGGTATGCTTACGACGAACGATCCAGAGCTTGCTGAAAGGCTTCGTGTACTTCGAACACACGGAAGCACAAAACAGTACCACCATACAGTCATCGGGTACAACAGCCGACTCGATGAAATGCAAGCGGCCATATTGCGACAAAAACTTCCGCATGTTGATCGCTTTAATAAATCAAGACTGCGTGTCGCCACAACCTATTGTGAGAACTTGAGCGATCTCGACATACAATTACCGTTATTAAAAGCACCAACAGCCTTCGGTGACGCCACACCCGTGTTCCATCAGTTCACTCTATTAACCGACAAACGCGATACGGTAAAACAAGCGCTAGCCGATGCACAAATCGCATCAGCGGTGTACTACCCTATTCCACTACACCAACAAACCGCGCTTAGCACACTTATGCCGGTTCACAAAGCTTGTCCACATGCGGAAGCGATTTCTCAGCGTTGCTTGTCTCTGCCGATTTATCCAGAGATGCCTGACGAGAGTATTGATCGCGTTTGCGAAAGCGTTAGACAAACGCTTCAATAAACGATCAACGTCTGAATTAAACCTGAAGCACACCTATTCGACAAAGCCACATGAACCCGTCTCGTCCAACGATTATGGTCTCAGCCGGAGAGGCATCCGGTGACATACACGCAGCGCATGCGTTGCAGGCACTGATCGACAGTGGCGTTGTGTTTGATTGTTTTGGTATGGGTGCAGATCGACTCAAAGCTGCCGGGATGGAGCTGACGCTAGACTGTCGCGAATTGGCAGTTATCGGTATTGTGGATGTGCTAATCAATTATCCACGCTTTTTGCGCAGGTTAGCCACGTTGCGACAAGCGATGAAAGAGCGTCAACCTGATCTTCTGGTCATTGTCGACTACCCCGACTTCAATCTGAAACTTGCAGAGACAGCAAAGGCACTAGGCATTCCAGTGTTGTTCTACATTAGCCCACAAATCTGGGCATGGCGTAAAAAACGTATTCACCGGATTGGAAGCCTCGTTTCACACATGGCGGTGCTGTTCCCATTCGAAGTTGACGTATACGAACAAGAGAATATACCTGTGACCTACGTAGGCCATCCGTTAGTCGATGATGCGAAGTCAGAATTCAGCGCCGGTGAGGCACGGGAACAGCTAAAGCTGTCGCTAGACGCAAACCTGGTTGCACTGCTACCGGGAAGTCGCAATGGTGAACTGAAACGTAATCTGCCAGTGATGCTCGAAACGGCCGTTTTATTAAAAAAACGTTACCCGGAAATTCAGTTTGTTCTACCCGTAGCGCCGACGCTTGAAACTGACACTGTGAATGACATGCTTGAAAACGTGTCGCTGAACGTCCACCTTGTCAATGCACAAAGCTATAACGTCATGCGAGCGGCAGACGCTGTATTGAGTGCCTCAGGCACAGCGACGCTTGAAACTGCAATGCTAGGCACCCCCATGACAATAATGTACGTGATTAACGCTGTAAATTATTGGATTATGAAACGTCTTATCCAGATCGACAATATCGGATTAGTTAATATTGTTGCCGGAAAAAGAATTTGCCAGGAATTTGTACAGAACGAATGCGACCCAGAGCTGATCGCCGATGAGCTGGAAAAGTGTTTGTTCAATCAAAACTACAAACAGACAATGATGACCGAACTAGCCAATGTACGACAAAAAATGGGTACTGGCGGTGCATCCCAACGCGTTGCAAAACTGATTGAGTCTATGTTGCCTTTTTAAGGATGTTCGGTGGTAATCCCAAAGTAACAATCGCAAGTACAGCAGTTCTCACAATGGTAATAATCTGTAGAAGTGTCATTACCAAGGAAAACTGTCGGTGTAATTACCGAGCGACTGTGTCGCGACACAGTATCAATCCTACTGTGATTTTGCAACGTGTCCGAGGGTAGTTGGTTACCTACACTTTAAATCTCCGGTATACGGGTATTAAATTACGGTTTGTGATTGCTGTTTTAAGATTTTTTATTGAGCTTGACAGGCTGCAAAGTACTCTCAACCGGCCTGTCGTATACTTTGAATCAAACAGACTCTGTCTGGCCCAGTTCGGCCAAAACCTGACGGACAGGTCTAACGCTTTGGCTCAAAATCTTTCGATGCAAGGAGGCCTGCAGCTACTATCATTAGGCCGCCACATAGCTGGTTTATTTTATTCAATGCCCGTGGCTTAAAGGCAGTTGCCGCGCGCACGCTAAGAGCTCCCCAACATAGCAAAATAAGACCGTCAACAACTATGTAGGTAAGCCCGAGAATCAAAAGTTGAGGTAGAACTTGCGCACTAGGGTCGATGAATTGCGGAAACAGAGCTGCGAAAAACACAACTGCTGTAGGGTTAGCCATCGATGTGAAAAACCCTTGTCTGAAAAGTTGAAGTCGACCATAGGAAGAGGCTTGAGGCGTGCTTGAAATTCTATTCTTTGAAAGTATCAATCGGACTCCGATCCACGCTAAATAAGCGACTCCTAACCACTTTATCCAGGTAAAGGCGGTGGAAGATGTGGCGATGATAGTGGCAAGGCCAAAAGCGGCAGCGGTCATCTGTATGCTATTGGCTGTCAGATCTCCAGCAATAGTGAAGGTGCTTCGACGCAACCCATGTCGAATACTATTTGAAATAATCAGCAACTGGCTTGTATCGGGCGGTGTGGCGAAGAACACGGCAAGGGCTGCTAAATAGATTAAATATGCTTCCATGGTCATATCAAGTACCTCAATTTGCTTTAACTGTACTTTAGGCTTGAATACGAGCCTCGGTCAATACTCTTTGACTAGCACAATTTTGCACACCTAGAAAATACTGTTAGTAGAGATGAATAGACAAGGTATTATCGAGTAATTGAGCGACAGCAAAGGGTCGAACTGAGCCACTGTGTTCCGCTACGAACTACTAAATATTTAGACTAAGCAGCGGCTGCTTTAAAGGTAATGGTAGACGCTCATGATAAGCTTATTACTAAAATCCGGTCCGGTAGTTAGTTTGTAACTTTCGGCCATTTGCAGACATTCGCTACTGCGTGTTTTCTGAATTTTCGGTTAGTAGCATTTTGGACTTGTGGTGGATGCGCTTAGCGCCTATCCCCCACGTCTAGATCTGTCCTCTGATGTTCGCCTCAGTTTCTGGCATAGGCGCTCTTCTGCTAGTCAAATCTTTAGATAGCAAAAGGTCGTCTGCTCTATGCGTTTTGACTGTACTTACCGATGTAGTTGTCAGACTATGGTGTTAATAAAATTCAGGAAAAATAGGTAGTCACATGAATGCGAATAGCCGTCTTGAGGACATACTCCGGAAACTGAAAGTAGAATCCGCTTTTACTGATCAATATTCACCACCAAAACATCTAACCCAACGAATGTCGGAGTTGCAAAACCCGGGAGTTAGTCTGGCAATAATTGATGATTTTGAACTGGTCAGCGTTGACGCGTTTGGAGTAAG
>CAYTJF010000188.1:0-10291 GCA_964437945.1 uncultured Granulosicoccaceae bacterium
GTAGTGTTCTGGCCGCTTATGAATACGATAATAGCCTTCAACACAAAACCCTGGTTGTTCTTGGGCCTTATATGCCCGGCAAAGCGCGCGGTGAGTTTATTGCGAAGGGCGAGAAGTTAGTCAACGTTGAAGTTGTTGATTTCGATGCTCGCATGGAAGTGCTTATTGCTGGTGCCAAAGCCGTTGTTTGCATGGGTGGCTATAATACGTTTTGCGAAATTTTATCTTTTGACAAGCGTGCACTTGTTATACCCCGCACCACTCCTCGTGAAGAACAGTTGATTCGTGCACAACGAGCTGTGGAGCTTGGAATGGTTGAGATGTTATTACCGGAAGATGCGGAGAATCCTGTGAAAATGAGTGCGGCTTTGAAAGCGCTACCAACCAGACCAAAACCCTCTGAACGGGCTGAAATGACAAAACTTGAAGGGCTCAATAATATTTCGGCAATCGTGGGTAACCTTTTTAAAGAAAGATTGAAAAAAAACAGAGCTCAAAAAGTACAGTACCTTCCAAGCAGCTTGTAAATTACCAGTGATCTATCCAAGAGTGTCTCGCCGTAAGTTAATTGTGGTAGTTAAGGGTTATCCACGGCTCTCCGAGACATTCATTGCCCAAGAACTGCGAGGGCTTGAAAAAGCTGGTATTGAGCTGGCCATTGTCTCATTGCGCCATCCGACTGATCACACAACTCACCCTGTTCACGACGAGATTCAAGCCAGCGTCACCTATTTGCCAGAATACATTCATCATTTTCCGCTTCGTACACTTCGCGCTCTGATAACCAGTTTAAAAATGCCTGGTTTTATAAAAGCGCTGCAGCAGTTCCTGAAAGATTTACGTCGCGACTTTACCCGCAATCGGGTCAGGCGCTTCGCACAGGCAGCAGTACTTGCAAAGGAATGGCCAGATAATGCTGAATGGTTGCATGCCCACTTTATACATACCCCTGCGTCAGTGGCTTACTATGCCAGCATTATTCGAGGTGTTCCGTGGACAGTGTCTGCACATGCTAAAGATATCTGGACATCACCTGATTGGGAGTTGGCCGAAAAGCTAAGTGATGCTCGTTGGGCTGTCACCTGTACTCGCTTTGGCCATCAGCACCTGCAATCATTAGCGCCAGATGCGGCCACCGTTCATTTAAGTTACCACGGGCTAAACCTATCGCGCTTTCCAGCGTATGATCGGCCACAATCAAGTCGCGATGGGCAAGCGTCGGATAAGCCAGTTGTCATCGTTAGCGTGGGGCGGGCGGTAGATAAAAAGGGCTTTGATATTTTGTTAAATGCGTTGGCCTCTTTGCCTGCTACGTTGCATTGGCGGTTTGTGCATATCGGTGGTGGGCCGCAATTGCCAGAACTGAAAGCGCTTGCTCATCAACTGCTGATTGACGATCGCATTACCTGGTTAGGTGCGGTTGACCAAAATGAAGTACTGGCCAACTATAAAAAGGCTGATGTATTTGTATTGGCGTGCAGAATTTCATCTGATGGAGATCGTGACGGCCTACCGAATGTGTTACTCGAGGCTGCAAGTCAGGGGCTCGCTTGTATCTCCACTAACATCTCAGGGATTCCTGAGTTTTTTGATAGCGGGAATGGTTTGTTGGTAGAGCCAGAGCGTGCCGATCTTCTGGCAGCAGCACTCACACGCGCCGTAGAATCTCCGTCGTTGCGTTATAGCCTTGGCAAGGCCGCGCAGGCAAAGCTTAGAGCCGATTTCGACTACCACAACAGCATTGCACAATTGGTCGATTTGTTTGAAAACGCATGGCAGAGTGAAACTCGATCACAGGTACACGTTCGCGATGGAATTAAATAAGCGTCCGCGAGTGCTGTTCTACGTACAGCACCTACTTGGTATTGGGCACTTGATGAGAGCGCGTCGAATCGCTTTGGCGTTAAATGAAAATAATTTTATCGTCACACTGGTTACAGGCGGATTACCTGTCTCAGGTTTTGAGCTGCCCGGTGTAGAGCAGATTGCGCTACCTGCAATGGCTGTGCGTGATGGTAACTTTAGTGACTTGGTCGATGCTAATGGTAATAAGGTAGACGACGATTTCAAAGCTGATAGGCGGCAACGTTTGCTTGATGTTTATAGCCGTGTACACCCCGATATTGTCGTGCTTGAAGCGTACCCGTTTGGTCGGCGTCAGCTTCGGTTCGAACTACTACCGTTAATCGATGCCATTCAATCAAGCCAACCTAAGCCGTTGCTTGTTGCCTCTGTTCGCGATGTATTGCAACGTAATCGAAAAGCCGGTAGAGATGAGGAGACAGCTAAGCTCATCAATCAATATTTTGATAAAATTCTGGTGCACGGCGATGAGAACTTTGCAACACTCGACAAAACTTTCCCGTTCGCGCAAGCGATAGCAGATAAAATTGTATATACCGGGCTGGTGAGCGGACCAGCGCCGTGCACACCCTGCGACTCCTTCAATATTGTCGTATCCGCTGGCGGTGGTGCAGTTGGTTCTGTACTATTACGCACAACAATGCAGGCTGTGCCATTGTTGCCCGACACCATTTCATGGTGTGTCATTACTGGGCCTTATTTGGCACAATCAGAGTTTGACGAGTTAGTAAGCAGCGCACCGACAAATGTTTCGCTACAGCGGTTTCGAACCGACTTTGTCAGCCTGCTCACTAAGGCGCGTTTGTCGATATCTCAAGCTGGCTACAATACCGTCAGTGATATATTGCAGGCCGGGTGTCGTGCATTGTTGCTCCCATATTGTTCGCAAGGTGAAACGGAACAAGTCGACAGGGCAAAACGTTTGAACGAACTCGGGCTGGCTACGGTATTGCACGATGATGTACTGTCTAACAATTCAACGTCGGGTCGCAAACTGGCAAATTCAATTCGTGATGCGATGTTGCAGGATAGGCCTTCTGGGGCGCCTGCACTTAACGTCGATGGAGCGAACGGCACCGCAACCATACTGAGAAATCTTCTGAAGGACCACCATGGTCAAAAAAGCTGACGATAGTATCTCGACGAAACCAGTAATTCCGAAGAGTACTAAGCGTATTGATGCCGAGCATGCCTGGGCATCATTGGAAGCTGAATTAAACGCATGGTCAAATGCCGAGCGCGTTGCCAGTTTCTGGTGGCGTGATGATGATGCGGTTCGTGCCGGTCCCAAGCTCGATAAACTAATCGATATCTCAACCAACTCTGGGCTTTTGTTAGCCGTTATTCCAGCACATCTGGATCAATCTTTAACTGCAGCGCTCGCTGATGCACCGCACGTTTATGTTGCACAGCATGGTTACGCACATGTAAACCATGCACCACGTGGTATGGGGCTTGGTGCGTGGGAGCTAGGAATGCACCGTGGGTTAGAAACAGTCATGGCGGAACTTAATACAGGTAGTACAATGCTACACGATCAATTCCAAGCACAATACTTGAAGGTTATAGTCCCTCCGTGGAACCGCATTGCTCCTGAACTTATGAAGCCCATTGCATCAAATGGCTACAATGGTGTGTCTGCATTTGGGCCACGGAATGGAACAAATCCTGAACAAGCTTTGACAGTTGTAAACGCGCATTGCGATCCGATTCGATGGAAATCCGGGGCGCAATTCAGAGGTACCGCAAAAACTATTTCGCAATTGTGTGAGCATTTACAAGCACGGCGGGCTGGTAGCGTCGATGCTGATGAGCCCACCGGTTTTTTGACTCACCACATTGATCTTGATGCGGCTGGGTGGCAGTTCAGTACAAAGCTTGCCAGCATGATTCATCAGCATAAAGCAGCCCGGTGGTGTTCGCCCAAGCAACTATTCGTGACTTCCCATGGTTAGTGGTGTTGTCAGAGCGGCGGAGGCGAGTGATGCAGAGGGTATCTGTTCACTATTGCACTCCAAAATGAACCCGAAAATTCCAATTGAACTTTGGCGCCGGTTAATGACCTATAAGTGGTTAGATGAGAAACCTGATTTTGGGCGTGTTGTGGAAGCAGATGGACAAATATTGGGTTATTGCGGAATGGTGTACTCCGATCGTTTAATCGGTGATGCAAATCACATGAGGCCGGAGCGCATGGTTAGTATGAGTTCCTGGTACCTGGATAAATCCCTGCGTGGACAGGGACTCGGCCGCGATATGTTGATTTCATCAATTTCAGACCCTACGCTCACTTATGTAATACTGACCAATTCAAGCAAGCCGTTAGCGATTGTCAAAGCGCTCGGTTTTCAAGTTCTGGAAGATCATCGTTATATTTGGCGCAAATCAGATTCGTCACACGCAGGCGTTGGCATTATCAAAGATGTGGAATCAATCAAAGCTCGTATAAATTCTAATCAGCAAAAGTTGATTGATGACATGCATGGGTATGCTCTTACGCCGCTATTGGTTGAGCTCGACGCTCAGCAATCATTGTTGTTTTTTTCGATCAAACGAAAGGCTGAAGATGTTCTGTGGTATGACTTAATGTACGCAAGCGATCAGGCGCTTTTTGCAAACTGCGCGCAAGTGTTAGCAAATCAACTGCTCCCTTCCACTGCTGCCGTGCTCGCATCGGATGGTCGATTCGTTCAGCAGCCACCTCCTGGCATTGTTAGCGAACGATTGCCGGTCGGTCGGCATTATATCAGCGAACGTGTTGCTCGCAATGAGATAGATCACTTATATAGCGAATTACAATTGCTGGATCTGAAGTTGGACTAGTGCTGGCAAACATTAGCTCGTTGTGTCGTTTGTGAAAGGCGATGAGCTATTAGAGGAAAGTGTCATTGGAAAAAAGCATTTTTAAGTATGTCTGGAAATACTCGAAGCGAGATCAGATCGCCATATTGCTGGGCACACTCTTAACGTTTCCAATCCTGTATGTATCGTTAGAGCTGCCAAAGCGCATTATCAATGATGCCATTGGTGGTTCAGACGAAGGTGTGGTTGTGCTGGGATATTCGCTTGGCCAAATTCAATTCTTAATGATGTTGTGCATTGGATTTCTGTTGGCAGTTCTCGCCAACGGGCTACTAAAGATGCGCTTGAATACCATGAAGGGTTTACTCCGCGAACGCTTATTGCGGCGATTTCGATTTCAACTTTTAACCCGTATCTTGCGATTTCCGCGATCGTATTTTCGAAATACAAGTCAAGGCGAGCTGGTTGCGATGGTGACGTCAGAGGCTGAGCCGTTAGGTGGAATAATGGGCAATATGGTATCTCAGCCTGTGCTTCAGGCTGGTCAGATGCTTACCATTCTGGTATTTCTCTTTGCTCAAAGTTTTTGGTTTGGATTAGCTGCCATTGCATTGATACCACTACAGGCTTGGATCATTCCTGTGTTGCAGCGTCAAATTAATCAGCTGAATAAGGGGCGGATAAAAGAGGTGCGAAAGCTGGCTGCCGATATTGGTGAGACAGCTGCAGCGGTTAGCGACATCCGCACCAACGGAGGGTCACGACACCGAATGTCGTTGTTCTCTAATCGCTTGGGGAATCTGTACGATATTCGATACGAAATTTATCAGAAAAAGTTCTTCATGAAGTTTCTGAATAACTTTATTAATCAGTTAACACCGTTCTTCTTTTATTCTGTAGGTGGTTATCTGGCTATTACCGGACATATTACTGTCGGTGCTTTAGTAGCCGCTTTGGCTGCGTTTAAAGACATGTCGTCACCTTGGAAAGAACTACTGGCGTATTACAACACCACGCAAGATGTCGCGTTACGATGGGATCAAGTAATAGAACGCTTTGCGTCAAACCCATTGGTTAGCGATCACTTATATGAAGGCAAACCTGATGAGAACATTAGCCTTAAAGGTGATATCGAAATTAATGGTGTGACAGTGCGCGATGAAGATGGTCGTGCTGTATTAGAGGACATTTCTCTAACCATACCGCAGGGCGCTCGGGTTGCCGTTAAAACAAGCAACGAGACTACGGCCCTGGCTTTTGCTGATCTACTAACCCGCGAGGTTATCCCGCAGTATGGATCTGTGAAAATTGCCGGGCATGAATTAAATACGATTCACCAGGTTACTTTGGCCAATAGTATTGGCTACGCTCATTCTGACCCACATATTTTGCAGGGCACTTTGGGTGAAAACCTGCTAATGCCGTTTAAAAATAAACCTAATGAAGAAATCTATGATGAAGTAGATATCGATCAATTTCAGATCAAGGCCATGAGGTCCGGTAACAGCACCGACCCGTTCGACGTCGACTGGGTTGATCCAACTGTTGCTGGCCTGGAAACGCCAGAAGAAATTCGTGATTGGTGGTTTCAATTAGTTGAAGCCATGGGCATCGATGAGTTCATGGTGCGTCGTGCCTTGCGATCTCGACTGGATCCGGCTGGTCATCAAGAACTGGCTGATGCCATTGTGCGTCTAAGGCCAGAGATCGCAGCACGTTTGAAGCAGGCCGGACTTGATGACGTTGTTTATGTTTTTCATCCTGATAAATTCAACCCGGTTTCGCCGTTGGGTAGCAATCTTTTATATTCGATTCCATCGCGCATGTTATCTCAACTGTCGTTGTCTAAAGAGAAGAATTTTTTGCGCATCATTCACGAGCAAGGAATAGCCGATGACATGATGCAAATGTCTGTCATGCTGGTGGAAAACCTGATGGCAACCTTCGGTGATGATGGAACCGATCATCCGCTGTTTAGGCGACTGAATTTGGATAAAGAGCTTTATCAGCGCCTCAGTGCAATCGTAAAAAAACGACGTGATGTTGGAGATGCTGGGCTATCGGATGAAGATAGTGCTCTGATATTAACCGTACCATTCGCCTTTTCAGCAGAGCAGATAGGTCCGGCATTTAGTGATGAATTTAAGCAACGTGTGTTGGATATTCGTAAAACCAATGCTGATCAGTTGGTGAAAGAACTCGATGGTTTATATGAAACTATTGACCCGGATAAATACATGCCGGTAATGACCTTAATGGGCAATGCACTTTTTGGCCGAATCTCGGGCATGGCGGGCGCCCAGAAGAAATCCATCGAAGACGTAGTTCTGAAAGTCATCAATGAAAACGACTTGCAGCGTCTGGTCGCAGCGTCTATTCACGATCTGGTGACATCTCCTGGTGGTGATAATTTACCCACTATATTCAGAGAGCGCATTGCATTCAGCCGAGCCGGTATCAAAAAACCGAAAATTCTTATTCTTTCAAATTCCCTTGCCAGCCATGACAGCGAAGCGCGCACATTAATGAGAGGGCGAATTAGTGAGTTGCTGCCAGATACCACAAAGATCTTTATCGAAAATAAATTTTCCAACCCGGAAAATTATGATCTGTTTGTTGAAATTGTAGATGGCCGAATCGATGGCGCTGCACGCCGAGATGAAAGTCAAGATAACGATGCACGGCAAGATCTGAATCGTAAAATAGGCGTTATACAACAAGCAGACTTGTTTCGTGAGCTTGATCGTAAGCAACAACGCTTACTCGCATTTGGTTCGCAGTGGTTTAAAACAGAGGCCGGCAGTACTATCTTCTCAATGGATGAGGAAGCCGATGCAGCTTATCTGTGTGTTGAAGGTTTAGCCGAGTTGGTTTGGACAGCAGACAATGGCGAGCGACGCCAAGTAGGTGAAGTAGGACCTGGACGTTTAATAGGCGACTTATCAATCATAGTTAACGAACGCCGTAATCTGGATCTTGTGACTTTACAAAGCAGTGTGTTCTTGCGTATTGGTGCAACGGAGTTGATGGCAGTAATAGAAAATGATGCGATGGTAGCGTCTAATTTATTGAGATCAGTGTCAGGGACAATGACGGATGTTATCGGAAATTTGCGCGATCTGAGAAACTACTCAGTTGAAAGGGGTGTGGATTTGTCCGAGTTTGATAGAAATTAAGATTGGTTTTTTAACGAACGGTATAATTCTTGAATTTTTTGGTTAAATTGCGCAGCATTGGGCCTGGCAAGTGGGTCTTTTTTTGAGGCAGCAAAAATCAGAATTTGTAATTTATCGATAATCAATGCATCCACATCTGGCCAAAATGGCTTTAGATCATTCTCCGGTGAACTCAGCTCGCAAAGCGATTTTGATTTTAAGCCAGCAAGTATCTCCCAACACGCTTTGCCAAGTGAGTACATGTCGTAGTCAAACCAGGGTCTGTCTGGGTCTACTGTTTCGTTCTTTGTAAGTAGTGAGGCAGGGTTGACTGCGTGTTTTGAGTGTCCAAAATCAGATAACACCAACATGTTGTCGATCATCAACAAATTGCCAAGTTTGATATCCAGATGTTCGATGCCGATACTGTGTAAATTTTCGACTACTTCTGCAAGCTGTGAAAGTAAGTCAAGCCTGGCTGAAAATGAAGATGACAAATCAAGTGGTGTAGCGATTGGCATTGCATACCAAGGCTTGCCGTCGTTGGTCAGTCCATGATCGATTATTGGCATGACTGATCCAACTTCAGCATGCTTTAGATGAAGTAATGTATCTATTTCGTTCTTAAAACGTTTTTTTCTTTTATTATCCCGGGCCAGGTTTTCAATATCGCGCGGAATTTTGATCGCAACAATATTGCCTTGCTGGTTTTCGCCTTGCCACAGTAATGAGTTTTCACCCAATTCGCTCAGCAATGCGGTGATAATCCAATTGTTATCTAATTTGGATCCAATCAAATTGACTGGTAAAACAAACTAACTGGCATGCAAATTAAGTGCGTTCGGTAACCTGGACGGCGTGGTAGCCAAATTGTGTTTTGATTGGACCCTGCACTTCTCCAACGGTGCCTTCAAAGCAGGCGGTATCGAATTCAGGCACCATTTGGCCGGGGCCGAACGTGCCTAAATTGCCACCATCTTTGCCGGATGGGCAGGAAGAGTGTTGTTGTGCAAGCGCTGCGAATTCAGCACCGTCGTTAATTTCTTTGATGATCTCGTCACATTTGGATTCACTGTCGACAAGGATGTGACGTGCAGTCGCTTTACTCATGATTTTGGTTTCCAAATTCCGAATGCTTCCTGTGGAGGAGGCGGTGGTGGTGCTTGTTGTTGTGACTGTTTAGCTACATCGTCAGCAACATGCTTCATGAAAGCACCGAGATTGTCGATGATTTCGGTTTTCTGTTGTTCTGGTATGGCTTGTTGTCCAAGCAGGAACCCGATAATCGCCGCAAGATACTGAGAGGTGACGCCAGGGTCAGAAGCGCTCTCGTCGTGTTCGGTGATAACGTCTTGTATTTGCTGGACCAGCGTTGCTGAGAGCTGTAGTTCACTCATACGAAGTAAGGTGCGCCTTTACGTGTAGTTGAAATGTGTTTATGCACTCTCTGACAATTGATCAGAGCGTTGATGGGTATCAACTGAGTCATGACTGAACACATCAGTTTTGTGAATGCCAGCAAGGTTTGATTCAGGCTGGCTGGTCAGTCGTACCTTCCCACACAAAGGGCAGCTATGCCATTGTGTGCAGGAACTGGTCCCCGTTTCTTGTTTGTCGAGAACCATCAAAGAATTGCAGCCATGACATTTCATAACATTATTCACATCGGTTTTGCGGAAACAGATGAATCCGCGTTAACAAGTTGCCGGTATTGTAAGCGGTTTAAGTTTTAAATACTGCTTAAAGATCTTTCATTTAGGCGGCATATAGCCCAGTTGGGCTAGCCACACTTAGAGTCTCCGCAATTGAGACACGTTGCACAACCATCACGAACCACAACGGCTTTATGATTGCATTTATTACAGTGTGACGCATTCGTTTGCCAGGCCTCTTGCTTATCCGATGAAGTGGCAGATGAAGCGTCAGATGAGTCTGAGCTGGCAATTTGACCGCTTTCAGTAGATTTACTGACTGCCGCATCAAGCTCCGCTTTTTTGTCTTCGATAATCTGTTGTTGATGTGGGTCAAGTTCAGGTGTTTGTAGCATGCCGATATCGATCAAATGCCGCTCGATAACATTACCCAGCTCGGCAATGATGGAGGGCATGTATTTGCCTTTGTTCCAGTAACCACCGCGCGGATCGAACACTGATTTAAGCTCTTCCACTAAAAAAGTAATATCGCCACCTTTACGAAACGTTGCAGACATAATAAGCGTAAGCGCAACAATCCACTGGTAATGTTCCAGGTTCTTGGAGTTGATAAATACCTCGAACGGGCGTCGCAACTCATGTTCGGTGCCCTCATTCAGGATGACATCGTTAATTGTGATGTACATCGCATGACTGGACACATGATCGGGCACTTTCAGCTTATAAGTTGAACCAATCAGTTTTTCCGGACGTTGAAGAGTCTCGTGCATTTGAATCACATCGGCTTTGACTGGTACAGCTTTAACCGAATCAGATGCA
>CAYTJF010000188.1:10391-12124 GCA_964437945.1 uncultured Granulosicoccaceae bacterium
GTTTTCAGATACCTTATTCTCAGAGCTACCCTTGTCTGAAGCATCGCCGGTGTTGACGTTAAAGCCAACGATTTTTTTACTGATTTTCATGTTATTCCCATTCGCTGTTTAAAGTGGGCTGGCCTTAGAACTTGCCGTAGTAGCCTTCTTTAAGTGCGTCATAAAGATTAGCGGCAGTGTGGGTCTCGCCGTCGTATTCAATTTCCTCATTGCCTTTCACACTGACTACTGAGCCATCATCGAGTGTGAATTGGTATTCGGTGTTCTCCAGATCTTGTTCTTTAACCAGAACTCCCTGAAAATTCTCCGGGTTGAATCGAAATGTGGTGCAGCCCTTGAGACCCTGGTCGTACGCTTGCATGTAAATGTCTTTGAAATCTTCAAACTCAAAGTCGGTTGGAACATTGGCTGTTTTTGAGATTGATGAATCAATCCATTTTTGCGAAGCAGCCTGGACCGACACGTGTTGTTCGGGTTTGATATCGTCAGCGGCGATAAAGTAGTCGGGCAATTGTGCATCTTTGTCTTCAGCTTCATTGCCAACATGAGGCATTGCATCTGGATTGACCATTGCGCGATAGGCAAGTAATTCGAACGAATGCACATCCACTTTTTCTTTGGTTTTACGACCTTCGCGAATAACGTTGCGCGAGTAGTGATGCGCAAAGCTTGGTTCAATACCGTTACTGGCATTGTTCGCCAAAGACAATGCAATGGTGCCTGTTGGTGCGATGGAACTGTGATGAGTAAATCGTGCGCCCTGTTCTGCAAGTGCTTCAACCAGGCTCGGGTCGACCTCAGCTATGCGCTGCATATATCGGCTGTATTTGGCGTGCAGTACCTTGCCTGATACCTTGTCACCAATCATGTAGCCATCGGTTTTCATTTCGGGGCGTTTACGCAGCATTTCACCGGTAACCGTAAAAGATTCGTTCATGATAGGGGCTGGGCCTTTTTCTTTAGACAGCTCAAGTGCAGCGCGCCAGCCATTAACAGCCAGTTCACGTGTGACTTTTTCAGTGAATTCAAGCGACTCTTCGCTGCCGTACTTCATGCCCATTAAGGTCATGGTTGAACCCAGGCCCAGATAACCCATGCCATGACGGCGCTTGCGCATGATCTCATCGCGTTGCTTGCCCAATGGCAGACCGTTTACTTCAACCACATTGTCGAGCATGCGGGTGAAGATAGTCACCGTCTCGTTAAAACCATCCCAGTCAAAACGAGCCTGATCGCTAAACGGCTCTATGACAAAGCGGGTCAGGTTGATTGAGCCGAGCAGGCATGCGCCATAGGGTGGTAAGGGTTGTTCGCCACACGGGTTGGTTGCACGGATGGTTTCATCGAACCAGTTGTTGTTCATTTCATTGACCTTGTCGATCAGAATGAATCCAGGTTCGGCAAAATCGTAGGTGGAGCTCATGATCAAATCCCACAGCCGTTTTGCCGGTAGGGTTTTATAGATGCGACAGGCCACCAGACCTTCAACATTAACCACGGCATCTTTATGGTTAGACCAGTCGCGCCATACCACCATGTCCGGGTTGTCGAGCTGGATATCTCCGTCGTCGAGTTCTTTTTGGCGAAGCGGAAAGGCCAGGTGCCATTGTTCATCGGCTTTTACTGCCTGAATGAAATCCTCGGTTATCAGTAATGACAGGTTGAACTGACGCAAGCGTCCATCTTCTCGCTTGGCTTTTATAAACTCGAGCACATCGGGGTGTCGCACATCG
>CAYTJF010000189.1:0-12076 GCA_964437945.1 uncultured Granulosicoccaceae bacterium
ACCGCAGGCGGCCCCCTCTGAACCCGAATGTATCAAGTGGATGGACCACTAGAGCCTTACTGGCGACCAGACTATCGGAAAGGCAAGGGCATTTTATGAATACCGACTTACTTGATAGCCAGCTCGAAACGCTCGAACCACCGCAGAAAGATGAATTTGGCTTTACAGTCGATATCAATATGCCGGTAAACGAGATTGTTAAAAAAATCCAGTTTACGATGCTAAATTAATTATGACAAAGCGGTATCTGGTTATAACTCAAGTTTTATCAATGCGTTTACGGTGCCAAAAAAATACTTGAAAAAGTAGCCGTACGTGGTTTTTTACTACAAAACTGCAGAACGCAACGCATTGATGCAATTGATCTAAGCAATTAATTTCTTGCATTGGAATCACATTCGAGTGTATGATTGAACCCAGAAATGTTACCGGTAACATTTATTCGGCAAAAAGCTGCTTAAACCACCGTAAGCCAAGGTTAGTTCTCGAACATGCCAGAAATCAAGTTAGAAAATCTGTGTAAAAGCTACGGCAACATCGAAGTGCTGCACGGCGTTGACTTACAAATGCACGATGCGGAGTTCACTGTCCTGGTAGGACCGTCAGGCTGTGGTAAATCAACCACATTGCGCATGATTGCAGGACTCGAGACCGTCACTAAAGGCGAAATTTTTATTGACGGGAAGCCTGTAAGCAAGCTTGAACCCAAAGAGCGAGATCTTGCCATGGTGTTTCAAGACTACGCGCTGTATCCACACATGAATGTGGCAAAAAACATGTCATTTGCGTTGCGATTGGAAAAGCGTCCAAACAAAGAAATTCAAAACAAAGTTAACGAAGTGGCGGACATTCTCGGGCTTACCGATTTCTTACACAGAAAACCAGCAGAATTATCAGGTGGCCAACGGCAACGCGTGGCTATGGGCAGAGCTTTAACACGAGATAGTTCTACGTTTCTATTTGACGAACCGTTATCAAATCTGGACGCTAAACTTCGTACACAGATGCGTGCAGAGTTGGCAATGATGCGTCAGCGTGTTCACAAGAATATGATTTACGTAACGCACGATCAAATTGAGGCAATGACCCTTGCTGATCGCATTGTTGTAATGCACGGCGGCATAATCCAACAGCAAGGCACGCCAGAAGAGTTATTCAAGTTCCCGGTTAATAAATTTGTCGCAGGTTTTTTAGGCACACCACCAATGAATTTTTTGGAGGCTAGCGTCGAAGAATCAGAACAACAACTTTATGTAAAAGGTCAGGGTTTCGCACTGTGCTGTGATCAGCAAACAACAGATCGCTTAAATCGAGCAGGTTTAAGTAACGTGCTTGTAGGTGTCCGACCCTGTGATCTTATTTATCAACCTGATGCCCAGCCAGATTGCGCCATAGATATCGACGTAGTGGTTTCTGAATATATCGGTGCTCAGTCTGTATTGATCGGAGATTGTGCAGGGCAAAAGGTGATGGTGGAAGTGAAGTCTGATACGCCAATTTCACTCGGTGAAAGGCTTCGTTTTAACGTTAACTTTGAAGATGTACATTTGTTCAACATGGACAACGATCAAGCTATTGCTTAGGTCTTGTTCTTTTACGACTACTGATGTTTATTTGGAGGAGAGTTTAATGTTATATCGTTCAAAAACGCTCGCTAGTATTGCTGCCGCATCCATTTTAATGGTCGGTCAAGCAGTTGCTGGTCCTTATGATGATTATGCAGGTACCACACTTGTGGTGAATTTCCCCGCTCATCCTCACTATGATGCTGTAATGAAAATTCTGCCAGAGTTCACGGCAGATACCGGTATAGAAGTCGAGGTTGATCAGCTACCGTACCTTAAAATGCGTGAGCGTCAAACTTTGGAACTGGCCCAGGACGAAGGTGATTATGATCTGGTTGCTTATGTAGTATTTTCCAAAGCTGACTATGTATACGCTGATCAGCTAGAGAATCTAGCGCGCTACTACATGAATCCAAAGCTCACCGATCCAAGCTATGACCCAGATGACTTAATCGATGGTTATGTTTACAACATTGGGTTTGCCGGTGGTAACAAAGGCTACCTGGCTGGAAAAACTGGCTCTCTGTTTGGCATTCCTTATGGCTCTGAAACATCTATCCTGGGCTATCGTAAAGATATCTTTGAAAAGCACGGTTTAGCCGTTCCAGAAACCTATGACGAAATGCTGGATATCGCCTGCAAAATTCCTGAGCTTGAGCCTGGTATGGGTGGATTGAGTTCACGCGCTGCATCAGGACACCACGCAAGTCACGCGTTTCTTCTACACCTGGCACCTTTGGGTGGTCGAGTATTCGATGATGCCTGGAACCCCATTGTGAATAACGAAGCAGGTGTTCAAGCAGCAAACGCGTTGAAAACGATTGTAGATTGCGGTCCGGAAGGTGCGGCAAGTTTTGGTTTTGGCGAAGCACTGGGTTCATTCCTTGCCGGTGACACTGCCATGTTTTTAGACACAACAGTAGTAGCCGGTCAGATAGACGATCCTGCCAAATCTAAAGTTGTGGGTAAAGTGGGCTGGGCCATGCACCCAATGGGCACACGCCGCGGTAGCCAGACCGGTGGTTTTGGTATCGGTATTCCAAAGAATGCTGAAAACAAAGATGCCGCATTTTTACTTATGCAATGGTTAACCTCCAAGAAAGGTGACAAGCTGGTTGCACTTGCCGGCGGTAACCCTTCACGTTTCTCTACTCACGCAGATGAAGAGGTCAACGCAAAATTTCCTCACATGAAGGTATTTGGTGAAGCATTGCAACACGCAGATCCTGACTGGCGTCCAATTATTCCTGTATGGGGCAAGGTCAATGCCGATCTGGGTACAACTCTGTCCAAGGTCTTAACTGAGGGCCTTGATATTCAGGAAGCACTTGACGGTGTAGCAGAACGCACCAAGGCTGTGATGGAAGAAGCGGGTTACTACACATGGTCTGAATAGTCATCAGATCTGCATAGTATGCAACTTTTAAGCCCGTCACATTTACTCCCGGCACACGTGCCGGGAGTCCTGATAACGGCTTAGTACAGATTAATCGATAATAATGAGTATCGCTAAACTCAATCGGCTTTCGCCCTATTTATTCCTCGCGCCTGCTTTTTTGGTAATGGCTTTGGCGTTGATTTATCCGCTTGGTTACATGATTTACGGTAGCTTTCGCGAATGGAATCCGAGTCAGGCACTTAGCGAATCAACATTTATTGGTTTGAAGAATTACTACACGCTCTGGAACGACCCTAACTTCCATGAAAGCGTTATCGTTACACTGAAATTTGCGATTTCTGTTGTATCAATCGAGATGTTAATTGGTGTTAGTCTGGCACTTTTATTAGACAGAAACTTACGTGGCATGTCATTGCTGCGAACACTGTTCATATTACCCATGATGATCGCACCAGTTGTGGTGGGCCTTATTTGGAAATACATGTATCACCCAACGCTTGGGGTGTTTAACGATGCATTAAGAGCGGTAGGCTTGGAACCAGTGGAGTGGCTTAGCCAACACGCGTTACTTTCAATCATCATTGCAGATATCTGGCAATGGACACCCTTCATATTTATTCTAGCGCTGGCAGCTTTGCAGTCTTTACCGCGTTCAGCGCTTGAAGCTGCACGCATAGACGGGGCTAATGGCTGGCAACAGATAATTCATATAAAACTGCCTTTGATGATGCCAGTGCTAATCGTAACCTGCCTGTTGCGTTTAATAGATGCATTCAAGGTACTAGAGGTCATCCTGGTCATGACCGCAGGTGGTCCTGGTCTTACTACCGAGATTATGGCTTTGCGAATTTCCAGAACCGCAACCGAATTCAGGGAGCTAGGCGTTGCCGCCGCGATGTCAAATTACCTTTTGATGATGCTATTGCTGTTAACGATCTTCATGCTGACCTACAACCGCTGGGTCGAATATCGAGCCAATAAAGCCATGCGTGTAGCAGAGGAGGCGTTGTAATGGCTCAGATGGACGTGATAGAAAAGAAACCGCACCCGGGGTTCTACGCCATATTGGTTATGCTAATTCTCATGGCGGTCGGCCCAATACTATTGATGTTAATCAACTCGTTTAAGTTGGACGTTGATATTATCTCTGGCACCAGCGGACTACTATTTATGCCAACGGTTCAGAACTACGAGACTGCGCTTTGCGACATTTTGCCCTACGAGCTTGATCACTTAGATTTTTGCGCGCTTAAGTTTGGTGGTGCGTTTGTAAACTCATTGGTTATCGCCTTAATATCAACTGCGCTAACACTTATCATCGGTTGTATGGCGGCCTATGCGCTGGTGCGCTTCAAGTTTTTTGGTCGTGACACAGTCTCTGCCTCAACCCTAATGGTTCGTATGGTGCCGCCAGCAGTATTGTTGGTGCCTGTATTTGGTTTGTGGAACAACGAATTTTGTCTGGACAAAACAGGTTTAATTGGCGGCTGGATACGTGACACGTTTGGTGGGCGTGGTGATGTCTGCCTTGCTGGTACACATTCGGGAATTATTCTTATTTATATAGCCATGAACTTACCGTTTGTGATCTGGATATTACAGAGTTTTATAGTTCAAGTGCCCAGGCAACTCGAAGAGGCGGCGCGTATGGATGGTGCTGGTCCTTTTCAAATATTTTTCAAGGTTGTTTTACCGTTAATTAAGCCAGGCTTGGCAGCGGCGGCTATTTTTACTTTTAGAATCGCATGGAATGAATACCTATTGGCATCAGCTCTGTCTGATCGCGACACCAAGACAGTGCCGATACTCATAGTAAACAACATGTCTGAATACAATGTGGAGTGGGGTGTCATTATGGCTACAGGAATGTTGCTGGCAATTCCACCTATTTTATTTACTTTATTTGCATCACGGCAGATCATCACTGGTATGACTGCTGGGGCAGTGAAAGGTTAATCAATTAATAACGGAGCTGTGCAATGGCACGAGTAGCAGTAGTAACAGGTGGTGGTGGCGGTATAGGTAGAGCGGCTTCTATTGCCTTAAGTAAAGACGGGTGGAAAGTGGTTATAGGCGGCAGAACACAAAGTTCTTTGGAAGAAACCGTTAACACTCTGGACAACGAAGGGTTGGCAGTGGTCTGCGACGTAGCAGATGAAGCTGCGGTAGACACTCTGTTTCAACAAACCGTAGAAAAATTTGGCTCTGTTGATCTGCTGTTTAATAACGCAGGTATTTCAGCACCCGCTGTGCCGATAGATGAGCTACCAGTAAAAGCATGGAATGATCTCATGCAGATTAATCTGACCGGTTCCTTTCTGTGCGCACGTGCTGCTTTCAAGCAGATGCGAATACAAGGCGGTGGACGTATCATTAACAACGGTTCAATCTCTGCAACCACACCACGTCTTTTTTCCGCTCCTTATACGGCAAGCAAACACGCGATTCGGGGTCTAACCAAATCATTGGCCCTGGACGGAAGACGTTATGGTATTTGCTGTGGCCAGATAGACCTTGGCAACATCACATCGAGCATGGGTGATGCGATGGCTGAAGGCGTTTTGCAGGGCGACGGCTCAACACTTTCAGAACCGGTAATCGGTGTCGAGCCTGTATGTGATGCCCTTGTATACATGGCCAACCTTCCAGCCGATGTGAACGTGCTTAATATAAACGTAATGGCAAATGGTATGCCGTTTGTGGGTAGAGGCTAAGAGACAAATATTATGAGTGACTCAATTCAGCTAGACAATGACTATACATTTCTGGTTGGCACTTACACCGATCTGGACGCACTGGCCCATCAGCCGAAGGCTGCAGAGTCAGGCAAGGGAATTTATAGCTTGAACATTTCCAGCAATGGAGAGCTCAAAGAACACGGGGTGCATGACATACTAAACCCGGCGGTGCTTATCCCACACAGCAATGGATCGTTAATGTATGCGATTGTTGAGACCATTCAAAATAATGGTGATGTCATTCAGCTAAATATCGACAGTAACAACAACCTGACCGAGACAGGCAAATTTACCGCATCTGGCAAATCCACTTGTTACATTGCGATATCGCCGCAAAAAGATGTTGCTATAGTGATCAATTACTGGGACGCCATAATCGATGTGGTAGAAGTAGACGCTAAGGGCAACCTTGGTTCCGTTTTACAAAGTTTCAAGCAGCTCTACCGTAAAGAAGGTGAGTGGCGCCAGGTAGAGTACCGAGAAGATCATTGGGAAAATCGTCAGGTAGGGCCGCACGCCCACTGCGCACACTTCTGGCATGACTGGGTATTCATTCCTGATCTTGGTGAGAATGCTGTATTCCAGTACCGCTACGATCCAAACAAGAAGCGACTCGAAGCAGACACGCATATTAAATTCGATGCTGGTTCTGGTCCACGCCACATGGCAATGCATCCTGACTTGGACATATGCTATGTATCCAATGAGTTGTTTAACACTGTGTGTGTAGCAAAGCTTGATTCATCAGAGCCTGAGAAAAGTAAAGAGCGTTTAATTCCAGTTCAGTACGAGACAACACTCGAAAACCGTGATCAGGTTTCTTATGTATCCGAGATCAAACTGTCTTCTGATGCAAGGTTTCTCTATGTTTCAAACCGCGGTGATAACTCACTCGCTATTTTTAAAGTATTGGAGGACGGGCAGCTTGAACGCATAGATGTCGTCCCAACAGGTGGTAAGTTTCCACGTCATTTTGCCCTTACACCGTGTGGTAACGCGATACTGGTAGCAAATCAGGATTCGTCAACGCTGACGCTATTTAGTCGCAACAAAAACACCGGTTTGATAAAAGCAACTGGTGATGAATATACGGTACCTTCACCCAACTACATCCGCTTTCTGGGTTAACGGCAGATCAGCGGAATGTCTTTTAAATACTCAGCTAATATCGGCTTTCTATGGGATCAAATGCCATTGCCTGAACGCATCCAGGCAGCAGCAGCGGCAGGGTTTGACGCTGTCGAATGCCATTTTCCTTATGAGTATCAAATATCAGAGATTAAATCTGTTCTGGATAGCACCGGTCTACCAATGTTGGGACTCAATACCGCCCTTGGCCCGGAAGGCAATTTTGGCCTGGCAGCAATTTCCGGCCAGCAAGACCAAGCCCGCGATCTAATCGATCAGTCAATTGAATACGCTGCAGGTGTAGGGGCTAAGAATGTTAACGTTGTAGCAGGCTTGACAGCCGGTTCCAAAAGCGCGAATGAAATATACATAGATAACCTTAAATACGCTTGTGATTGTGCTGCAAACCACGACATTATTATCATGATTGAGCCGCTGAATCCTCGCGCCGTGGCCGACTATCATTTCAGCACCGTTGAGCAAGCAATTGACATCATCGATGCCGTCGGCGCGAAAAATATGAAGCTTATGTTTGATTTTTTTCACACCCAGATAGTACAAGGAGACCTTGAAACACTGTTGCGCCAATATGTGAGTTATTTCGCACACATTCAGATTTCAGCGGTACACGATAGAGGCGAACCCGATGAAGGCGAAATAAATTATCCCTATGTGATTAGCGTTCTGGAGAAGGCAGGCTATAGCGGCTATATTGGAGCCGAGTATAAGGCCCGAGGTGTCTCTGTGGAATCTGGGTTGTCCTGGCTAAAAGAATTTCAAACCATGTAAAAAGCTCTGACTTAATGCGAAACGACAAAAAACAATTAGTCACTATGGAAGATGTTGCGCAAGCGGCCGGCGTCTCGAGAATGACTGTGTCGCGCGCTTTAAGAGACGAAGGACAGGTTACAGAAAAAACCCGCAAGCGCATACTCGATATTGTTAAGAAAATGAATTACGTGCCTGATCAAATGGCGGGTAGTTTGTCAACGAAACGCTCTGGATTTATCGCTACGCTCGTTCCATCAATAAACAACGTTCATTATGGAAAAATGATTCAAGCCCTGACCGAGCACTTGGAAGGCACCGGGTTACAAATTCTATTAGGTCATACCGATTACTCGCAGCAAAGAGAAGAGTCTTTGGTTGAGAGTTTATTAAAAAGACGGCCCGAAGCAATTGCACTTCCCTTTGATGGTCATTCAAAACGAACTGTAACCTTACTGAAAAATGCGCAAATACCGGTCGTGCAGCTGTGGGAAACACCGGCCAAGCCTATTGACTACACCATCGGCTTTTCAAATGAAAAAGTCTCTCGAAACATGACCGAAGAACTGATCGGACTAGGTTATAAGAACATCGCTTTTCTTTGTGAAACCAACGATGAGTGGACCCGCGGTTCAGCTCGCCGTGAGGGGTTTAAGCGGGCAATGGAAAATGCTGGACTCTCACCACACAGAATGATCCGCTTTGGCACTCCACCTATGTCCATAAAAGATGGCCACTTTGTTGGCATCAACCTGCATCAATACTACGACGACATAGATTGTGTTTTCTGCGTATCAGATGCACCGGCATTCGGTCTCATCTCGGGTCTGAAAGAGGCGGGAATAAAAGTACCAGATGATATCGGCGTTGCGGGTTTTGGAGACTTTGAGATATCGCGCTACTCAGACCCCACCATATCAACGGTAAAGTTCGACGCGGCTGAAGTTGGAAACGTTGCAGCTGAACTGATAGTGAAACTGTTAGACCCGGCACATTCGCAGCTTTCGACATCAAAACGGTTTGAAATCACCGTTACCAATTGTATGCGGGATAGTACCCGTACAAAATGAAGAAATAGAAGATGGGGATATAAAAAAATAAAACGCTACCATAGGTACTACGAGTTTTAACCTGCACGGTAAGCAGAAATAGTCTGCGTTATCTGACCAGGCCTAGTGCATCCTGGACAGTGGCAATATAGCTGCGACTCACCGGTACTTCATGTTCATCATTGCCGAGCGTAACAACTGCCGTATCACGCTTTCGTTGATAACTGACCACTCGCCCTATATTAATGGCATGACTTCTATGTACTCTAACGAATTCTGAAAGCGAGTACTCTTTTAACAATTTATTAAAACCGATATTGCAAAAGTGAGATTGACCGTCGCTGGTACGCACAGTGGTGTAATGCCCGTCAGCGCTAATGCTAGCAACTTTAGAAGTATCGATGAAATAGGTTTTTTTGTTGCGTTGAACAGGTATAGGTTCTGCCTTGCGTTCTTTTTTTTGCGTTACTGCATCCGCGCTTGGATCGACTGACGCGCTCTCAACTTCGTCGGTATGGTTTTGAGCCCTGGGTTGTACCGGTAGAGAGTCTGGCGTCGTAGTCGATTGAATTCCATCAGACAATGTGTTTCGTGTATTTGAGCGAGTGTCGTTAACGGTGGATTTAAGGTACGCATCTTTAGGCGCAGCAGTTAAAGCAGGCAACTCCATACCGGCCGGACTGTTCGGTAGCAACATCAGAAGAGACCAGCCTAAAATCCCAAAAGTAACAAGCGCAGTAACCAGTCCAAGGCTGAACGGGCTGAGGATGGGCTGGGTATATTCTGCGATCTGAGTTAGCGGGTCGAAGCGAGTACCACTCATGCCGCTGTAGTGAACCCCGGCAATAGACAGCCCCATGACCAAAGCCGAAAGCAGACGCCGCCACACGCCCCGCAATTGCAGACCCATTACCAGCCACAAAGACAGTATGGAGGCAAATATCCCAACGAGAACCGAGGTAATCAACCAGCCAGTGTTATAGGAAAGTGAAAAGTTTCCCCGCATTCCAGACATTCCGACATAGTGCATAGCGACAATGCCAGCACCCATTACAGTTCCAGCTGCAGCGATACGCTTTAGCTCAATGACGCCCGTGGACACGATCGCCAGTGCAACAGCCGTCATTAGAATGGACACCAGCCCAGAAACCAGCGTAATAAGTATGTCGTACTGCATTACTGAAGGTATCTGCACGGCCAGCATCGCAATAAAATGCATGGCCCAGATACTGCCTCCAATCGCAAGTGCGGCCAGCGCCAACCAATTCTTTCTCCGTGGTTCGCTACTCCGTCGAACCCGGATAACCAAATCAAAGCATGCATAGGCGCCGGCGATTGCCACCAGCACCGATACGCAAACCAGAATTGGGTCGTATGAGTAGGTCATTAAGCTTGCAGTTTTTACTTAGTCTCAGTCGATTGTGATTTCACATTTAAAATGATGCTGCAATTTCACTCATTGATGAATATCAGGCAAGTATTGATGCTGTTCAATTTTGTCTGGATACGTCATTCGTGCAATTAAATCGCATTTCGTGCAGTATGAGCAAGCAATTATCTGGATTTTATTGTCATTAAAGTTCAATTTTTCGTGCTTCGTGCGAATTTCGTGTCATCCGTGTATCTCATCTGGGATTTCCATTTGTCTTCGGATACCCTTGCGCTGTTAGAGCGTTTGCGAAGAACACGACGATGTTCAACCAACAGATAACGCCAATTCAGTCCATAAAATATCAGTCCGCAACCGGAGGCAAACTTAGCAATGATCCCCCCATCCTTTGAATATTATGCTCCATCGAGTGTGAACGAGGCTATCGGCTTGCTAAAGCAACATGCCGATGATGCGAAAATATTAGCCGGTGGTCACAGCCTGTTGCCAATGATGAAACTGCGCTTCGCCGAACCTGAGCATTTGATCGATCTGAATAATATCGATGAGCTCAGAGGAATCAAAGAAGAGGGAGCTCATATTGTGATCGGTGCAATGACCGTTGAAAACGCGCTCATCTCCTCTGACGTACTCAAGCAAAAGGCGCCACTGCTACCCGAAGCAGCTGCACTGATTGCTGACCCTCAAGTTCGAAGCCGAGGCACAATCGGTGGTGACATTGCCCACGGTGATCCTGGCAACGATCACCCTGCACTGATGCTGGCGCTGGATGCTATTTTCACACTGACTGGTCCCAACGGCGCTCGCCAGGTTAACGCATCAGACTTTTTTCTTGGTATGTATTTTACCGCGCTAGAGCCAGATGAAATATTGACCGATATCAGGATTCCCTCGCAGGCCCCAGGCTGTGGATCGTCTTATCACAAACTCAAGCGAAAGACCGGCGACTACGCCACTGCAGCCGCCGCAGTTTTTGTAGATATGTCCGGTGGCACATGCCAAAACGCTCGCATCGCACTGACCAACCTGGCACCTTGTGCTATCCGTTGTTCTGAGGCAGAAGCAGTATTGAACGGCAGTGATATGAGCAGTGACGTAATCGCCAGCGCGGTCAAGCTGGTCATGGATGCGTGCGACCCGGCAGAAGATCTGCGTGGCGACATTGAATACAAAACGCACATGGGTGGAGAGATGGCACGACGTGCCATTGTCGAAGCCGTAGCACGAGCAGGAGCAAACTAATCATGGCCAAGCAACAAGTCAGTTTTAATCTTAATGGTAAGGATGTTGATGTGTTGGTGGAACCGCGCGAACTACTTATCCATGTCTTACGCGAGCAACTGCAACTGACTGGTAGTCACATTGGCTGTGAAACCAGTCACTGTGGCGCTTGTACGGTCGACATCAATGGTGAATCTATAAAATCCTGCACTTTTTTGGCGGTTCAAGCGCAGGGAGCAACCGTGATTACTGTTGAAGGCCTTGCCAAGGGCGGTGAGTTGCATCCTGTTCAACAGGCCTTTACCGATGAGCACGGTTTGCAATGTGGATTTTGTACACCAGGCATGTTGATGCGTAGTTATCGGTTCTTGCAAGAAAACCCGGACCCAACTGAGGAAGAAATACGACACGGAATGGCCGGTAACCTGTGTCGTTGTACGGGTTATCAGAACATCATCAAGTCAGTTCAGAAAGCTGCGGCTGACATTAAAGAACAAAACACAAAAAGCGCTTAAGGCCGAGGAGAATATAATGGGTGCAGCAGACACAACTGAACGTACCGACAAGCTCGAAGGCATCGGTTGCAAGAAGAAAAGAAAAGAAGATCCGCGCTTTATTCAAGGGCAGGGGCAATACGTTGATGACGTGAAATTACCTGGTATGCTTTTTGGCGCCATGGTGCGTAGCCCTTATGCACACGCAAGAATTAAATCCATAGATAAGCAGAAAGCACTTGATCTGCCTGGTGTGCATGCGGTTATCACCGCCGAAGACCTGAAGCCGCTTGGTTTGCACTGGATGCCAACGCTAGCAGGCGA
>CAYTJF010000190.1:0-1577 GCA_964437945.1 uncultured Granulosicoccaceae bacterium
ACCCGCAGTACCCGCAGTACCCGCAGTACCCGCAGTACCCGCAGTACCCGCAGTAACAGCTGATGTTTCAGCCGTCACAACCATATCTGTATCCGGCGTTATCGGAGGATCGTCACTGCTACAACCAATCACCAATAAAGTCAGGACGGGTGCCAGTAATTTACTGATTGGTGTCACTCGATGAATTTTCAATGCGATCCCTTCCCAAGGTAAAACTAGTGTGGTACTGGAAAATCAAAATTATATATTTAAGTTAGGAGCAGCTATCAGGTGTGAAAGCATCCATTTCTATTACAGTAGCAGTAATCCATATTAAGCTGGCTGTTTTCTATTCTTTCAGTGGATGCAGTCTTCGTCAATCTGTACTACCTGATCTAAGATATCGGTAATCGTTATCAGTAAAAGGTGGTGGTATTTTAGCAGTCAATAGCTCTTTGTAGCCCCAACAAATCTGCATAAGTTCTAAGGAGCAGGCTATACAACCTGAATCCATTCTTTGAACCACATTTACGCTAACGTAGCACAACAACTAAATTTCTAATTTATCCTGAATTCAGAAAACCAAACAAGCGAATGTGGAGCATGCGACGCTTATTCGCTAATTTTACCGAATATATACGGTAAGATTATTTCGAGATGATGACGCACCAACCATTTGACTAGTGCAACTTCCCTTTAAATAAACAACTAGACCATTTGATAGTTGGCCGTGGTTTGGCCAATGTAGCTGTGAGAAAGATTCATTCTCAATACACCCACTTGAGTAGAACTATTTGTAGCGATACTTCAAATACCGAGCTCGCTATTCGCGCCTGCAGCCAGGTACTTGCCCATACGAATCTCCAACGGTGTCATCTCAGAAGCCACCCTTTTTAAATGCTTGAGCATCAAGTCGTTGCCGCTTTGATTGGCGACAGTTAACCATCGATAGGCCTGAACCAGGTTGCGTAAGGTTCCCACTCCATAGAAATACATCATTGCCAGATCATGTTGCGCCATAACGTGACCTTTACGAGCAGCTAATCTGTAATGAGTAAATGCCTTTACTCTGTCTTTGCCAATTCCCCACCCGTTATCAAACAAGACAGCCAGTCGATATTGTGCGTCAGGGTATCGTTGTCTAGCAGCGTTCTCATACCAACAAATTGCCGCAGCATCGTTTTGACGAATACCACGACCATATTCATAGGCCAAGCCCAACTCATACTGGGATTCGGCTGAACCCTGTTTAGCTGATTCATACAGCTCACTATTGGTATATGAAAAATGTGATTTGCCGAATTCACTACAATCGGCTTCTGCAGCAAATGCGGGCACGTACAAACTGATAAAGAGCAGAAAAATCAGTGCAAATATCGATTTCATACCACTATCCTCTTAATGAGCCATACCAACTATTCGACCTACCTATGGCCAATTTGTTCTTAGCATACTATGGGTTTAAACATCGACGATTTGGGAATTGGCAAAGCGAATGTTGACGTTCGATGCTAGTAACACTGTCACACTGGACATAGCACGGGAGTGAAATGAGGGATTGACTCGGCTAACGCCTCGGGGCTTCGCCCCAACGCAGC
>CAYTJF010000190.1:1677-11964 GCA_964437945.1 uncultured Granulosicoccaceae bacterium
CCAAACGGCATCCGCCGTTTGTCGAACCCAGGTTCAAATCCCTCACTCGGACGTGAGTTTTTGCATTGTTTTAGCTTAGTGTGCCGACGGATTTTCGCGGTGAGTGTTGTCACGCTGACCATTTCGCAAGAGTGAAATGAGGGATTGACTCGGCTAACGCCTCGGGGCTTCGCCCCAACGCAGCTTGGCTGCGTTGCCCAAACGGCATCCGCCGTTTGTCGAACCCAGGTTCAAATCCCTCACTCGGACGTGGGTTTGCGCATTGTTTTAGCTTAGTGTGCCCACGGATTTTCGGTAGTATTCGGATTGGCGGAGAGTGAGGGATTCGAACCCCCGGACGGTTTAACCCGTCAACAGTTTTCAAGACTGCCGCATTCGACCACTCTGCCAACTCTCCGGAGCCGCCTATTGTAACCAAATTCTACGCCATTGAGCGAACTTTGATAGGTAGATCACATCAAAATGCATAGGATCGATCTGATTTACCGTTTCATATCGTATAAATGGTGTAAATTACTGATCAATCTATATTTTATGCCGCTATTTTGGTAGAAAAGTAGACAATTTAGCACTTGAAATTGGGCTGTGAACACTCTAACTTCACAAAAGGGCGAGCGGTGTTAAAATTGCAGCTTGAACACGAGCGAGGCTGGCCAAATACCAGTCACTCACAGATTTAACTTAGAAAACAGACATCACTCAGGAGTAGACATGTCAAATTCAACGTCGTTTCCTAAAAGTACTACCAGCGTACTGGAAACCAACAAGGTACTGCGCAACACCTATTCGTTGCTAGCTATGACGCTGCTTTTTAGTGCGCTAATGGCCGCTGCATCAATGTTCCTCAACGTCCCTCGCGGTGCTGCAATGATTTGCACCTTCGCCGCCATCGGGCTTGTCTGGTTTGTATTACCACGAGTTGAAAACTCGTCAAAGGGCATTTGGGTTGTTTTCGGATTCACAGGCCTACTAGGTATCGGCCTCGGCCCTATGCTGCAATCCTACCTTGCACTATCTAACGGGCCAACGCTTGTTGCTACATCACTCGGTGGTACTGGTGCAATATTCCTGGCACTAAGTGGTTATGTGCTTACTACCAAGAAAGACTTCAGCTACATGGGCGGCTTTCTTTTTGTGGGTCTGATTGTGGTATTTGCTGCGGCTATCCTGAACATTTTCCTTAATATTCCGGCACTCAGCCTTGCTGTTTCATCGGGCATTATTTTGGTAATGAGCGGTTTGATCTTGTTTGACACCAGCCGAATCATCAACGGCGGTGAGACAAACTACGTTCGGGCAACGGTTTCCATGTTCTTGAACCTGTACAACATCTTCGTTAGCCTGTTAAGCATACTGGGCATCATGGACGACTAATTGGTGTAGAGCTCCACGCAACACCAATTTAGTCAGATATAAATTTGCTATTTTGTTGAACACCGGGCCGCTATTATGCGGCCCGGTTTCGTTTAAGTACCTTTATTTAGCTGTAAGTTGAAATAGACAGGCCAGGAGATGACATGGAAATGTGGATGAAAATCAGCATGGCGCTGATTATGGGGTACATGATATTTAGAATGCTGCCTGTAGCAAGCCACTGGCTAAAAAACGGACCGAAAGGCACAAATAAAGAATGGCTAACCTCCGCTATGCTACTCGGTGGTGTGGTGCTGTTTGTTGTAATACTTATTTTACTAGTACGCAGTTCTTAGCTTTGCACATCGAGTCATTGCTATTTGTTACCAACCAAACGCGGCCTTTCTCAACCAATAACCAACCTTACTCCACGTAAAATGTTGCAGTAATAGGCGCATGATCAGACGAGCTAATGTGCTGCAACGATTGAACCGAGCGCAAGCTCAATCCTCGATAAAACACATGATCAAGATGCTGGTGAAAATGTTTTATTTTACTGCACCGCGTCATATTAGCCTCGCTTAATCTGGCGTTACAGGCAACACTTTTAAAATGCGCTAAACGCTTGGGATTCCAGGTGTTGAAATCACCAGCTAATATTACCGGCCCACAGTGACTCGCCAGAGCTGTACTGAGTTGGTCTAGCTGATCAACATACTTCATTACACTGACAAAGTTGATTGCGTGCATGTTTAAAACCATTAAAGTACTGTTGCTATTCGCCAACGCATAATGTGTTTCAAGCAACTGTTTTTGTGTTTTCACTACAGGTTCAGAATAGTTTGAACGGTAGACCTCACGACTTGCAGCTTTTGCAATGCAACCTGTTTTAACACCCGTGACAACGCCGTTTACAGGGTGCTGATGACTACCAGCCATAATCCATTCATAACGTTCACACAGATCAAAAACGCTGTCCGTTGGGGCGTTGACTACGGCCTCTTGCAGTAGCACTAAATCTCGATCTGCGCAGAGGTCATTAAAGTCGTTTCGCCAATTGAGACGCCGTGCTTTGTAGATATTCCAGACCAGACAACGAATAACTGAATCCAGTTCTATCAGTTTGGGAGAACCTAGAATTTGTATGGAATCGGCGAGTTCAAGCGATTTTGGCAGTAGTCGATTATTCAACGTGTTACAGAAACCTGTTACTGATAATTCGTCTTATAAATACGGCGTAAAGAGTCGACAAAAATTGTTTCGAAGCCTTATTAATATACTACGCTTAACGCTTGTAACGATGCTGGCGGTGGCAAATTTGTGTTGCAATATTTGCTCAAGCGTATTTGCGAAAACTTCGCTGTAACATTCAACATTAATCTCAAAATTCAGTTCAAGACTTCTTGCGTCCCAATTACTGGAACCAATCAGACTCCAGCAATTATCGACCACGAACAGCTTGCTATGATCAAACGGCGGCCTGCCCCTGTATAACTTGATACCTGCTTTTAAAATAGTCGACTGATTCGCGCTCATTGCCCAATCGACAAAAAAAAGGTTGTTTTTATCGGGTATCAACACATGTACGTCAACGCCACGCAACACGGCGAGTTGCAAGGCATGAACAACAGCTGCATTCGGTAGAAAATACGGTGTTGAGATGCTAATACGACGTCTGGCAGAGTTGATTGCTGCAATAATAGTTAGTTCAAGTTTTTGGTAATTGTCGTCGGGGCCATCAAGCAACACGCGACACATTACACCAGAATCAGTTGAACCCTGCCAACTGGGTAAAGAGATGCTCTGACCTGTGGCGAACAGCCAATCATCCTCAAACACTTTATTGATTTGATCTATTGCCGGCCCACGAATACTAAAGTGAACATCCTGTGTTTGATGAGGGCTCTTTTTGTCGAGCAAGTTACCTGCACGTATATTCATTCCACCGACAAACGCGCATGAGCCATCGACACTGAGTATTTTTCGGTGATTACGCAAGTTAATAAAACGCGTACCTGAGGGTGAAAATGATGGCAAAAAACGAGCGGTTGGAACACCAAGCTTTTGTAGCATACGATCAGCTTTTGCAAAGCTGAACCCATAGCCCACACCCAATCCGTCAATAGATACGTACACCGACACGCCGCGTGTATGAGCATCACCCAACGCTGAAACAAATTGTTTGCCTATAACATCGTATTCGAATATATAGCTGGATAAAACAATACTATGTTTCGCTCCAAGGATAGCTTCGAGCATTGCAGGAAAGGCTTCGCTTCCATTTATTAGTGCATCTATCTGGTTGCCTTCAAGATAAGGAGAATCATGTATGGACAAACCCATTTGAAATAATTGCTTTTGCGGTTCAGCCAGATTGTTCAATATGGCTGCTGATTCGTTGACGCTTGCAGAGTTAGTTCTTTCCGTTACATCGGCCCTGTCCCGCATTGCTGCCTGAGCGCGACGCCGAATACGGTTAATACCAAATAGCCAGTACAAACCAACCCCAAAAAACGGCGAGAGTATGATCACGCCTATCCAGCTAATCGCGGCGCTGACATTGTGCTTGTTCAGTAGTACGTGCACCACAGCAGCACTGGCACTGAGCAGATAAAAAAGCCCGGCGACTGAAAACGCGGTACTTGCATCCATGACAACCGTTGATTCAGCACTCATTAAAAACAGGCAATTTGTGTGATACAGGCCACAATTGTACAGCCCTTATTCTGCCGAAGGCTTGCAAACTATTGCGAACATCAAGTTCAAGTTTTGTGTGGTAATGCCGATTTCTACCCTATCTACGCCGTAATTACAGGTGCCAACATGGCTCGTTCATCCGACTCCATATTCCCGCTGTCTATTCTGCGGGATAAAACCTTCCAAGCTGGTGAAATACGCCGTGTGTTAGTGCTTGCAACACTATACCTTGTGATCACCACAGTATTGATGGGCTTGTTTTACCATCAGATGTTAGCCAGTCTGGTTGAAGGGGTTGCCCCTCTGTTCTTCGTATCTGAAGACATGGCTTTAGTCAATGAGGCAGTTCCAAGCCTTACCACTGTGCTGGGTAAATGGATAATCAGTATGATGCTGATCAATTTGTTCGTCACCGTAACACTGGGCTTATACATTACTCGTAAACTGGGCCAACCACTGCTGGCCATTAAACGTACACTGCGCGAAATCGGTGATGGCAATCTCGATGTTCGACTTCGTTCATCTGATAATCGGGAGTTTGGTGAAATCTCTGGCGAACTGACCGCTGCAATGCGCTCAATTCGTGAACAGATTGCCGCAGCAAAACAGGAAATCGACCAGGCCGATGAACAAATTAGCCAACCTGACAACAGCAAAGTAAGTGAAATTGATGTTGATCAAGCCGTTCGCAACTGCAAAATGGCACTCGACTATTTTTGCGTTGAGGGTGGTGAAATTAAACAGACCAATGCGGCTTGAGCTTCTCGACATGCACAGCATTAATAAAACAATAGTCGCCCTTGGTATCAGTACTGTTGCGTTACTGTACGGCTGTGGCGGGGAATCTGGTCTAGTCGCCCCTACCACTGGGGTTGGTGGCAGTTATCTACATGTATCGGTACCAGATTTTTATTTCGGTACCAGAGAGGTAGGTACGCAAGTGTCGCAGATTATTAACATAAGTAATCGTGGTGCAGATGTATACCCGATCAATACCATTCGAGTAACAGGCGACAACGCAGACGAATTTACTACCGATTTTTACAACAAAATTGTATTGAATCCAGCTGAAGCCATTGACTTGAGTATCAATTTTTCGCCTGTTACGCAAGGTCGGAAATACGCAGCACTTGATATTGACTTCGACACCATAATAAAGGCTCCAGACGCAAAAAGCCGCCATGAACAAACGTACTATCAGGCAAAGGAGCTTGAACAGGCTGGTGAATATGATCAGTCACTCACTGCGTATAGCAACTACATAAAAGGCGAACCGGCTACCAAGAATAAAGTCCAGGCTGCTATAAAAACGCCGGTGCTAAAAGAAGCTTCATTGTACGGTGAAGGAGATGATTTCGATTTATACCTTAACGCGATGAATGCTCGTGAAACTGGCAACTTCGATCGTGCGTTTGCCGACCTTGATTCGATAGAAATTTTACATAGCAATAGCTATCTTGCTGATGATGCAGCCTATCTACGCGCCTATATAAATCTGATGGACAAAAAGGATTATCGTGCTGCAGAAAAGAGCATGAAACAGCTTCGCTCGGATTATCCCGACTCAAATTATTATGACACTGCCCTGTATAGCGAAGGTGTGGCACATCAGGAAATGGGAAATCGTCAAATTGCCCGAAACATCTTTGAAGATCTGAAGTACAGGCACACAGGCGTAGATGTATTAGGTGTTCAGTTAGCAAAAGATAATCTGATTTCACGCATGTGGTTTGACCGGGCAGATCAGGCCTTGAAGGCATTGGACAGTTAAGTAACTAGAAGCCGTTTCAAAGGCTTGACGCATTGCCTTCTATCGCACGTTTTTTCACACCCTGTACAATCGCTGCAAATCAAAAAAACTGAACGCCAGATAGAACTCCCAGTGCTTTATGTCTTGTAACCCTCTATGCGCACAGTACTGTTTCACATAGGTCTGCTCATCGGGAATACCTAATAGTGCCTTGTCTACGCCTGCCAGCCTTGGTACCACCGCATCGGTTGCAAGACGCCATTGCATACACTGGTAAGCCAGATCGGTATAAGGATGACCTAGTATTGATAATTCCTAATCCAAAACGGCGATCGCCGTTGCCTGGTTTGTTGAAAACATGATGTTTTAGCGATTCTGTTGTCACAGACTATAATTCCCTTAAATCCGACTTGAAGTTTAGGCGTGTGAAGCTCTGATACACGCTGGCATTACTATATTGTGAACAATTTAATTCGCGTAATATTACCGTGACGAGTATACGAACGACAATTAAGCTGTTAAGTCCTTGAATAATCAAGAAGCATAACCATGTCAATCAATACAATGAGGTTAGTTCGTTTGCTTTTAGCATCCGGAATAGCGCTGCTGAGTACAACAGCATGCAATGGCAGTTATCCTATTGATAGCATTTTTGAAGGTAGCAGTAAAAATGCAGCTAACGAAAATGAAAACATTCCACCAGAACCAGAAAAAAGTACATCAGAAGCATTGGTGTTCCCATTAGCACTGTCTCAAGATATGGTCCCGAATACGCCTACGCTTGCCCTTTCAGTACAAACTGATAACGACAATGTCTCGCAACCAATAAGTGCACAATATGACGAAGCGACAAACACCTGGATAGCCAATGTCACGGCACATACGGGCAAATCGCGCGAGTTTATTCTAACTTGGTCAGAAATGGTAGGTGATCAGCCACTTAAACTTGCGCAAACAACGAAGAGCGTAGCCATTACACCAAATATCAAGCAACTCAATCTCGATATTCCAATCGATGAGTACAATCTGTCCTTTGATGCTGACGCAGACGGCATGTCGAATCTTACTGAGATAAACAACTCCACCAACCCGTTCAACTCCAGCGACCCAGGCACTTTCTCAATAGACCCGGGTGTCTCCTCAGTAAAAGTCGAATCAATAACGCCTGAATCTTTGACGGTCGAAGTTAACGTTCATCTTTTCATTCCCGGCGAGCTAACTGACATTCAAAAAAACATAACAGTCACACCCTCGTTTTTTCTAAATGGTTCAGAATTGACAATGTCATTTGATCCGGATGTCGCCGAATTCAATGAGCCGGTTAGTGATGCCGATTTTGATAAGGTACTCGGTAGATTTGATGCGCTATCACGTGCAATCGAAAGTAAAGATACCGACGCACTTGATCGTCTCGCAACATCATCGCAACAAAGTGACCTGTTCAAACGGCTGATGAATGATGACTACGATAGAATCGAGGTTTCAATCGATAACATTCGGCTACGCAATATTGACAAATCAGTAACCGGCACGCTACAAATAGATTATCTGCTTCGCCCAAATGGCGATCGAGGGTTGCTATCAGAAAAATACGCCAGCCACACAATTTCCAGCCGACGAGTAAAAGGTGCGTGGTCAAAAATCCAATGGTAGTTTGAAATATAAAGTAGTTTGAAATGAAAATTGCCAAGGTCGATGTATTCGTTTTAAAAACACCGCTGGATCAACCCTTCGCTTTCTCGCAAGGCTGGGTTCATCAGCGCAGTGCTACGCTTGTGCGCATAACCACTGACAATGGCCTTGTTGGGTGGGGAGAGGCATTTGCGCAAGGGTTAGAGCCACCAGAAATTGCAGCTGCTGCTATAAACCACGCGTTTAAGCCATTGGTAATGGGTTGTAATCCATTAGACACTGCCGTGTTGTGGCATAAAATGTACGCACACTCCAGAGACTTCGGACGCAAAGGCACTATTGTATCGGCCATCAGCGCCATTGATATCGCGCTGTGGGACATCGCCGGGCAGTTCTACTCACAACCCATATATCAGCTGCTTGGTGGCGCACAACGCACTTGCGTTAAACCCTATGCCACCGGCTTTTACCGAATCAATGGAAAGAATGAAGCATCTCGTTTAGCGCAAGAAGCGCTTGATCACCGCGATGCCGGATTTAAAGCCATGAAAATCAAATTGGGCTTTGGCATTGATGATGATATGGAAGTTATGAGCGCCATCAACACGGCACTTAATGACCCCAATATTGAACTCATGGTAGATACTAATCACGCTTATGGACGCAGCGAAGCTCTTATTCTGGGCAAAGCCCTGGAGGCTTACAACATTCGTTGGTACGAAGAACCAGTTGTACCCGAAGATATTGCCAGCTACCAGGCTCTACGTACTCAATTGAGCGTACCTATAGCCGGCGGGGAAAACGAGCACACGCTCTATGGGTTTAATCAACTATTCCAACAACAGGCACTTGATGTGGCACAGCCTGACGTGGGTTCATGTGGTGGAATAACGGCCATACAACACATTACCGCAATGGCACAAGCTAACGGTATTCAAGTCAATCCACATGTTTGGGGTGCAGCGATAGCTCAGGCGGCGTCTCTGCAAGTCATCGCCGCCTTACCCATTACCCATCACTCGCTGTTTCCAAGCCAACCCATTCTCGAATACGACCAATCTTCACACCCGTTTCGTCAACGATTGATAGACATCGAGTGGTCTATAACAGAAGGTGTTGTCGATATTCCTAAGGGTCCCGGTTTGGGTATCTCAGTCAATATGGATGTTGTATCCGAGTTTTCTATCTGACAGGAAAAATGACAAGTTATTTCATTGGCACCATAACACCTTATGACTTACAGCTTTAATTCATCAATGTTGGGTCCAGGTAATTTGCCTGTTACACCACACTAGCCACTTTTATATTGCTACCACGAGCAATACTGCACTTTAATGCCGTTTTATAAATCGACTTGTATCAGCATTCGTTTTTGATCAAAACTGGCAGATTTCTACGTAATTTCTTCCTATCAACGAACTTCTCGGCATGAAAATAGCCTGTTACTAACTGTAAATTGGCGAGTGCCATCCAAGTCCGTACGAATAAAAATAAAATTAATCATTACCAAGGTATACACACCATGGGCAAGGCATCACTGAATAAAACAAAAATCGGAACCACTCAGGCAGCGTCCATTGACAAAGTGGCACCCAAAGCAACAGAACCAACATTTTCAAGTGGCGATCTGGGTCAGTTACAAGAAATTTTGTTTGGACAACAACAACGCTCTACTCATGAACAAATCAGCACGATTCAAAGGCAGTTCGACGAACGCTTAAGCTCTCTGAGCAACATGCTTAACAGTCGTTTGAATCAGTTAACCGAAACCGTAGAAAAATATCAAAAAAACTTCGAAGACCATGTTATCGAGAATAAATCGAATAACGAATCTGCGCTTGAGAACATAAATCAAAAAATCGGTGCTACCAAGGTTGAGCTACAGACCGACATAAACACGCTATCCGAGTCGACCAAAGACGCTGTGAAACGTCTCGATACTGGATTTGCAAAACACAAAACAAAACTGCTAAGGGAAATAAACGATAACAAACGAGAATTACAGATCGGACAAAACAAATCAATCAATGACCTGCACTGTACAAAGCTTGACAAACAAGATCTTGCTCAGCTCTTAAGCGATGTATCCGACAAACTGTCTGATGTAGCTACAACACCACAAAAGTAAGCATCAATGGATTGTAGTTTATAAATGTAGCATTCAGGATAGTTCAAATTGATGAACAACAGTAATTCAGAACAGGTAATAGAAGATGACACTGTAAGTGCCGACATTGACGACATTGAAAAGTTACGTTCGATCCTGGTACATCCGGAACGTAATGAAATTTTACGCCTCCACGAACAACTCGACGCTTTACAGTGCCGGCTCACCGACCCTAAATGCAGAGCGGTTGATACCAGCGAAATTTTGATTGAAGCAACTGAATTATCCCACAAACGCGATGACGGCTACAGCGCTGCTTTAAAACCAATAATCGTAGAACAGTTCCAAACTTCGGCAAGAGAAAGCCCAGAGATTATGGCAGAAGCGTTGTTTCCCATATTGGGACCAGCCATTAGAAAGATGATCGCCAATATGATCTCTCCTGACAAAAACAAAACCAAACGCACTTATAAATTCGAGCAATTATTTCTGATTGAGAAGGAGTCAGGTTTACCTATCTGTCACGCTAAGTCTGTTGCCGCAGAAACTCAAGATGCCGATATGGTCAGCGGCATGTTAAGCGCAATTCAATCCTTCGTACAAGATGCCTTTTCCACCCAGGAGTTTGACGGATTGAATACACTGCAACTAGGCGAGTTATCTGTATGGATTGAATGGGGCCCCGATGCGGTTATAGCGGCGGTAATCCGCGGTGTCGCTCCGGAGCACTGTCGTACTGCTTTGCAAT
>CAYTJF010000191.1:0-11701 GCA_964437945.1 uncultured Granulosicoccaceae bacterium
TTGTGATTGCGGTTTTACTATTGCGCATGGCGTCACTAAAATTGGGTGCAGCGATGGAGAACAGAATGGCAGCCACTACCACGGTCACTAGTACCTCTACTAGTGTAAAGCCTTGATTTAATGACTTTTTTTCTATCTGAGCCATGTCCAATGCAGCTTGTAAATATTAACGCCTGTCCAGATAGCGGCATGTTGCCATTTATTTTCAGTTCAACCGGTTTACATAGGGCTCACACTCACCGATAGTTCTGCAATCTGGTTAACATTATTTAAATAAACAAACACGTGGCTTATCAACTTGGTCTGGATACAGGTGGTACGTACACCGATGCGGTGCTCATCGACAACAACCAATCCGTCGTAGCAACTGCAAAATCGTTGACTACCCATGAGGACTTGATAAAAGGTTTGCGCGGTGCCGCGCTGGCGATTTTGAATGATAAAGTGAAGCCGATCACGTTAGTTTCATTGTCGACAACACTTGCAACCAACGCTTTGGTCGAAGGACGAGGTCGTCCAGTGTGTTTGGTGTTAATCGGGTATCGAAACGAGCAGCTCAACAAAGCTCGACTGATAGATGCCTTGGGTAGCGATCCTCATGGATTCATCGCAGGTGGTCACAAAGCATCTGGCGAACCTGTGTGCGATTTGGATATGAGAGCGCTGCGTGGGTTGGTCGAGTCAACAAAAGATTCGGTTGAGGCTTTTGCCGTTTCATCTGTGTTTTCTGTCAGGAACCCTGAACATGAAATCCAGGCGCAAGCACTGATTCAGGAAATGACCGGCAAGCCGGTGAGTTGTGGGCATTCTTTGAGTTCGGGGCTGGATGCCCCTCGTCGAGCGTTGACCGCGTTACTCAATGCTCGACTGATACCAATGATTCGATCTCTTCTCAGCGCAGCTCGACAATTGCTTGATGAAACTGGCATTAGCGCCACCCTGATGGTCGTGAAGGGTGATGGGTCTCTGGTGTCAGCAAAGGTGGCGGAGCAATCGCCAGTTGAGACGATTCTCAGCGGCCCGGCCGCTAGTGTGGTTGGTGCACAATTTTTGTCTAAAGAGCCGCTTTTGATGGTGTCTGACATGGGGGGTACCACAACTGACATAGCCATGATACGCAATGGGAAACCGCGATTGAGTGCAGATGGCGCAACGGTTGGTGGATGGCGAACCATGGTTCAGGCGATTGATGTGCACACATTTGGATTGGGTGGAGATAGCCGCATCACATTCGATCGGGAGAAACGCGATTTTATTGTTGGGCCCGAACGTGTCATGCCGATCAGCTTACTTATAAAAAACCACCCGGAACTAAAAGAGGTATTAAAAGAGCAGCTGGAATTGCCGCGCAGTACAACGCATAGCGCAGAGTTTGTTATGGCGCATGCTGTGCAACCGACCGATTTAACCAAACAGCAGAGTGAGTTGTGGGCCTATATCAAGAAAAAGCCCATTGATGTACAAACGGTATTTAACGATCAAACGCTGGACCGGGCATTGGTTCGACTGACACAACGCGGCATTGTATTGCGCGCAGGTTTCACGCCTACTGATGCGTGCCATATTGTAGGGGAACTTAACCATTGGGATACTGAAGCGGCCGAATTAGCCGCCCGTTTATTGATGCGTTATTCGGCATCGAATCTGGGATTGCAATTCGATAGTGTGGAGGCGTTTGCTCGTCACATAATGAATTCGGTTTCCAGACTAACTGCGCTTGCTATTCTTGACACGCACTTATCGGAGCAGATCGCCGGAAACTCGCGATTTTTAAAAGGTCTTGATGCATCGCAAACCAAACTGCTTGCCGATTTATTAGTCGACGGCGATCATGATGAATTGCGGCTGCTGCTTGCCATGAAGTTTCCGATTATCGGGCTGGGTGCGCCAGTATCCAGTTACTATCCGAAAACTGCTCAATGGTTGCAAACCAATGCAATACTGCCAGAGCATGGCCAAGTTGCTAATGCGCTGGGGGCGGTGGTTGGCTCTGTTCGCCAGCAACATGAAATAGTCATAACTCCTGCCGGTGGTAAAAATGTCAGTGTGCATTTCAACAGCGGTACGCAAGTATTTGACGATCTGGAAACAGCAGCTACTGCGGCCATTGACGCTGCAATCGAACAGGCAAAGACTCAGGCGCAGATCGCCGGTGCGAAGAATATAGTCGTGGAGCACGAGAGAATTGACAACATAGTCGATAACGCGGGTGATAAAGTATTTTTTGAAAGTCGAATTATTGCCACGGCTATTGGTCGGCCTAATACCATTACCGACTGACTTGTTTACGCCTTTTTCGGTGCATAGATGTCGGTCACGGTTCCTTCTGCCACCTCGGCCGCAAAGTTGAAGGTTTCGGATAGCGTCGGGTGCGGATGAACTGTCAGTGCTATGTCCTCAATATCGGCTCCCAATTCCAACGCCAAAACCGTTTCCGCAATTAGTTCGCCTGCATTCGGACCCACCATACCGGCACCCAGAAGACGTTTGGTTTCAGGATCATAGATAATCTTCGTTATCCCTTCATTGCGCGCCATACTGAGTGAACGACCACTTGCAGCCCAAGGGAAAGTGGCTTTTTCAATCGTAATACCCTGTTCTTTAGCCGCTGTTTCTGTGAGCCCCATCCATGCAACTTCCGGATCGGTGTACGCGACCGAAGGAATTGTTTTGGCGTCAAAGTAGGATTTCAGTCCAAACGCTACCTCTGCTGCAACTTTACCTTCATGTGTGGCTTTGTGCGCCAGCATGGGCTGGCCGACAATATCACCGATAGCAAAAATGTTTGCCACATTAGTGCGTTGCTGCGAATCGACCGGGATAAAACCTCTTTCATCAACATGAACTCCGGCAGCATCGCAGCCAATCGAGTGACCATTGGGACTACGTCCCACCGCTAATAATATGCGATCGAAGGTGTCTTTCTCGGGTGCTTTTCCACCGTCAAAATGCGCTATCAGCCCTTGCTCTGCGCTTTCAATTGAACTCACTTTCGAACCCAGAAAGATATTTTCAAACTGTTTGCGTAAACGTTTCTCCAGCGGGCGAACCAGATCTTTATCGCAGCCTGGCATTAAGCCATCAGAGAGTTCAACGACCGTTACATCAGAACCTAATCCCGCATAAACACAACCCATTTCTAGCCCGATTATGCCGCCACCTATAACAAGCAAGCGGGTAGGAATGTCGGTTAAGGCCAATGCGCCGGTTGAATCAATAAGCCGCTCATCTTCATAGGGCAGGCCTGGGATTTTGATGCTTTGTGAGCCGGCTGCGATTATGGCGTTGGTAAAACTGATCTTTTGAGCATTGGCACCGGTGATTTCAACTGTGTTAGTTGACGTAAAATTGGCGTCCCCATGAACGACAGCGACTTTGCGTTGTTTAGCCAAGCCTGCCAGACCACCTGTCAGCTGGCCGATAACCTGTTCTTTAAAGCCACGTAATTTGTCGATATCAATGGCGGGTTCGCCAAAGCTGACGCCGTGTTGCGCCATTGTCCGCGTCTCTTCGATAACAGCCGAGGTGTGCAGTAATGCTTTGGATGGAATGCAACCCACGTTCAGGCAAACACCGCCAAGTGCTTCATAGCGTTCAACCAGACACACCTTAAGCCCTAGGTCCGCTGCACGAAATGCGGCAGTGTATCCACCCGGACCGGCTCCAATGACGAGCAAGTCGTAGTCCGGGTTTTCAGGCGCGGTAGATTCTGCACCAGTGTTTTTGTGCTCGGGCGATGGGGAAGGCGTAGCTGCAGTGGGTGTTTCGGTGCTCGTGTTTGCTTGCTCGGTGCCAAGGCTAGCACCACCTTCGCCTGATGCGGTTTCGCTGCTTTTGCCTGCAACATTTGCTATTTCGACAACGATCAGATCGCTGCCAATGGATACTTTATCTCCATTTTTTACTAAAACCGATGACACTGTGCCAGCGCAGGGTGATGGAATTTCCATACTGGCTTTGTCACTTTCAACGGTAATCAGAGAGTCCTCTTCGGCAACTACATCACCTGCGTTTACGAGTACCTCGATAATTTCAACTGACTCGAAATCACCGATGTCCGGTAGCTGGACTGTTTTCAATTCACTCATGATTCTGAACGTTTTATATTGTTAGTGGTACTGCGCCGTGTGTGCATTGACAGCGCATTTTTCGAATTCAAGAAGTCGGTTCAGAGCAGTAAATGCCTGACGTCCTTTATAGAATTACAGTAGTACTTCATGAATCGCGCAGCGTCAGCGCCGTCGACCACACGGTGGTCATAACTTAAATCTAACGGGCACATGAGACGGGGAACAAATTCCTGACCGTTCCAAACAGGTTGCATACGTGCTCTGGTAATTCCCAATATGGCTACTTCTGGTGGATTAACCAGCGGTGTGAAGGCTGTTCCACCAATCCCACCGAGGCTCGAGATGGTCATGCTCGCACCTTGCATCTCATCTGGTTTGAGTCGCTTTTTACGCGCCCGGTCACTCATGTCTGCCATTTCTGTGGCTAATTCTGTAATGCTTTTCTTATCAACGTCTCGGAACACAGGGACAACCAAGCCATTTGGCGTATCGACAGCAATACCAATATGAAAGTACTTTTTGTAAAACAGAGCTTGTCCATCGGGTGTTAGTGATGAGTTAACTTTAGGGAAGGCCTTAAGTGTATGCACCAGTGCTTTCATGTGAAACGCCAGACCGGTTATTTTCGCATCACCTTCTTTGTGCGATTTTTTTAACTCCTGGCGAAAAGCTTCAACATCGGTTATATCTGCTTCGTCGTGATGGGTAACCAACGGGATGTTCAACCACGCGCGATGCAGGTTACTGGCACTGAGCTTGTTTATACGGCCGAGCTCAACACGCTCTATTTCACCAAAACGGGTAAAGTCAATTTCAGGCAACTCGGGAATACCACTGGTGTTACCTCCGCCAGCACCGTAGTTAGACCCAATACCATCAAGCGCTGTTTTAATAAATGTGGTTACGTCGGTTTTAAGAATACGTTCCTTTGGACCGCTACCTTTGATTAACGATAAATCAGCACCGTGCTCGCGAGCATAGCGACGGACACCGGGGCTTGCGTGCGCGGTGCGGATATTTTTATCGTCAAGATGCGCAGTTGGTGAAGTGCTTGAGCGTGTTTTAGTCGCCGATGCGGTATTGGTGGAAGCGGTATTGCCCGATGTTGTCGAAGTGCTTGCAACTGTATCTGCGTCGTCGTCGCCGGTGTTAGTTGCGCTTGTGCCGGTGTCAGCCGGTGTCAGCTGGTTGGCATTGATACTCTCGGTTTCATCGACTGCATTCGTCAGTTGATCGGTTGAACTTTCATTGGCAGAGCTGATGCTATCAGAGACGGCATTCATCGTACCGATAACATCTCCAGAGCTAACCGTATCTCCAACATTGACAGTGATGCTCTGGATGATACCGGCAGCGCTTGCTGGTATCTCCATACTTGCCTTGTCGCTCTCCAGTGTAACCAGAGAGTCGTCAAGCACCACTTGATCACCGGCACTGACCAGGATCTCTATAATTTCAACATTTTCGGAGTCACCAATATCCGGTACGACAATGTCTATTGTGTCGTTCGATGTTTGAGTCGTCATTGTTCGTCTCCTCAAACAGTTGTTGGGTCTGGCTTGTCCGGATCGATCGCGTATTGCTGGATAGCATTCGCTACCACGGAGCGTTCGATTTTCCCGTCCAGGGCCAGTGCATGAAGCGCAGCTACTGTAACGTAGCGCCTGTCAACTTCAAAAAATTCTCGTAGCTTGTCGCGTGTGTCCGATCGCCCAAAACCGTCAGTGCCCAGTGCTACGAACGTTGCAGGAACGTATTCGCGTACCTGATCTGAATAGGATTTCATGTAGTCAGTGGCACTGATCACTGGCGCATCGTCTTCGCCGAGTACATCGCTAATATAGGGTGTGCGCTCAGTTTCCTGGGGGTGCAACATATTCCATCGTTCGACGGCCAGCCCGTCGCGAGCCAACTCATTAAAACTGGTGACGCTAAAAATGTCTGCGCTGATGTTCCAGTCGTTCGCTAACATGTCTGCGGCTGCAAGCACTTCGCGCAAAATAGTTCCACCACCGAGCAATCTTACTCGCAGTTTGCTATCGCCCGCATTTTTTGCTGTGCTCGAGCTGAACTTATATATCCCCTTAACAATGCCTTCTTCGGCACCTTCCGGCATAGCGGGGTGTTGATAATTTTCGTTCATCGCCGTGATATAGAAATACACCGATTCTCGATTGGCCAGCATACGATGCATGCCATGATGAATGATGACAGCCATCTCATAGCTAAAACACGGGTCATAGCTGATGCAATTGGGAATGGTATTGGATAGCACTAACGAATGACCGTCTTCGTGTTGTAAACCTTCGCCGTTAAGTGTGGTTCGGCCTGCTGTTCCACCGATCAGAAAACCACAAGCGCGCATATCACCGGCTAGCCAGGCTAAATCACCAATGCGCTGAAACCCGAACATGGAATAGTAAATATAAAACGGCACCATATTCACGCCGTGAGTACTGTAGGCCGTGGCTGCTGCTAGCCAACTTGCCATTCCGCCAGCTTCTGTGATGCCTTCTTCAAGAATTTGTCCGGATTTATCTTCTTTGTAGTACATGATCTGGTCACGATCTTGTGGTTCATACAGCTGACCAACAGAGCTATAGATGCCAAGCTGTCGAAACATGCCTTCCATGCCAAAGGTCCGCGCTTCATCGGGTACGATAGGTACAATGTTTTTACCGATTTTTTTATCGCGCGTTAGTAAAGTCAGTACACGCACAAAGGCCATGGTGGTCGACATTTCACGATCACCAGAACCTTCCAACACAGCGTTAAAAGCAGAAAGAGGAGGGACTTCCAGTGGTTCAGCGAACTTTTTTCGTTGCGGCAGGTATCCACCAAGGGCTTTTCTGCGTGCCTGTAAATATTGAATTTCCGGGCTATCCGGTTCAGGTTTAACGTATTCAAGATTCTCAACCTGCTCATCAGTTAATGGAATACCAAATCGTGTTCGCATTTTCTTGAGCGATTCAATATCCATGTCTTTTTGCTGGTGAGTGGCGTTGGTGCCTTCACCTGATTCGCCCATGCCGTAGCCTTTGACTGTCTTTGCCAATATGATGGTTGGCTGACCTTCGTGATGCATGGCCTGGTGATAGGCTGCGTATAGTTTGTGCGGGTCGTGACCGCCGCGATTCAATCGCCAGATGTCGGCGTCGGTCATGTTTGCTACGAGTTCTTTGGTCTCGGGGTACTTACCGAAGAAATGTTCGCGAGTATAAGCACCGGTTTTGGCTTTGAAGTTCTGATACTCACCATCAACCGTTTCCATCATTAACTGTTCGAGCTTTCCGGTTTTGTCTTTAGCCAGCAATGGGTCCCAGTAAGAACCCCAGACTACCTTGATAACGTTCCAGCCGGCACCTCGAAACATGGCTTCAAGTTCCTGAATAATTTTGCTGTTACCTCGAACCGGACCATCGAGTCGTTGTAAATTGCAATTTACAACGAACACCAAATTGTCGAGTTTCTCCCGACCTGCCAGTGAAATAGCGCCCAGTGATTCAGGTTCATCCATTTCACCGTCGCCTAAAAATGCCCAGACTTTCCTGTTCTCGGTTTTTGCCAATCCTCGATCTTGCAAGTACTTCATAAACCGAGCTTGATAGATCGATGTAAGAGAACACCAACCCATGGATACAGTCGGGAATTGCCAGTACTCCGGCATTAACCATGGGTGAGGGTAGGAAGACAATCCGTCGCCATCGACCTCACGGCGAAAATTGTCGAGATCCTCTTCAGTCAGACGACCTTCGAGAAACGATCGTGCATAAACACCTGGAGCTGAATGTCCCTGAAACATAATGAGATCACCACCGTGTTCAGGCGTTGGTGCGTGAAAAAAGTGATTGAAACCAACGTCGTATAAAGTGGCCGCAGAGGCAAAACTGGCTATATGACCACCCAGACCCGATTTATCCCGGTTGGCACGCAAAACCATGGCCGTGGCATTCCAGCGGATCATGGAGCGCAACTGATGCTCGATTTCATGATCACCCGGGTTGGGTTCTTCAAGATGCGGTGGAATGGTATTGACGTAGGCTGTACCAGCTTTGTACGGTATATTCGCACCCGATCGTCGTGATTTATCGGCTAATCTTTCAATTAAAAAATGTGCTCTTTCGGGCCCTTCACGTTCAATGACAGCATCGAGCGCCTCAAGCCATTCTTGAGTTTCAAGCTCATCGGAGTCTTGGATTTGATCAGTCGCCATTCCTGTTCCAGATTTTGTTATCAGGCAATTTTACTACCTACGGGGGGTTATAAGTTGATTCGTGGGAAAAGTGCTTGTGCTGTGCAGCATTTTGCAGCCATCTGTCGATACGTTAACTACAAGTAGACATATAAAATGCAAAAGAAGGTACTAGCGTCGGATTTCGGTGATAACTTCACCGTTAAACTGCCCGTGGTCAACGCTTAGCAGTTTTGTAGGCAAGACAAGATTGGTTAAATTCTGAGCGCTGATAGTGCACACTTTCAAATAGTTTGGTGTGTATCCCCAGTGTTTAAATTGACCATCTGGTTGAACTTCACCACGCTCCCACAGCACCAAAGGTGGCTTGGGTTTTGCTGTTTCCATCACAGTATTTAACACTCGCTGCTTTTGAGCTGCTGCAAGCTCGTGCAGTTCCTTACTGCGTTGTGCTCTGACGGTCTTGGGAACTGGATTGGGTAAGCTGGCCGCCTTGGTTCCCTCACGTTCGGAGTAGCTGAAGATATGAATGTGGCCAAAATCCATGCTATTGATGAAGTCGACAGAGTCCCGCCATTCCTGTTCGGTCTCTCCGGGAAAGCCGACAATAATATCGGTGGTGATATTAAAATCCGGTACTTGTTCTCTCAAGCTATTGGCAAGTTGGCGAAAGTCTTCGGTTTTACAGCGCCTTGCCATCCGTCGAAGAACAGTATCGCTGCCGCTTTGCAAGGGGAGGTGCATGTGGGGTTGCACCCTGGCGTTATTAAACAGGGTAAAAAATTCAGCTGACAAATCCCACGGTTCTACAGAGGCAAATCGGATTCGCGCAATATCTGTTTCGTTAAGCAGGGTAGTAATCAATTTGAACAGGTTTGTGTCCAGATCGCTGCCATACCCTCCAACATGCACACCAGTTAATACTACTTCATGTATGCCGGATACTGCCAAGGCCTGGACCTCACTGACCAATGTGTCAATACTGCGACTGCGCTCTGCGCCTCTGGCTACAGTGACAATACAAAATGTACAACGGTATCGACAACCGTCTTGAATTTTAATGAATGCGCGATGACGGTTGCGCTGAAACAGCGCCGACTGTGCAGGAACGGTAGCGCTCTGGGACATGACGGGTTGTTGAAATTCGGCTCGAGTCAGCTTGACCAACTTATCTTTGTCGGCGTTCGGTACAACCAGATCGATGCCCAGCTCAGCCAGTGCATCGGTAGATTCAAGGGTGCTGTAACAACCGGATACGACAAGTTTTGCCGAAGGATTGGCTCGATGCAATCGCTGTACCCGCTGTCGAGATTTGCGTACCGCCTCTTTGGTTACTGCACATGTGTTCAAAACCAGAACATCGGCATCTTCGGCTGTGGAACAAATTTGATCACCTGCCGCACTGAATGCACCAGCCCACTGTTCCAGTTCAGCTTCGTTTAATCGACAGCCTAACGCACTAAGGTGAATCCGCACTATGTTTATGCAACATTATTTGACACAATATAGTATACCTTATAGGACTAAATCTTGCGTTCATCGTTGTGGCATTTATCGCTTTTCGCTAGGATGTCGGGACTAGCGCAAGCAATTGCGCACTCTTTTTGTTTCAGGAATCATACTCAGGAATCGTATTCATGTTTAGAGACTTCGAGAAATCACCAAGTAAGTCTTCGTACCAATTGAAGTTCGTTCTCGCAGGGCTTGCTTTATTAGCCTTAATTGGCGTTTGGATGTTGCGCTCTGGCGACGGCGATGAAATTACCAAACTTAATGCCGCGGCTGCAACAAACGCGGAGAAACTAACTGCCTCTGTAGAAGAACTTGACACCACCAAAGCAGAGTTAGGAGACATTCGTGGCGAACTCGATGATGCAAATCTAAAACTCGAATCGGCTAATGCCGAACTGGCCAGCGCTCAAGCTGAATTGGAAACAGCGCAGGCATCCGCCAGTAGCAATGCAGACGCTGAAACGCAGATCGAGCAGCTCAAATCTAACTTTGCTGCGCTGGAAGAACAAAAAGCTTTTCAAGAATCTGAGTTCGCATCAGTAACCGACACTAATCTGGCTCTGGAAGCGCAGGTAGCTGATCTGCAAGCCAAGCTCGATAGTACAACCAGCGAGTTAGGTACATTTGCCAGCCAACGCGACGACACAGTAGCGACGCTTGAGCGTCAGATCACCGACCTAAGCGCAGAGCTTGAAACCCAACGAGCTGATATGGGTGCCCGCGAGCAAGACATGGAAGCCTTCTATGCAAAGACTCAAGAGGATATGCAGTCTCAGGTGCAGTCGTTGCTAAGTGCAGGCTCTTCACGTGAAGCTGAGATTACCAATGCGCGAACCAGTTATGAATCACTTTTGAGTTTGTATGACAGCGATACTGCGTCGCTTAATGCTGAAATCGGTGAACTTGAAGCTCGTCGAGCGTTACTCGAAAGCTCCATTGGTACGCTTGAGAATCGAGTAGTGACCGCCGAAACGGAATTGGCTATCTCCAAAAAAGAGCTTGATGAAACCGAAGCTGTTCTGCAGGAAACCCAAACGGCGTTAACCGACACCGAAACACGTCTGGGCGAATCACAAGATAGTCTTGCTGAAAGTGAAGCAATGTTAGCCGATTCGGTTGGGTCGGCTGAAGAAGAGTTGGCAACAGCGAATCAAGCGGCTGCTGATTTACAGGCGCAGATTGAAGTGCAAAAGCTTGAGTTAGAGGCGGCCCAGGGTGAGCTTGCCGGAGTTCAGGAAGCGCTTACCAGTGCGCGGGGAGAGCTGGACGCTCGTGACGACAGTCTTGGTGCTGCCAATGCTGAACTTCAAAGCTTGATGGCTTCTGCCGGATCGAAAAACTCTGAACTGGAGCTTGCGCTGAATAGCACCAAAGAATTGCAGGCCCAATACGACACCGACATCACCAACCTGAGTGCCGAACTGGGCGAGTTGGAAGCGCAAAAGGCTCAGCTGGAAACCGATATCGCCGCCTTACAAACAGAGAATGAAACACTGGCTGGCGAAGCGACCGCCTTACAAGCAGAGAAAGAAACGCTAGCTGGAGAAGCGACCGCCTTACAAGCAGAGAAAGAAACGCTAGCTGGAGAAGCGAGCACCCTGAGCACGTCGATCGATGAATTGAATGCGAAATTGGCAGAAGCTGAAGCAGCGAAAGATCAACTATATGTGCTGGAAGGAGATAAGACCGGATTGGAAGCAGAGCTTGCTGGCTTGAGAGCCCAAATGGAAGCACTCAAGGCTAGCGCAAGTGACAGCTCCGAAATCGACGCTGCCAATGCGGAAGCTGCCGCCGCTCAGGAACAACTGGTTCAACTGGAAGCAGCGAAGGCCGAGTTGGAAGCTCAGGTTGCTAATCTCGAATCGGCTGCAGGCGACACTGTTGAACTGGAATCAGCGAAGGCCGAGCTGGAAGCTCAGGTTGCCAC
>CAYTJF010000192.1:0-11571 GCA_964437945.1 uncultured Granulosicoccaceae bacterium
CGTGTGAACAAACATCAGTGCGGTTAACGCTGGCTCCAATAATACGCTAGTTAGTTTGTTTGTCGTTTGCGTCTATTTCAATTTCGTCGGATGTAATACCATCAGACGCACCGCTGATCAGGTTGTTGGTCCACAATCTCGCCGCCAAGCCCTCTTTATTGAGCGTAATGTGATCGAGTATCTGATCGTTTTTTACTCGCCTATCGCGCGCAGCTTGTACTGCCTCCTTTGGCGTCACTGATTCAAAAGTAAGCGATTGTCCGGCGCGGTGTTGTGACAGAGCATCAAGATCAGCCGAAACAACAGTGGCAATCTTTGGATACCCGCCAGCGGTGTGGTGATCGGCCAGTAGGCAGATAGGGTCCCCGTGACCTGGTACTTGAAGTGAGCCACGGATTATCGGTTCAGATGGCATGTCCAGCGCTGCTGCAATTGGTAAGGTACAACCCGAAAGACGCATGCCCATGCGATCGTAGTCAGCTGAAATGGTGAAACGACTCGAGAACAATTTTGCCAGTGTTTCCGGGGCAAAATATCGTTCTTGTGGGCCAACAACGGCGCGTATCATTGATTCAGGTCGTAAAACATCTGGATTACCAAGACTGTTTATTGCGCCGTCGTTTTGCTGAGCTGTATTGTTGTTTTGCCGTGTAGTATTTATTTGCAGAAGGTCATCCTGTTGTATGGCAGTTCCACAAACACCTGACTTCAAGTGAACCGAATAGCTGTCTAACCAGCGGTTTGCATCAAGCTCACCTGCAAATGCCAAATAACACCAACTGCCCCAATCGCCGGGACGAACGGTTAATGTATCGCCTGTTTTCATTGTGAAAATGGACCAGGGTGGCAATTGGTTGTCGTTAAGCATTACGGTAAAACTTCCACCCACAATGGCAAGCGACATATTTCCCTCAACACAATTTAATATGATGCCGCCAAGCGAGATTTCTAACACTGGATTGGTAGGTGGGTTGTCGAGTGCAGCATTGGCCATCGCGAAGCTGGTTCTATCCATTACACCAGAAGAGGTAACACCGAAACGTAAATGTCCCGGGCGTCCTTGATCTTGAACACTGACAGACGGACCAACCTGCAGCACATTTAGTTTTACGTTCACTGTTCTATTACGAAGCTGCGCTGTGTTGGTTGAAATCGGACTCAGTCATTGCTACAAATTCGAGCGTATCACCTACGTTCAACAGAAACGGATTACTGCGACTCATCTGCAACGGTTTGAACGTGGTAAGACCGATACGCCACCAACCCGTTGGCATGGCCAGTGTGGTTATCAAACATTGAGGGCCTGCAATCATAACGGTTTGCGCAGGGACATTCATAACCGGACCCGCTTTTCTCGGCAGTTGTATTGATTTGGGCACACCACCCATGTAGGCATAGCCAGGTGCGAATCCATACATGTAGATTTTATAATTGCCAGAACAATGCTGCTCAATCACGTCGTGCTCGCTAATGCCAACGTGGCTGGCAACAGCGCCAAGATCGGGAGCCAACGATTCTGCATAGCAGGTTGGAATTTGCCAATGAGTTGGCTGCAGCGTATTTGGTTGCTCTATCGATAAGCATTTCTCAATTTGTTGACATATTAAATCTGAATCGGTTTGCAATGGGTCATATCCGACCAGTACACAGGTAGAGGACGGCACGCATTCAGTTAACCCGGTAATTTCAGCTTTTTGAATGATCGCATCGAAACTGAGCACGCGATCGAGAACAGCATCGTCGATGACATTGCCGAACTCAACCAACACGCCGGTATCGGCAATGGGTCGAAGAATCGGAAACGGCTTCTCTTCCATGATTAAGTCTTCCGCGATCAAGTCTTGCCCAATCAAGCCGCAAACGAGGCAATATTGAAGCCTTCTCTTTTCAGCTGTTGTTGGATGGTTTTACCCATGGCTACAGCCGCTGGATTATCTCCATGAATACAAATTGAATCGGCGTTTAGTTTTACACTACCACCATCCAAAGTTGGCATATCACCTGTTTTTAAAAATTGAACAAGGCGATCACCGGCGGCTTTGGCGTCGTGTATAACCGAGCCTTCTGTGCTTCTGGGTACCAGTTGTCCATTGCTTTGGTAGGCTCTATCTGCGAACACTTCTGAATAGGTTTTCAAGCCGCATTGTCGTCCTGCGATTTCTAGTTCAGTGCCGGAGATTGCCAGTAATGCGCAGTGTGGAGCAGACTTTTGAACGGCCCTGGCAATGGCCTGGGCTATTTCAGGAGTTGCCGCAGCCCAATTAGCCAGTGCGCCATGTGCCTTAACATACTGGACGGTAGCGTCGTTAAGATTGGCAATGCCAATCAAAGCACCAACCTGCGTTGCAATCAGTGATTCAACCTCGACTGTACTCATTGGAATCAGGCGGCGACCAAATGCTTCTTTGTCTGGGAAACCCGGATGTGCGCCAATAACCACATTGTTCTCTTTGGCCAGGCGAACTGTATCGGCCATGGTAACGGGGTCGCTTGCGTGGCCACCGCAAGCAATGTTTGCGCTGGTTACAATGCCAAGCATGCTCTTGTCATCTCCCATTTGCCATGGGCCATAACTCTCCCCAAGGTCCGAATTCAGATCTATGCTATTCATTAATTCGTCATCTTTAAAGTGGTTAAAATTAGTACAAATAGAGTTATTGAGTTCGTGCCACACTTTATTTGCAGTAACGGTTGAATTCAGGATAAACGATACTGTGGGTTAGTGGATGGACCACTAGTACAGTTTTCCAATACATATAGGCCGAAGGTTATAGAAAGAGAAACGCGATTCGTCAGAATGGGTAATTGTTCGCAATTAAGCGATTTTGATAACTTGAACTTGTTGGAAGTAGTTCTCCAATTTGGTGCAAGGCAACCTTAAACCCGCTCTCATGAGCGGGTTTTTTTTTAAGTCTTTAAATATATGGGCGCCCGATTGAGCGGAGTTGGAAGACCAGCTATTGCTTTATTTCGGCAATAGTACCTTGTCGATGGTATGAACCACTCCATTTAGGGTTGTTATATCGGCCATAAGGATTTTCGCATCCTCAATCCACAGTGCATCGGCTTGCTGGCTTATCACTACAGAACTGCCGTTGCCGGCCTGAAGTTCAATGCCAATTCGTTCCATTGCGACTGCTGAGTCAAGTACTCTGCCTGGGAGCATGTGCATTAAGACCACTTCGCGCATGGCGGCTGGGTCTGCGAAAAGCCGGTCTTTCGTTGATTGATTTAACGCTTTGAACGCAGCATTGGTGGGAATAAACACGGTGTACATGTCAATTGGGCAACCCAGCGCGCTGTCGAGATTAGCCACCTCTACTGCATGGGCAAACATGGAGTAATCTGGAGTTGTTTTCGCTATATCGAAAATGCTATCTGCGGCCTTTTGGCAGGAGAATGGCGAGTCAACGGTATGCACTGGCGGTGTTAGCACTGAATCCAGTGTATGAATGATACCGTTACTGGCAATAAGTTCGCTGTCGGTCACCCTTGCTTCGTTAATCTTTAAAACACCATCAATCATGTACATCCCAACATCATGGCCATTAGCCATTCTTTTATGTTGGCCAGATAAGCTCATGGCTTTGACTTTATCTATCGCATCACCATCAATCACATGATAGAGCAGCATATCATTCAAAAACTGCATGTCTGCTAAAAGCGCATTCCTCCTATCTTCCGGTATTTTTGCAAACGCCTCATCAGTAGGTGCAAAAACTGTAAACGTGTTATCCACATTGCTCAGCGTGTCAGCCAATCCGGTTGCTACCAGCGCTTGATGAAGAACAGTGAATGCGCCATCGGTAGCGATCTTTTCAAAGACATGCATTGGAGAGGGTTCAGTGTTAGGTAGCCCTAATACCGCATCAATAACGTGAATAACACCATTACTAGCTTTAACATCAGCGACGATAATTTCAGCAGAGTTGATGAAAAAGGCGTTTCCATCATGAGTGATGGTAGCCGTGTCACCGTTCTCCATATCGAACACGGCGCCGATCATATCGATCGCGTCAGTGGATTCAACGGCTTTATCTGCCAAAAGGTGATACATGAGTAATTTTTGCAAGACCTCAGGTTGTGCAAGCCATTCATTAATCCTCTCACTGCCGAGTTTTTCAAATGCTGAATCAGTTGGCGCAAACAGAGTGAAGGTTTTTGATTCATTCGCGAGATCTGCGTCAAGCCCGATTGTTTGCAACGCAGAGACCAAAGTGGTAAACCTTCCGGTTGCTATCACTGTATCAAATATGTTGGCTGATGGCAGCGTAACGCCTTCGCTACTGACATCAGCTGCATTCCTGTCAATTGGTTCGGGCGTTTCTTCGGCGCAAGCGGACACCATAAGTACCAACACCGCAAGTATGGATCTTACAAGCATGGAACTAATGCCTAGTTTGTTGAACATCCTGTATCTCCGTGTACTGCGTTGTTTCATCCAAGGATGTAGTTGCAAATATTCGACTGATCGATTTTGCCAAACTAAGCTGACATCGCTACGAAGCTGTACTAGGTTACGTAGCGTAATAGTCAATGGCATAAACAATGTTTGAACTTATTCTGTGTTCAATTGCCAATTTAGGTGAAGCTGGTAATGCCGTATTTTAAGGTGATTTAACCAAAAATAGTAAGCTTTGGCTATTTTGTATTGGACTTTGAATCAATAGTTCGGTAAGCGCACATACAATCCCAACATATTAATACTATATTACTAGTTAAATGCTATGGCTAAGTATGCGGTAATACAGTTTTGTACTGCTGGAACAAACAGCTGTATCAAGTGCGAATTGCCGCATAACAAGTGACAGGAAACGTTTCGTGTTGATTGGGTATATTTTGTCCAGCTGGATTTGCACGCTGTTCTGCGGATTTTGGGGGCAAAAGTCGAATGAATGTTATCGGACATCCTTGTCCGTTAAGCACTGATATCATTTGATGTTGGCGTTATAAACAGAAGCTCTTTTTTCCACTAACTGTGCCACTATCGAGACCGCAATTTCTGCAGAGCTGCGGCTGCCGATTGACAGGCCAATTGGACTATGCAATTTTGCCAACTGTTCAGCTTCGAGCATAGATGACAGTCGTTCACAGCGTCTTTCATAATTTCGCTTCGAACCTAATGCACCGACATAAAAGCTATCGATCTCTAAAGCTTCAAGTAGCGCAGCATCGTCAAGGTTGGGGTCGTGAGTCAGCGCTAGTACGGCTGTATTAAAATCGGTGGCGTGTTGTATTACGGCATCGTGAGGTTCAAGCGTTAAAAGGGTAGTGCCAGCGGTATTCCACGCCTGTTGAAATTCGGGCCGTGGATCGCATACCAGAACACTGAAGTCGGTAGCCATGGCAAACTGCGCGACGAATGCGGATAGTTGTCCGGCACCAATAAGCAGTACTTGCCACTGGGGACCAAACACTTTAGTCAGCGTTGTGCCATCGTAAGAAAAGGCGTCTTCCGAATTCGCTGGTGTTATAACAGCGTCAGCCGTTCCTATCGAAACGGTGCGTGTTACTTTGCGTCTCTGAGTTACTGCATCGACGATAGACTGCAGTTCATTGCTGTCATCGAGTGATTCATAAACAAGTTCAAGCTGACCACCGCACGCTAATCCAAACCGCCTGGCTTGCTGATCGTCAATATGATGAGCATGTACACGCGTAAGTTTCTGAGAGCGAAACGACTCGGAAAGCTGTTTTTCTACACAACCTCCCGATACCGATCCAACTAATACACCATCGTTGCGAATGGCGGCTAGCGAACCCGGAGGTTTAGGCGATGACCCCCAGGTTCGGGCAACAGTAACAAGTTCAACCTGATACCCGGCTTTAAGCCAGTTAATACTGGTTGTTAGAACATCAAGGTCGGCGTTGATCACGTTTGGTTTTGAAGCACCCTTGCGGTATCGTTTACTTCTTTGCTGTGCCAACGCGCAGCTTTGTTGCTTGGTGGTAGTGCCTCATCGTAGAAAAATGATGGCAATTCATCATCGGCGTCTGTGAAGCCTGCAGCCCTGTTGAACTGAGCTTCCAGCTCAAGCGTTTCTTTGCCCAATTGATTGAAGAACGATTCGGGCAATTCTATACCGTGCGCATCATTGATGGCATTGACAATAAAATCAATATGCGTGTTCGTTACTGATCGGCCGAATATACATAAACCCAACGAATCGGCTGTGGCGCAACTGATTTGCAAATCGATACTGGCTGCAACCAGTTCATTGGCATCTTTGTCTTTGCAGTCGTACTGCGGTGCGTTTCCGGCGGTGTGATCTGCGCCCTGTGCAGTCATCATCATGGTTATGCCAGTAACTTCAATGACACGCGGATCGTAGGCACTGATGGCTTGTCTTTTAATAACAGGTACGCGAGCCACCTTGAAGTGCTCGCCAACAACGGCAGTACCCTGAGCATATAATTTGCCATCCTCTGTGCCTTTACGCATTTCGTCCAGCACTTTTTCCATAAACTTGGCATCACCAAATTCGCCGCGTCCTGCTTCCATTAATACGCCAATCATGCCGCCGAGTTCGATTGTGTCGACACCTAAGTCGTTAGCGATGTAATTTAGATGAGCGAGTTCATCCGGGTCGCTAAGCCCGCAGTTTGTACCAAGTAAACCAATAGTTTCGTATTCGACCGGGGAGACTACTTCATTGCCATCTTTATCGGCAAATACATTACTGCACTGGATGGTGCAGCCAGGCATGCAGGCGTGAGTCGTTTCACCACCGCGTTCCAGGTTCAATGTACGTAATGCATCTCCACCGAGTTTAAAAATTTCTTTATCGGTATCGGTTTGACGACCGACGGCAAAGTTTTTTACTGGTAAGCCACCTACATGATTGGTGTAGTCGGCAACCATTGCAGTACCGATGTCTTGAAAGGCTTTGATTGCGGGTTCAGCATCAAGCATCTTTTTGTATTCTTTAACTGCACCCATAACCTTTTTACGATCATGCAAAGCAGGCATTTTGTACAAGTCGAGCACGATGGCCTTTACTTTTTTCATACCCATAACAGCACCAACACCACCTCTGGCTGCCAAACGTGATGGTCGAAGATCAACATCGCTCATTGATACGCCGGCGGTTAATCCCTGATACTCGCCAACTGGGCCGCATAATGCGAGACTGATTTTTTTGCCGTATTTCTCGTGCAGTTTTTCGGCTGTTTCAAAGTTGCCCATACCCATAAAGTCGGAGGCATCTTCAAAACTGATTTCTCCTTCTTTGGTGATTCGCAGTATTTGCCATGTACTACACGCATTATTGAGAGTAAACCCGGCAATCTGCAATTGGCCCATTGCAAATCCAAACGTGCCACCACCGTTAGCCTCTTTGATTCCACCCGTGAGCGGGCTTTTACATCCGACGCTGACACGATTGGCGTTTGAGAAGTTGGTTCCAGCAAAGGGTCCAGCAGAGAAGATGAGTGGGTTTTTGTCGGAAAGCGGGTCGACCGTGGCGACTTTCTGATCGACAAGCGTTTTTGCAATCAGATATCTGCCAGCACGCACTATATCTTCACCGTGAAGCTCGGTGGTTGAAATATTTTGCGTGGCGAGATCAATTTGATGATAGTGCCGCATGGTTTTATTGCCTGTTTACAGTGTTGAGTAATGAGCTTACACAAGCAATATAACACGCGCCAATGCGGTCTTGGGCGTACCAAAGTACCTTTACTGAGTGTTTGTGCAGAGTGCCGGTACAGCGGCTTCTACAGCGTGCTTGTACAACGGCCTTGCTTAGGAGAGCATGAACTCCACGTCTATACCAGCGACGTTAAGTCTGTCGCCACTGTGCAACATAACCGGGTCGTCTCCAATGGAGTCGCGGTTCAGCGTGGGCATTTCAACGCAGTCGTCACTTTCAATATGCATTAGAAAGTAGCCGTCTGGCTTACGCATGATGGCCGCTATTTGAATTCCCGGCCGACCAAGCGTAGTCACTGGTTTATCGATGGGTAGCACTTGTCCGGATTTTGCACCATTTTGAATCTCAATCACGGCTCCAGTTGGTTTTCTGACTGATGAAGTCGGAGCGATTTCACTGTCCGACTGATCTAATTCGGATACTGGCTCTGATGCTGACTCTGATTCTAAGGCACTGTCGTTTAACTGGTTGTCAAGTTGATCATCGAGACCGTCCAGTGGGTGCGGTTCAATCGAATTGGCAGCAGGTTGTTTTTCCACAACAGCTTGCATTCGAGATCGTGAATCGGTTATTCGCGGTGCAACGGCGACATCGTCATCATCATGTGCAAAAGCACGGTTGGACGTTGAGGGTGCTGCCGAAACGGTCCCAACGCTGTTTTTTGCTACGCCATTAAGAGCAGTGTGAGGTCCGGTTCCGTCACTGCGGCTTGGCCCATTCAATGCTAGCTTGGCTTTTTCAGACAAGCTCATTCGCCGATCATCAATCTTATCTGATCTTTCTGACCCTGTGCGCTTGGTATCGCTAACAAAGCTATCGTCTGCATCGAGAAGGTCTTCATCTTCCTTGTAGTCTGACACGGCACTCAGCGCCGGTAGCTCTGCATGTGCAGTAGGGCGCGCTGATCGGGCGGCGGCGTAGCCGTTGTTTTTAAGCTGTACAACAACGCGCGTTTTACCTATAACAATTTCATCGTCTTTATTGAGCAGCTGACGAGATATGAGTCTGCCGTTGACGTATGTACCGTTGGTGCTGTTGTTGTCTTCAATGGATACTGTGTCACCATCGATGGTGATTCGAGCATGGACTCCACTGACCGACAAATTTGGAATGCAAACGTCGTTCGTTGAACGTCGCCCTATGCTAACCACTCGATCATCTGCTCCAAATGCAAACTCGTCGATCTCGTTGTCTTCGTGTGTGACGGTGATGGTTGTCATACCTAATTGTTCCCGCAGTGCTTAAAAACGCAAATTTGAGTAGTTTTGAAAGTTGTCGACGCCGATATGCAATTATTGACAGTTCAGACGCTTACGTCAACCGAGGTCACTCAATGTAATTAACCTTCGGTGTGTATTTGGGCATTTTAAGCTATTAAAACATACAGATAACCAGTCAGATAAATGGCGTAATGGTTAACCGGATGTGGGCGAGTTTACGGTGATATTCAACGTATCACCCGGGTGAATAATGTCATCACTTAGCGCTTCACCCGTGGAAAGTGTGATGTCTTCTACACTTACCGAAAATTGGCGCGCTATTTCAGACAAAGTATCTCCGATCAATACAACATACTTAACGATGGATTTGGTCAGGTGTTGGTTATCGTTTATCACCAGTTTTTGGCCAATCCAAATTTTTGTATCATTTAAGTCATTCATGCTTAATAAGTCACGTTGCGTCAATCCATATTTCAAGGCAATGCTGCTAATTGTGTCGCCAGATGCAACATTGTGCGTTTTCGGCTCGGAAAAGGCTGCGGTGCGATCGATGGATTTGAATGCTTGCTGAAACTTTTCTCCAGAACCTGACGGAATCAGTAAGTGGTGTGGACCTTGAGGAGCGGTAACTCCATGAATAAGTCCAGCGTTCAATGAGCGCAACAGATCCAAGTCGACATCAGCAATTTGTGCAGCTCGCTCAAGGCTGACACGAAAACCAATGTCGATTGACTCGAAAGCAGGCTCCATTGCTATATGAGGTAAATCGACCCCGCCATGGTTCGGCATTTTTATCAGGCTAATCATTGCTGTGATCTTGGGCACATAATTTTGTGTTTCAAGCGGTAAGTCCAGCGACCAATAGTCGATAGGCAAACCGTTTTTCTGATTTTCTCTGATCGCCTCTCTTATTCGCCCCGGGCCTGCGTTGTATGCGGCCAGGGTTAGTTCCCAATCACCATCAAACTCGGCATTTAAATAACTCAGGTAATCGATCGCAGCAGTCGTCGACGTTAGTATGTCGCCACGCCCGTCGAACCAGTTATTCTTGGCCAAACCAATTTCCTCTGCTGTTATAGGTACTATTTGCCACAACCCCTTGGCGTTTCCGCGACTCTTGGCCGTTGGCTGATAACCACTTTCTATCGCTGGCAGTAGCGCAAGTTCAACCGGCATAAATCGTTGATCGAGCGTTGTAACCATGTGAGCCAAAAATGGGCCCCCACGGTCTAATATTTTACTAATCCACTTCGACTCGCGTTGATACTGATCGACATAGAACTTAACCCGCTTATGATCCGTAACAGGCAGAAGGTCAGAGTCAATAATGCGCTGCCATACGGTGTCGCTAAGCGCAGAACCACGTTTTAAAACGGGTTTTGTGACATCCGGCGTGTCTGCGGACTGAATATCGTCGACAGCCTGTACTGACGTTACGGTGGCATCAGGGTTTTCTGAATCAGGCGTATCCACCGGCGTGCTGATATTGATCGCTGTTGTGTCATTAGCCTGGCCAGGACGTTCCATAAAGATGCTCGCAGCGCCTTTTTGACTGGAAATAGCCTGATCCTGACCGGTTTGGCCGAAAACGAACGTGTCACTGACCTCTCGGCTCAGCGACCGATCCAGCTCTGTGGTGTTACCCATGTCCGGCAATGTTATGGTTCGTGGTGAGTGTGATGATGAGTATTTGGACTCTCGTTGCTCTGCAAGCACCTGTGTTGTCATAAGATGAGTTACAGCCATCGAAGAAATGAGGGCTATACTGGACACTGGTGTAAAGACGAGGGAGTTTGAGAGCATGCTCTTTCGTTGCTGACTCGAGAAATTTCTACGCGAGTATTTTTATGAAATTAAAGTTACGCAAGGCACCGGTCTGGATGGACGCCCAGCAATCTTTGGCGCAATGGTACGCAACCGGGCTTGGCCAGTCCATACTATCTAACCTAGAGACTAGACTTTCGGGTAGTTTACGGGGTGTGTTTGGTTACCAGGGTTTGTTGGTCGGCAACCTTCAACCTGATAGACATCTTCTCACCAATGCAGGCCTGCATCGCAAGCTAACCGTTGATTCTCCGGGCCGCGAGGCTGATATCAATGCCGACGCTTTACAGCTGCCAGTCGCCAGTGACACCATGAAACTGGTGGTGCTTTGGCACACTCTTGATTTTTGTGACAATCCTCACCAGGCCTTGCGGGAGGCCGATCGTGTCCTGATGGAAGACGGCCAGCTCATTATTATCGGGTTCAATCCTGTCAGCGCTTTCGGGCTGCGGCACTTGCTCTCGGGCTGGCGAAAGAAATCTCCGTGGTATGGACGCTTTTACTCGCGCTGGCGTCTGAAGGATTGGCTTTCGGTACTTGATTACCGAGTGTTACACAGTGAGGCCTCGTTTATCCGGCCACCGATCAACAGTGAGCGTTTGTTGCGACGATTGAGTGGATTAGAGCGTTTACAACCTTGGGTGGGTGGACTGGGAGCTATCTATATTTTGCGGGCGCGAAAGCAAACGATCCCCATGACGCTCTCCAGGCGACATTGGCGCCGTCAGCGCAGCAGCATGTCGGTTGGCACTGTCACCAGCACGGCTGAACATGCGCGCAATGCACGTCGACACCTAAAAGACAAAAATAAAGACAACACCTAGTAAAAGTTACCCTTCAATCAACTCGTATTGTTGGCGTGGCACTAGGTACGA
>CAYTJF010000193.1:0-11516 GCA_964437945.1 uncultured Granulosicoccaceae bacterium
GACCATAAAATTGATTTCTTTAATTGCGATTGTTGGCTGTTTCACTCTTTCTGCATGCGGTGGTGGTGGGTCAGATTCAACTAACACTGACGCAGCGCTCACAACATCGTCGACTAATTCAGATGCTGGCATTACAACGGTTATAACGCCTGTAGATGATCCATTGCCCAGTTCTGAAGTGGACCCGACAACTCAGGATGTTGCTGACCCAGCCCTTCAAGTCTTTGACCCACTGAGCGGATCGGCTAAATATCACGTGCTTATTGAGAACTATTGGGGCGTTGAGGACTACCCACAAGGATTTCCGGACGACGCGCACTTGTCATTAATTGGCGGCGCTACCCACAATGAAGCGGTTAGTTTCTGGGATGTTGGCGAGGTGGCAAGCCCCGGTATTGAAGATATGGCTGAGGCTGGGTTGATTGATAAGTTGCTGTTGGATGAGGTCGACCCTGCTATCGAAAATGGTACCGCTGATTCGAGAATCGAAATTCGCGTGTACACCGATGCTGAGATAGACGGTGTGCCGGGCACAAATGAATTCGATGTATCAATGAACGCTGAATGGCCAAGGGTTAGCATGGTGACTATGCTGGGTCCTAGCCCAGACTGGTTTGTAGGCGTCTCTGGATTGGCATTGCAAGGTGCCGATGGCTGGCTCGAAAACCTGAGTGTAGATCTAACTCTTTATGATGGTGGCACCAAGTCTGATATCACACCGCTGATGGGTGGCCCGGATATTAGACCGCCAAACCCCATAGGGCTGGTGGCGTATGAACCATCGCAGGGAGTGTATTTACCCACAACCACACCGCAGATTGTGGGGCGTATGACATTTAAACGAGTTGAGTAAAGATGGGTTGGAATGGCCGAATTGGTGCCGGTAATTTTAGTTGTAGAATTTAATCTAAATTGATGTAAAGCGATTAAAGGTTCGCGCTGGTGAGGTCTGCACTAATAAGCTTCTTACGCCTTGGGTCTGCGTCAATAAGTAATTTTCATCACGCCATTGTCTGTTTCCACTTTGGTTTTACGAAGAAATGACATACCAAGCAATATCTCCTCACCGGTAAGACCTTCACTTACAGAAGCCTTCACGCCGGTTAGTTCGATATCCCCCAAAGCAATTGTTTTTAACCCTGTTTCATATCCAACGCCAAATCCATTGGCCGTTTTGGTGCGAAAAGACATACCCAGTGGCAGCCCAAGTTTTTTTGCCACCGACATCGGAATAGCTACATCGGTTGCGCCAGTATCCACTAGAAATTTAACCGGCTGATCATTAATTTTTCCAGCTGCCAAATAATGTCCGCCGCGTCCCTGAGGTATCGACACGGTGGTTTCTCCGGTGGCTGCTGTTTTGCTATCGGGTGTTTTGTAAACAAAGTCGAGGCCTGCGAAAACGACTAAACCGGTAATGATGAGCGCAGCAAGGGCAATAAACTTGAAGCGCTGGTTTCGTTCTTCCTTAACCACAGCGCCAGCTTTCATGCGGGCGATGGCAATATCGACTATTTTGTCGGCATCGGCGGCGTTTGCATCGCTTTGATCATTGTTCTCGTCTGGCTTTTTTTCGTCAAATTTTTCCATCTGGTGTCCAGTATTTCACGCTTTGGTGAATATGGCCATAGCGTTCTTATTTATAAAAATCCCTATGTGTTACTTTAATATGGTGCTAGTGAAAATCGATTGCAAGTAGTTAGTAATAGTGTTTTTGTGACATCGATCATGAATGCAAAACCACATGATTATCAAAGACCAACCCCGGATTAACGCGGTTTTAACCGTGATTCTCAGTATCAATAAGCCGCATCGCGCTATAATCCAGTTGCAATCGATTTCCCGGCCCCAATACAGGCTCTTTTCGAACTAAAGCAACTGGCTGATTGCCATAACTGGTTAGTATGGATTTTCCCACTCAATTTGACGTCATCGTGGTCGGTGGCGGGCACGCTGGAACTGAAGCCGCATTGGCCTCAGCGCGCACGGGTGCGCGAACGCTTTTGCTCACCCACAATATTGAGACGCTGGGGCAGATGAGTTGCAATCCGGCTATTGGCGGGATTGGTAAAGGCCACCTGGTAAAAGAAATCGACGCGCTCGGTGGTGCCATGGGTAAAGCGGCCGATTTGGCTGGCATCCACTTTCGGACCCTTAATCAGCGCAAAGGCCCGGCAGTTCGGGCAACCCGTGCGCAGGCAGACCGCTCGCTGTACCGCAACGCGATTCGCAGCATCATTGAAAATCAAACCAACTTAACGCTGTTCCAAAATGCCGTGGACGATCTGCTTATCGAAAACGATCAAGTGGTCGGTGTACTTACGCAGCTCGGTGTGCGTTTTCGCGCCTCTGCAGTGGTGTTAACCGTTGGCACATTTCTGGCTGGGAAAATTCATGTGGGTGAAGCCCAGCAATCGGCCGGACGTGCAGGCGATCCTCCAGCGCAAACGCTCGCCATGCGATTGCGTGAATTGCCGATTGAAACCGGTCGCTTGAAAACCGGTACACCACCACGCATTGACAGCCGCACGATCGACTACAGCGAACTTAGCCAACAACCTGGTGATGATCCGCGTCCGGTATTTTCCTATCTGGGAACGGTGGATGATCATCCGCAGCAAGTGCATTGCCATATAACCCACACCAATGAAAAGACGCACGAGATTATTTCAGGAGCACTGGATCGTTCGCCGTTGTTTTCAGGAACCATTGAAGGCGTTGGACCGCGTTATTGTCCGTCTATTGAAGACAAGGTAGTGCGCTTTGCTGATAAAGATTCCCATCAGATTTTTATTGAACCTGAAGGCCTGAATACCCATGAGGTATACCCAAATGGTATTTCCACCAGTTTGCCGTTTGATGTACAAATCGCCTATGTGCAATCGATTAAAGGGTTTGAAAAAGCCCACATTACTCGACCAGGCTACGCTATAGAGTACGATTTCTTTGACCCAAGAGGACTGCGCTCTTCATTGGAAACGCGCAGCATTAATGGTTTGTACTTTGCTGGTCAGATTAACGGTACAACAGGGTATGAAGAAGCCGGTGCGCAAGGGCTGGTTGCCGGGCTCAATGCCGCGCGAAAGGTTCGCGGTGAATCGCCTTGGTCGCCTAGACGTGATGAAGCCTACATTGGTGTATTGATTGATGATCTAACCACCCGCGGAACACGCGAGCCATATCGTATGTTTACCAGCCGTGCTGAATATCGATTAAAGCTTCGTGAAGATAATGCTGATTTACGGCTAACTGAAGTTGGCCGTGCAATGGGCCTGGTTGATGATGTTCGATGGGAGGCGTTTAGTCGTAAGATGGAAGGTGTCTCGCTATTGCAAGGCCAGCTCAAAGACCTTTGGATTCGCCCTAATACACCCGAAGCAAAAACCCTGAATTCTGAAACGGGTTTGCAGTTGGCTCGTGAACGGCGTTTCACTGAGCTATTAAAAATGCCCGAAGTTAAACTGCACCGCTTGCTGGAACTGGTTGCGCCGCAGTATGCAACACTCGATAAGCAAGTCATCGATCAGGTAGAAATTCAAGGCAAGTACGCTGGCTACCTTGACAGGCAACAAGCCGATATCGATCGATCACGTGCACAACTGGAAACACGTTTACCTGATTCGCTCGACTATAACGATGTGTCGGGACTATCAAGCGAGGTGCGACAAAAACTCATTGAGCACCGACCTGAAACGATCGATCAGGCATCTCGCATTTCGGGTGTAACACCGGCTGCTCTGTCATTGTTAATGGTGCATTTGAAAAAACAGTCACTGCGCGCGAGCGCTTGATTGGACAATTCTGATTGGGAAATAATGATCCAACGCACGTTCGATTGCGGATAGAACTTACCGAGGGTGCACAGCAACTTGGTTTGTCATTGACAAACCAACAAACAGAATCACTTATTGAGTTTCTGAAGTTGCTGTACAAATGGAACCGTGTATATAACCTAACCGCGGTTCGCACTATTGATGAGATGGTGGGCCGACATATTCTTGACAGCTTGTCAGTATGGCAATGGCTGCCTACCCTTAGTACTATTTCATCGGATACGAACGTTAACTCCCACAAATACGATGTAATTGACGTAGGAACGGGTGCCGGTTTACCCGTATTGCCGCTGGCTATAGTGCGTCCTGATCTAAGGTTTTTGTCGGTTGAATCCAACGGCAAGAAAACGCGTTTTCAACAGCAAGTCTTGATGGCACTGAATATGAGCCATGTTCGAATAAAGCAAGCTCGGGTAGAGGAAGTCTTTGATCAGGCTGAAATCGTTATATCACGAGCATTCACAGCACCGGAACAATTCCTGCATATTGCGAAGAAACATTGTTCCGCGGATTCTCAGGTGATTATTATGCTTGGTATAAAAGAGCGTATGCCCGATCAGCTGCCACCCGGGTTTGTACTGCAAGATATTCAAGAGATTAAATTACAGCAATTTAACTCCACTCGACATATAGCCGTTTGTCTGTACACTTCCACTTCCGGACGTAGTGAAAGGATCTAACAATGGCGGTTGCTCCAATGTTAGCGGTATTAACAGCACTTAGTCTATTCGTGCTATTGGTGTTACCCGTTATTCTTGTACTGGTTTCTCATCGCTCTAATGAAACAGCCATATTCGGCTGGTTTGTCGCCACATTGCTTTTTTCGTGGGTTGGTTATCTGGTGTTTTTGGCGAGAACGCGAAAAATAGAAGGCTCACCTTAACCCGGTTTTTAGCGCTGATAGCTATAGACACCCATAACAGGTCTAACATTTCAGTACTCGGGTATTAAATACGCGTTACCCACATCGAACCAATTGTTATCTGCATCCAGAATGATCCAATTGCCATCGGCAAATATCAAGCCCACGTCTTTTGCGTAATAAGCATTCCAACTGTAATTAGTACGTGTAGCACCATCATCGACGTCCAGAACGCGATTACAAAAAACATGAAGCACATCGTCGTATACACCGGTGGCAACCATTGCAGATTCTGTGGCACTACCAAGATCAAAATCGTCGAGTTGGTTTTGCAGCGTACAAGTGTCTCTTCGGCCCAATTCTTCGTTTATAGCGTCTAAATATTTCTCACCTAATGCAACATATCGTCGGGCTGATCGGGCACCGGGATAGCTGACGCCTATCTCTTTTATCGAGTTGACCGTTATTGAGTATTGAAGAAAAACGACATTGTCCGAACGGATACTCTCGATATTGGTGCCTGTATTCAAGTGTCTTGTTGCGCGACTGTGGATTAGCTCATTACCAGTAGATTTATCGTAATAGTTTTCTGTAAACGCTATTTCACCGCCAACAGATTTTGTATTGGCGTGAAAAAAGTACAGCGACAAGTCGTAGTCATCGGGACCTTGTAATTCGATTGTTGCGTCGTCTGGAGCTGTATTGGTGGTGACTGTATCGTCTGTATTTGTAAACACATCTGAGTCACTACATGCACCGATGAAGACCATTAAAACCAAGGGTAGCCAGAGAGTTATTTTGTGCATAAATAGCTTCCGTTTCTACTGTACAGTTTACGTTTTAGTAGCACTGACGTTGAATTAAATACGATGGTAATGGATATTTAAGAATAGTTGTTGTTCAGGGTATGGACCAATCGTATAGCTCCATCAATAAAAAGATGCCTACGACACAAAAAAGTTAGCAAGGTGTTACCGCTACTATAACGTAAGAATTTATCGAATAACTCACGTTTTCTCAGCGTTGTTAAAAAAATACTGAACCTCACCGGTGCACTGGCTTATACCTTCCGCCAAAGTGGTATTTGATCAGGATGGCTTTAGGGTCGTTTGATTGTTGTGCTTTGCCAAAACCTTGAAAAACGAGGTTTGATGACGGTTATCCACGCGTGCACCGTTATTTAGATAATACACACAGTTACCACTGCGAATGACTTTCTGAATTGTACGAATTTGTACCAGATCACCAGTGGCATACGATGAGCCCATTTCAGGGCTAATAAGGCCAAAATCCACAATCCCTTGCAGTACAACACGCCACTGAGTCGGCGAATAGCGCAATTATGGATTACACTCCATATATGAGTCGAATTATTGCAGTCGCCAACCAGAAAGGAGGGGTGGGTAAAACCACCACCAGCATCAATCTGGCCTCGGCGCTTGGTAGCCTGAAAAAGCGGGTCTTGCTTCTCGATCTCGACCCGCAGGGCAACGCCACCATGGGCTGCGGAATAGACAAGAACGACGCTGAGCTGACTGTATTTGACCTGCTGGTTGAAGGTACTCCACTGAGTGAAATTGCTCAGGTTTCCACTATCAACAAATGCGATGTATTGCCGGCCAATGCTGACCTGACCGCAGCTGAAGTCGAGCTAATGGCCATGGAGGAGCGTGAGCAGAAGCTCAAGACTGCACTAGTTGCAGCGCACGGTATATACGATTATGTTTTGATCGATTGTCCACCGTCTTTGAACATTCTTACCCTGAATGCGTTTGTTGCGGCCGATAGCGTGCTGGTGCCAATTCAGTGCGAGTATTATGCGCTCGAAGGTCTATCGGCTTTGCTTGAGACTATAGAAGGCGTGCGCGAAGCGGTTAATCCCGGTTTGGCTATCGAGGGCTTGCTGCGCACTATGTACGATAGTCGTAATAATCTTGGAATTGAAGTTTCAGCACAGTTAATCGAACATTTCGGCGAGCAGGTATTTCGTACTATAGTGCCGCGAAACGTTCGCTTGGCAGAGGCACCGAGTCACGGTGTTTCCATCGTCGGTTACGATAAAACATCCCGTGGTGCGCTGGCGTATCTTGCACTGGCAGGTGAAATTATCAGACGTCAGGCTTTGCACGGCGATAACTTGTCGGTTAGCAATACCGATTCTTCAGAACAGGCTGAATCACATAACAAAGCAGAATCAGTCAATGGCTAAGAAAAACCGCATGGGTCGTAACCTGAATGCCCTGCTTGGTGGTGCCACCCGAGGTCGAGCAGCGCAAACACAGACAGCTACCGAACAGGAAACACCGAGCGTTGATGAATCAACCACAGATCAAACGGACCGAAAAGATCCGGCAGACCAGGTAAGTGAAGCTGATCAATCCAAAACGGCGGCAGTAACACCAATTTCATCTTCTGTAACAGACTCAGAATCAACATCCGCGCTGGTTGATTCGGCGGTGGTCGAGCCAATAACAACTGGCTCTGAGTCAGTGGTTGATGAAGATCAGAGTGCTGCCAATTCAGCATTGGCGCCAAAGGATTACTCTGCAGATTCATCCAACAGCTCGACTAGCTCTGGCGTTGAGCCTCTGCCGGCCGACGCACACCCCAGTGATCGCCTGCGTATGCTTGGTGTCGATCAGATAACACGTGGTACCTATCAGCCGCGCCGCCATTTCGATCAAGATTTATTACAGGAACTGGCCGATTCGATCAAAGTGCAAGGCCTTATCCAGCCTATTCTAGTCCGAGCGTATGCCGGAAAATTTGAGTTAATTGCTGGTGAACGCCGTTGGCGCGCATCTCAGCTTGCAGGCATTACCGATATTCCTGCCATCGTGCGCGATATGGATGACCAGTCTGTGGCGGCGGTCTCCCTAATAGAGAATATTCAGCGTGCAGATCTTAATCCACTTGAAGAAGCACAGGCGCTGGAGCGCTTGTGTGGTGAATTCAGTATGACCCATCAACAGGTTGCCGAAGCGGTAGGTCGATCGCGAGTTGCCGTAACCAATCTGATGCGTTTGCTTGAACTGCATAGCGATGTCAAAGGCATGGTTGATGACGGTGAGCTGGATATGGGGCATGCCCGTGCGCTACTTGGTGCGCCCCATTCTGAGCAGTCCGGGATAGCAAAACGTATTGTTGAACAAGGACTTACCGTTCGTGCGGTTGAGAAACTGGTCAAAGGTCTGCGTGATGGCAAGACACCCACAACCGGTGCGCCTGCCAGGAGCGACCCGAATATCGAGGCGCTGGGTCAGAAGTTAGGCAAAAAGCTCGGGGCGCCGGTGAGTGTTCGTCATCAGCGAAATGGGTCTGGAAAGTTGGAGATAAGCTATTCTTCGATCGACGAACTTGAAGGAATACTTTCGCACATTAAATAACAGCGCTGCCCATATTCTCATTCAGGCCTCCACACTCAGACCATGTTTTCCGCTCTTGGGGAAACTCGATTAAATAACAATCTTTCCTGGTTGGAATCAGCCATTGCCTAGCCCATGTCCACATAGGTCACCGATGTGCAATAACTCATGCTCGATTTTCATCCTAACTGTAAAACACTGCTATAATTCGGTCGCTAGAAATTGATTTAGTCCACCCGGCTTTACTTGATTTAACCCGGATTTTTGGTGGAATAACCTACATTATGCAGCGAACCCGTGAGCGTTTGCGCGTTGTCAAACTGATTCTTATTGGCCAGTTTCTTGCCATGATTTTGGTTGGCGCAGTTGGATTTGCGCAAGCTGGCAAGGTCGCCGGCCTATCGGCATTGCTTGGTGGCCTGATTGCGTGGGTGCCGAATGTGTATTTTGCGGTACGAGCGTTTAGGTATCGGGGTGCACGAGTAGCGCAGAAGATTGTGCGATCTTTTTATGCCGGAGCTTTCGGCAAGTATGTGTTAACTATGGCGATGTTCGGCGTAGTTTTTATTATGGTGAGACCGCTAAACCCTTTGGCGTTGTTCATCGGATTTATTTTGGTCATGGCAGTTTACTGGGTAGTGCCATTGCTTACTGCCACGCGACAGCGGCGCCGCAAATAGTTGCGCCAATGACATTGCGTGAAACATCGGATGATAGATATCCGGTAATAGAAGTTGGAATTAGAAGTTTAAAAGCTGAAGTTGAAGATAGAGATTATTAGAAAACACTATGGCATCGTCAGAAGCAGGTAGAACCACTAGCGAATATATTCAGCATCATTTGCAGAATCTCGTGTTGGGTGTTCATCCGGAAAACGGTCTTAGCATAGCGCATGGAAGTGAAGAAGCGGCCGCCATGGGCTTTTGGGCAATCCACCTCGATTCCATGTTCTGGTCGATCGGTCTTGGTTTGTTATTTCTTTGGCTATTCAAAAAGGGTGCTGACAAAGCCACAGCAGGTGTGCCAGGTGGAATACAAAATTTTGTCGAATTGATCGTCGAATTTGTGGATGAAAACGTTCGCGAAACATTCAACGGCAAAAGTGAGGTTGTTGCACCACTTGCACTGACCATCTTTGTCTGGGTATTTCTGATGAATCTAATGGATTTGATTCCAGTTGACTGGATTCCTTACGCATCAGAGAAAATCGGTATTCCATACATGAAAGTTGTACCTAGCACTGATGTCAATGTAACGCTGGGTATGTCGTTCTCAGTATTCGCACTCATGATCTACTACAGTTTGAAAATCAAAGGCGCCGGCGGCTTTTTCAAAGAACTGGCTTTTCAACCATTCAACAGCCCTAATATGTTGGTTCAGGCTCTCTTTGTTCCAATTAATTTATTGCTTGAAGGTGTTGCACTTATCGCGAAGCCTATCTCGCTGGGTTTGCGTTTATTTGGCAACATGTATGCTGGCGAACTGATCTTCATTCTTATTGCTCTACTACCGTGGTTCGCACAATGGGCATTGTCAGTACCGTGGGCCTTATTCCACATCCTTGTTATTACGCTGCAGGCATTCATCTTTATGATGCTTACCATCGTGTACATGAGCATGGCGCACGAGCACCACTAGTGGCATAGACACCATTAGTTGGCATCGATACCACACGTTGAATAAGTGACAAATATTGATACGCTGCCATGCATTGGTAGTTGATACACGAATTGGTAAAAGCATCACTGAATAAGATGCAGTAGATGCAAAAGTTTTGGTTTAGTTTTAAATAGTTTTTTATTTAGTTTTAGGCAATTTTGCTAATAGTTATTTTTATAGAAATTTTTTGGAGTAAGTAATGGAAACAGTAGTTGGCTTAACCGCAATTTCAGTTGGTCTGTTGATTGGTCTTGGTGCACTTGGAACCGCAATCGGCTTTGGTCTTCTGGGTGGTCGTTTTCTGGAAGGCGCAGCTCGTCAGCCCGAAATGACGCCGATGCTTCAGGTGAAAATGTTCATCGTAGCTGGTCTGCTTGATGCGGTACCAATGATCGGCGTAGGTATCGCGTTGTTCTTCACATTTGCGAACCCATTTGTCGGTCAAGTTGGCGGATAACGCAGCTGACTAACGAATAGGAGAGCAAAATGAATATCAACCTGACACTTATTGGCCAGGCAATTTCATTCGCTATCTTCGTTACCCTGTGCATGAAGTACGTTTGGCCACCGGTTATGAGTGCCTTGCGAGAGCGCCAGGATAAAATCGCACAAAGTCTGGCGGCTGCAGAACAAGGTGCTCAGCGCCGTGAAGAAGCTGAAGCCGAAGTGGAAACGATGCTACAGGATGCGAAAGCTCAGGCTGCAGAAATAGTCGCCCAGGCGCAAAAACGCGGTAACGAAATCATCGATGAGTCCAAGGCTACAGCTCGCTCTGAAGGTGAGCGTTTGAAGGCAGCAGCGCAGTCAGAAATTGAACAGGAAGTCGTCACCGCTCGAGAAGATCTGCGTAAGCAGGTTGGCTCAATCGCTGTGGCTGGTGCCGGCAAAATTCTGGGCAGTGAAGTCAATGCTGATTCTCATGCCAAGGTACTCGACGATCTGGTCGGGCAACTCTAAGAGGCATTAACACATGGCCGACTTTACTACTGCTGCACGACCCTATGCGAAAGCGGTTTTTGAAATAGCTCGCGATAGCGGCAAGTTCGATGACTGGTCAAATCGTTTAGCGGTTCTGGGTGCCATTGTTGATCACCCTGATATGCAAGAGCGGTTAGATGCACCGAATCTTACGCAGGATGATTCTGCAAAAATGATTGAAACGGTTGCGTCCGATGTTGTGAATGACAACGATAGTCGTAATTTCATCAAGCTGCTCGCTGAAAATAATCGAATGAAACTACTCGGTGATATCAGTGGCATTTTTGAAGAGCTTCGCTCAGAAGCCGAAGGTGAAATTGAAGCGAATGTTGTGAGCGCATTTGAACTGACAGATACGCAGCGAGACACAATGGCACAAGCATTAAGCAAACGACTTGACCGAAAGGTTCGTATTGTCAGTACTGTTGATGACAGCTTGATAGGTGGTGCAATTATTCGCGCTGGCGATTTGGTTATTGATGGGTCTGTTAAAGGTCGTTTAGAAAAAATGACAACCGCTGTCGGAACATAGAAACATCAAAATTGGTAACGTGAGACAACCTAACAAATAGATAGCATTGAAGTTAAGAACAATGATGCCTTTGTCCGCGATTCGCTCGCCGGCAACAGGTGGCAAAAGATTAAGAGCCGTTAATTCAATGGCCTCGATAGATCTCACTGCAATACCGGTGACTCTATCGCAACCGGTTATCGCACATCGAGATCGGTAAACGAATTCAAGAGGATTTTTGCTATGCAACTGAACCCATCAGAAATCAGTGAACTGATCAAACAACGGATCGGTGATTTCGAAGCGTC
>CAYTJF010000194.1:0-4158 GCA_964437945.1 uncultured Granulosicoccaceae bacterium
CTAGTGTGGTGTAACACCACACCAGTGCCAATAACAACGCATAAATATCCGCTTTCCTCTATTACCTCAATAGTGAACTTCACAGCACGTGAGTTGGCTCACTATGCTACAGGTGCCGCATATTATGCGACACATTCAATGAGTCACTAATAATAAATTCATAAAAAACAGTATCTTGCGAATGGCATACGGATTGCCGTAGGTAACTTAAGCGATTCGCAGACAACTGGTCTGAACCGGCTTGAGGATGTGAGATCGTTGAACGCCACCTACGTTGTGGCATGAATCATTTTCAGTGAGGAGCAACGATATGCAGTTAAGTCGAGAAGAGTTGCTGGAGTCCTATCGGGTTATGCGAACCATCCGGGACTTCGAAGAGCGCGTTCATGAGGAATTCTCCGGTGGTGGTATTCCCGGTTTCGTGCATTTGTACAGTGGCGAGGAAGCTTCAGCCGCCGGAATCTGTCAGCACCTTGATGACAAAGATGCCATTGCCAGTACCCACCGTGGACATGGGCATTGTATTGCCAAAGGATGTGATGTTCGCGAAATGATGCTGGAGATTTATGGCCGTGGTGACGGGTTGTGTGGTGGCAAAGGCGGGTCAATGCACATCGCCGACTTGTCCAAAGGGATGATGGGGGCTAACGGTATCGTTGGTGGTGGACCACCGCTCATTTGTGGTGCCGCATTAACAGCCAAGTACAAGAAAACCGGTGGTGTAGCCATTGCCTTTGTTGGTGACGGAGGCTCTAATCAGGGCACCACTTTCGAATCCTACAATCTGGCCAAGGTTTGGGACTTGCCGGTGATTTTTGTTGTTGAAGATAACGGCTACGCGGAAGCAACATCCAGTAAGTGGTCTGTCGGAGGCAATCAAACCGATCGAGCCACTGGTTTCGGTATGCCAAGTGTTGCGGTTGATGGTCACGATTTTTTCGCTGTCCATGATGCTGCTGGTGAAGTCATCGAGCGTGCTCGAACCGGCGGTGGTCCAAGCCTTATGCACGTTAAGTTGAATCGTTTTTTTGGGCACTTTGAGGGTGATGCAATGACCTACCGTGCCGAGGGCGAGGTAGCGCGATTGCGTGAAGAGAAAGACAGTTTAAAAATATTTAGAGACCGTGCGACCAAGGAAAATTTACTAAGCAACGAGGAAATGGACAAGGTAGATCAGGGCGTGGCCAAATTGATCGATGACTCTGTAAAAGAATCAGAGCAAGCGGCACCGCCACACTTCGACAAACTCGAGACTGACGTCTACGTAAACTATTGACCACTGGAGACTGAACTATGTCCAAAAAATCATATCGCGAAGCCATCAATGAGGCTATCGCACAAGAAATGCGTCGTGACGAAAATGTACTCGTTTGGGGCGAAGATAATGTTGGTGGTACCGGCGGGGACGGCGAGCAGGATGCCTGGGGTGGTGTACTCGGTGTTACCAAGGGGCTCTATCCTGAATTTGGTGCCGAGCGGGTTATGGATACCCCTATTTCCGAGAGTGCGTTTATCGGTGCGGCAGCTGGGGCTGCGGCTACTGGTCTGCGTCCGGTGGTTGAACTGATGTTTGTGGATTTTATGGGTGTCTGCTTTGATCAGATTTTCAATCAGGCTGCTAAATTTCGATATATGTTTGGTGGTAAGGCGGTGACCCCCATGGTTGTTCGCACCATGTATGGCGCGGGTTTTCGTGCAGCGAGTCAGCACAGTCAGGCTTTGTATTCCGTGTTCACCCATATTCCCGGTTTGAAAGTTGCCATACCATCATCGCCATATGAAGCAAAGGGGCTCATGACTCAAGCTATTCGTGATGATGATCCTGTGATCTTTTTTGAAAACAAGGTCATGTACGATGAGGAAGAAGAAGTGCCGGATGACCCATACACCATTCCATTTGGCGAGGCGCGCTTCACTCGTGAAGGGGATGATCTAACCATCGTTGCTATTGGGCGTATGGTGCAGTTTGCCAACGATGCAGCAGATCAACTCGAAAAAGAAGGCATATCCTGTACTGTCCTTGACCCACGTACCACTTCTCCAATGGACACCGAATCTATTCTCGAGAGCGTAGAAGAAACCGGTCGCCTTGTTGTTGTTGACGAGTCTCATCCCAGATGCTCAATGGCATCAGATGTGTCTTCGATTGTTGTACAAAATGCGTTTAAAGCACTTAAGGGGCCAATTCAGATGGTGACCTCTCCGCATACACCTGTGCCGTTTGCACCGGAACTCGAAGACCAATACCTGCCCGATGCAAACAAAATCATGACGTCTGCGAAGTTGGCTATGGCCGGATAAATTGAGTCTGGCAGATGCGGCGGTGCCGGCAAGGTTGATTTTTGCTGGCACCGCAATTTTTTACACCTGTCGGCTTATACATTAGTCGTCGGCAAAACGTAAGGAGAACTTCGATGGCGAACGGTATTGAACCTATAGTCATGCCCAAATGGGGATTAGCCATGACTGAGGGCATGGTCAACACCTGGTCGGTGGATGAAGCTGCGCAGGTTAACGCTGGTGATGAAATCTGTGAAATTGAGACCAGCAAACTTGCCAACATGTTTGAGAGTCCTGCATCGGGTCCTTTGAGGCGTCGAGTTGCGACAGAGGGTGAGATACTTCCGGTTGGTGCTCTGATTGCCGTGATCGCAGAAGCATCTGTTTCAGACGATGAAGTCGATGCGTTCGTAAAAGAATTTCAAGAAAATTTTGTACCCGAAGAAACTGATGACGACGGTCCAGAGCCTGAAACAATCACTGTTGATGGAAAGAAAATTGTTTATCTGAAACTGGGGGATAGCGATGCTAATCCCGTAGTGATGCTACATGGGTTTGGTGCGGACATGAACGGTTGGTTGTTTAACCAGGGTGCATTGTCTGAAGATGCGCCAGTTTACGCGGTAGATTTGCCCGGTCATGGTAAGTCGGAAAAAGATGTTGGAGAGGGATCCATCAACTCACTGGCTGCAACTGTCGAACGTTTTCTTGAGGAAGCTTCGCTAAGTAATGTTCATCTTGTTGGACACTCACTTGGGGGAGGGGTTGCTCTGCAAGTTGCTGCCGGTGGATCGGCATCAGTGAAGTCGTTGACTCTGATCAGTCCAGTTGGATTGGGAGATGAAATCAATAGGGAATTTCTGGATGGGTATGTCAAAGCCAAACGGCAGAAGCATCTTAAACCTGTGCTGGAACAACTCGTTAGTGACAAGTCATTGATCAGCAGCGACATGATGGATGATGTTTTTAAATTCAAACGAATAGACGGCGTGGTTGATGGGCTAAATAAACTGATCGAAACCAATTTTACTGGTGGTTCTCAGGCAGTTTCCCTGCGCTCGCAACTTAGTGATGTTGTTGGACCGATCACCATTGTCTGGGGAAAAGAGGATGAGATTATTCCGGTTAGTCATAGTGAAAATCTGCCGGACAATATCAACCTGCATTTACTGGATAACTCTGGACACGTTCCTCAAATGGAAAATGCGGCGCAGGTCAATCAGATCATTAAATCGGTTATTGGTGGGTGAGCGTGATGACTAGTGCAAAAGAACAAGTCGATGCAGTTGATCAAAGGATAGGCTCGTTAGCCAAAACAACGCCAAAAGTATTTGGAGCCTATGGACAACTGGTTCAGTCCGTTATGACCGGTGGAGCTCTCGATGATAAAACCAAAGAACTGATTGCAGTGGCAATTTCAGTTTCTGTTCGTTGTGAGGACTGTATTTTGTACCATACAAGATCAGCTATTAAGCTCGGTGCTTCCGAAGCCGAGTATGTAGAGAGCCTTGGAGTCGCCATAGAGCTTGGGGGTGGACCATCGGTAGTCTACAGTGCAAAAGCGTTGGAAGCGTACAAATCACTAATTAAGAAATAAATATGCATTGACCCGTTAAAATCGCAACCGATCAAATGGCCACAGACATGAATATAAGGCCTTTTGTCGATCTTCCATGGTGCAACTATAATAAAGGTGGCTAATGGGGCCTAATGGGGGCCTAATGGGGGCCTTAAAGTGTAGTTGTATATTGTTGCTTTTCAGGATAGGTTAAAGACGTGGAGCCATGTAGGCAAAATAATATCAATAGCTTAGCATGTGGACGCTTGGCGATAACATTAAGGGCATGGCGCTTAGCGTAAAACCACAGAATAAGAGAA
>CAYTJF010000194.1:4258-7350 GCA_964437945.1 uncultured Granulosicoccaceae bacterium
AACCACAGAATAAGAGAATAGAAACAGAGAAACTGGTTGTTTACGGTCAATTGCTATCGTTGCAGTTGTTATGGTTGCAGTTGCTATTGCAGTACAGTGGAGGCTTAGACGGATATGCCTAACAATGTATCTCAACCCAATAAAATGCCGCGTGGCGGCGTTATTCCAGACCCTAGTGTTCAAGATCATGGCTTTCCAGACCTTAGCCTGGAAGGGCCATCAGCTGCGCACGTACAGGCTTCACGAGATCGATGTGAGTCTCTCTATGATCTCGACCCGTACTCTCGTTTGCTCTATAACCGCTATAGCCAGTCTGAGCTGATTCCTCGTTTGGAGAAAGTAGAGGAGCCATTGGCACGCGCACAACCGTTGATCACGAACATTCGAACGGTTGTTAAAAACGCTGATTACTGCATGTTGATTGCCGATGATGAGTGTGCGGCAATTGCTGAATACCATGACACAGATCTTGCTAGATACTTAAAAAAACAGGGAATCGCTGCTGGGACTCTTTGGGATGAAGAGTGTGTTGGGACCAATGGCATAGGCACATCAACAGCCGATACTGCACCTGTTACCGTCAATGGCGAACAGCACTATCACAGCAAATTTTTTCAATTCATTTGCAGTGCTGCTCCATTGATTGATCAGTTTGGTCGGAGATACGGTGCATTGAACGTAACTGGACCCGCGACCAAGAGTGCCACTGAAGTGGTTAAGCTCAGTCAGTTTGTACGCCGCGCAGTTGCTAACTTGCACTCCCATGTGTTTCGTGACTATTTTCAAGATCATCGGCTTGTCGTCATAGCTGATGAACGTTTTAATAGCTCTGAAAGTATGTCGAAAGTATTTGCAATTGACGATGCAGCCAATATCGTAGGTGTTACCAACGACTTGTTGGCGAGTCTTGAGGTTGATAACAGAGAAGATGTTATTGGGACACCTCTGAGTAGAGTTATCGGATTAGATGTCGATAAGTTGATTTCATCAGACGAGAGGTTGCATGAGCTGGAGCATGGGAAGCTTGATGGGCGCTATGCGCTCAGTGTTCCTCCAAAAAAACCAAAGATCAGACACTCGGCATCAAAGGTGTCAGGTGTTTCAAAAGATCAAGCTATAGTAAAACATGCGCCTAAAGCAGAAGCTGCCCGTGACGACGCGCTACTTGATCTGGATGCATTGGCTGGCACTGATTCGCGCATGATCAAGCACGTCGAGTTGTGTCGCCGCATGCTTCGCAATAACCAACCCTTTAATGCAATTCCACTTTTGCTTCAGGGGGAAACAGGCACAGGCAAAGATACATTTGCAAAAGCTGTGCATCTTGGTAGTTACCGCAAGGATAACGCCTTTGTGGAATTAAACTGTGCCACCATTCCTGAGTCGCTTATCGATAGCGAATTGTTTGGCTATGCACCGGGTACGTTTACTGGTGGTTTAAAGGAAGGTAAAACCGGCTATATAGAAGCTGCACACGAGGGCACGTTGTTTCTCGATGAAATCGGAGACATGCCACTTGATTCTCAAACAAGACTATTACGTGTTTTGTCTGAACTCCGGGTGCAGCCGCTTGGTGCTTCGCAAAGTATAGATGTCGATTTCGCTTTAATATGCGCCAGTAACAAGAACCTGGTCGAGTTGGTCGAAGAGGGGTTGTTCCGGGAAGATCTTTACTATCGTGTATGCGGTGCAAAAATGACGCTATCCCCGTTGCGAGCCCGCAGTGACTTTCGTGTCATTGCCAAACGACATTTGCGTCAACTGGACTCTGAAAGCAAAGTCACCATTAGTGATGCGCTCTGGAATCGGCTTGAAAATTTCGACTGGCCTGGGAACATTCGACAGCTACAGAATGTTTTGCAGTATATTGTTTTCAGTTGCGGTGAAGGCGTGGCCACCGATAATGATTTGCCGGAGGATCTGCTGCTTGCAGGGTCGGAAGGGTCGAGAAAAAAGAGTTTAATAGGGGTAAGAAACCCTGAAAAAAATCATCATACAACGCCGATACAAGCGGGACTTCAATCGATGCCTTGCAATTATTCTGACCCATTAACGGCTAAGCGAGATCAGCTACTGAGTGCATTGCATGAATCGCGCTGGTGCGTGGCCCAGGCGGCCAGATCGGTTGGAGTCAGTAGAGCGACTGTTCATCGTCAAATGAAAAAATTTGGCATAGTACGTCCAGATCACCAAACGCATAATCTCCAGCGATCGGAATAAACCTGGAAATTTAAACTCCGGTTTTATTGATAATGTAGTGCGAGCATCGTTGGTGCCGCTTCCATCATTTCTGTTGTTCTTAAAATTGTTGTTTGGGTTTGCTCTTCCACAAGTTCTTAAATTTGTGTAAACAACGTTCTACTCTGCACAGGTTGCAATTTGTCTGGGTGGATTGGCCCGACTGTGGATTAAGGTGCAGGAAAGTCTGCATAGCGCTCAGCAATCATCTCGGGTGTTATTGCCTCAAGACAACAGCGCATCGATTTCGTCCACCGTAGCCAGTTTATTGAGGATCGACTCGTACGCTGTCATTTCGCTCCAGCGACCCTTGTGTATCTGCCACTTCTGGCACATCGCCTGTAACCCCAGCCAGTGTTATTAAACTGCTACCAGAGCGCGATCCATCAGATCTAAAAGCTATAACCGTATAACTTGCTGCAGCGTCAGGATTAAGAGCAAAGTCGAAATAGCTGATTCCAAATTGAGTCGAGACTAGTTCACCATCACGAAAAACCTCATACTGTAGTCCAGGTTCTGATGCGCGGTCCCAAAACAGCTCAGCGTCTTTTGGTGAATACCGTACAACACGTAAGTTCGCAGGTGCCTCTGGGCCATTTTCTGGCGGATCCTCGTTGTTATTGTCGTCGCCGACAGGCTCAAGTGTGACGAACCTCGCTTCTGACCGGCTGCCATCGCTGCGAAGAGCGACAACTTCGTAGCTTGACCCGGTATTCAACGCTCGCTGTGAGTCGAAATAGCTGATTCCAAATTGAGTCGAGATTAATTCACCATCACGAAAAACTTCATACTGCAGTAAAGGTTCTGATGCGCGGTCCCAAAACAGCTCAGCGTCTTTTGGTGAATACCGTACA
>CAYTJF010000194.1:7450-11403 GCA_964437945.1 uncultured Granulosicoccaceae bacterium
ATGCGCGGTCCCAAAACAGCTCAGCGTCTTTTGGTGAATACCGTACAACACGTAAATTTGCAGGTGCCTCTGGACCATTGTTATTTGGATCGTCCACTGGTGGAACATCAGGAACGTCTACTGGAGGAACATCGGGGTCTCCTCCGGGCGTCACTGCTTCAAGGCTCAGTGTTGCGCGTTGCAACCGAGAGCCGAGTTCGAGTTCTATATCGTCGAGTTCGATTCCTGTGAAAACATCCACGACTAGCTGATATTGATAACGCTGACCCGGTTGTACTGATGCATCAGTGAAGCTACTACCTTGCATACGACCAATGGCACGCCCGTCACGTAGCACCAAAAGGCGATTCAGTAACGCTTGATCAAAATCTTCTGGATTTCGTTCTATAAACAATTCCAACAAGTCAGCACCATACACAATCACTGAAAAATTCTCGATAATAGGTGCGTACGCAGGTACTCTTCGCAACTGTGTTGACAACACTGAACCAGCACTGTCGAGCGCTTCAACACGAACAATTAATGAGGCACCGTCGGTATTATCCGAGACTGTCAACCGAGTGGTATCACTGCCAACTTCTTCTATAAAGCGATCATCAATCTGGATGCGGTAATTGGCTGCACCCTGAACCGGTGACCAGAACAGGTTCAGATCATCCAAACTTCGTCGAACACCTAAGCCAAGCGGGTCAATGTTGTCAATCTCACGAGAACGACCCGATAGGTACGGAACATTTCTGCGCCAATCCCATGCAAAGTCATCAATCCCATCCAGATCGAGATCGCCAATTTCGGGAGGTGACGCCGTCGTTATTGGAGACAAGGCCGTACCGAGATCGAACGCGACACCTAACAGCCCATCTGCTTCTGCCAGTGAGCGTATAGGTGGACGCTTGCCCGGTATACCAAACAAGGTGTACCAACCCTGGCGAAGCCTGCTAACACGTTGCCGTAGTAGTAAATCGTCGACACCATCTCCATCCATATCGACACGCTGACCACTTGCAATAATGAATGAATCGTTAAATCCGCCTTGGTAGAGCTGTCCCGTATCGCTAACCGGCTCTCCTCCTTGTGCAAGCAAAATGGTACGTTCACCATCGACATAGTCAGCAATAGCATCACGCACAACAAGACCACCGGTTCGTCCGTAAATGATGCTTCGCGGAGGTAGATTTAATGCTTCGAATCGTTGCGCGGCCAATATATCGTCCAGACCATCACCATCAATGTCTCCAATAGGTGAAATATCACACCGCCGCGTGCCGCACTCAGCAAGCATTCGGTCCACACGTGAGCCCTGATCCTCAAGACTACGCAGTGCAATATTAGAAGCACCGTAAATGATACGCGGGATTTGATTTTCAGCGAAAGGTTCGCGGCCACTTGGTAGTGCGACAAGATCATCATACCCATCACCATCGATGTCACCAAGGCCATTGAGCTGATTCAAGTCTATAGGCCCGATCAGTCTTTGATTGCTCGATTCACTTGAAACGTCAAGCACAGATCCAAAGCTTGCTCTCCCGGCTACTACTCCTTGAGCTGCCGAGTTTCCATCGTTGTAGCCGATATCGTCAAAACCATCGCCGTTAATATCTCCTACAGGAGAGATGATTTCAGCGTTTCCTATGATCGTGAAGCCATTGCTGCCATCAAGTTCATCAATATTTATTGTTGTGCCCGGCGCTGTGCTACCAAGCACGATTCGCGGTACGTTATTAAAGATGCCACTGACATTAATGACAAAATCAATTAATCCGTCACCGTCAATATCGCCTACACGGCGTGGCTCTGTAAAAACTCGAAGGTTTCGGTATTTGCAGCCAGCACGCCCATCATCGTTAACTATGGCTTCGTCTGTAATTCGGACCAGAGTGTTCAACGCTTCTCTGGAAAAACTTAAACCTGCGTTCAGGGACGATGGCAAAATGGCCACACCCGGACAGAGGTCGCCAGTGATACCCGGGATTTCGATAATTCTGTCCCCGAGCCCGTCACCATCCAGATCACCCATTGGTCTGCTGGCAACCCATTCACCATCAATGGTGACATGAGGGCCATCGCTGAGTTCTGAGGTGTCGGTTACGACGTCAATTAGTGGTGGGAATGCAGCATTAGCCGGGCGTAATGAAAAAGCGCTCAACAAGCCAATCATTGCAACACCGATAGTTAAAAGTATCCGGCTATAAAAGGGATTCAGCAAAGCATCTGTTTTTCGAATTCGATTTATTGCTTTATTTGACGATATGACATGGTTGGACTGAGCTACGATGATGATGGAATCGTTCATGAAAGTTCCCTTTTTTGAACAATCGCGCACGATATCAAAATGTTTAATGTCGAAAAAGGGGAATTTTACCGTTGGGAACGAATGATTTCTTATCATCATAGTGCTTGACTGCAGTGAATTTCGAATCAGTTGGAGACGTGTTAGCGATCTTAAGGGATTGGTGAAAGAGCATTGACGAGGCTCAAGTCGTTATTAGCATGTGACGGGTAGAGCGTATAAAACCTTGCTCTTTAGTTTAATTCCTGAAAATTATTTTTAACATCTGACCCAGACATCAAATGTGTCTAAAACGAATGCTACACCTGTTGCAAAATTTCATTCACGTGCAACAGGTGATCGCGTCGTACCAAGTTAGTAACTTTCCAAGCTTCTGTATTTCAAGGAAATAATAAGAACAAATTGCGTGGCACAGTACCTGCTGATTACCTGTTTAGCAATACGCACGCGGTATGCACAGTCACAGTGACTTATAAAAAGGTTGCGCTGCTGTACGGAATAATGCCCAAGGGTACAAGTACCCAAGGGTATAAACAGGCCTATCGACAGTGCCAATTGCTTTCTAACTAAATCACTGGAGCGATGTTATGTTTAGACCACCTGCAAAACCGCACTTCACAAAAATTTCAAGACGCCGGTTTTTACAACTTGGCGGCGGTATGGCCGCATCTATGGGGACCGGTTCCGTTGTTGTCGGTCTTAATTCAATGATCGTATCCCGTCCTGTACAGGCGCAGTCGTCGGATGAAGCGAAATGGAAACAGTTTGCTGGCTCGAAGCTGGTATTTATGAGTGAAAACACGCCTCCCAGTTTTGCTATCCGGGACAATCTGCAGGAATTTTTTGATCTTACCGGAATTGAAGTTGAGATTCTGACTGATGGACTTCCAACCGTACAACAAAAAATCGGTGTTGATCTAAGAGGTGGTAAAGCAGATTTTCAGCTTAACTATGTCCAGGATAAACCGATCGGTTCACCGTTTGCAGACTTTTATGAAGACTTAACCAAATACACGCAAGATGATTCCTTGCCACAGGATCTCGATGGTTACGAGGAAGGTGCCTGGTTCGACAACTTTTTAACTGCCTGCGGTGTTTACTATGAGCCGGGGCGTATCGTTGCATTCCCTTATGATTGCGCGGTTGCTTGCACATTCTATCGGCAGGATGTATTTGAAAAGCTATCTCCAGCGTTTGAAGCAGAGCATGGTTATCGTATGGAATTTACCAAAGATACCACCTGGAAAAACGTTCAGGATTTTGCCGCGTTCTGTACTAAAGCCCGTAATGACGGTGATGAAGAAGTGCCATTTGGTTATGGCCAGCATCACGGTACGTTTGCCTGGACAACACAGCTTGATATCCAGCGCATGATGTTCGCACACGGGCAGTGGACCGATTTTAACATCGACGACAAATTAGGTTCAAAAACACCCGGTCCTACAAACTGGGGCGATGAGCAATCAGTCCTGATCATGGAAAAATACAAAGAACAGGCTGATGTGTCACATCCGGATAACCTTGCCAACGGAACATTAGAATTGAATACGGCATATGCTGCAGGTGATGTGGCGATGCAGGTTCAATATCATGAATTTGCTGCCTCGGTAGAAGATGAGGATAACTCTCGCGCCGCTGGCGGGCGCACAGCTTACGCCGTATG
>CAYTJF010000195.1:0-7389 GCA_964437945.1 uncultured Granulosicoccaceae bacterium
CCTGGGCAGCCGGTAGCGATAATGTGGGTGTTGATGGATACAACATCTATCGTGATCAAGACTACCTGACAACGGTATTTACCAATTCGTATCTTGATTCATCACCACCGGATAGCGAAAGCGCCGATTACTCAATAACGGCATTTGATGTTGCCAGAAATTTCAGTGCCAATTCAGACAGCATATCCGTATTGCTCGACGGTGGCGAACCGGCTGATCCACCTGATGATAACGAACCAGTTGAACCAACTGACGATAACGAACCAAACGAACCAGCTGACCCTTCAGATGATGACAACGGAAACCCACCAGTGCTGCGCGACCCGTTCGCAGACGCGATTCCTTCACCGCCTGCTTCCGACCCTTTTGGATCATTGCTCGAAATCGACAACGAAGCGAGCGTGGCTGGTGGCCCACCAACGCAACCGAAAAACCTCAGAGCTGAACTGGTGTCTAACGACTGGGCAGAGATAAACTGGGCACCGTCTAATGACGATGGTGAAGTCGTTGAATATCGCATCTATCGTAGTGATGGTGTCGTCTACAGTATTCGCGAAGACACAACCGATATAAATTCTGGTGCTCAGGCGGAAATCGATCGTTACTGGAATGGCACGCTGTTTTTGGATTGCAACTTCACGCGCTTCGACACCCGCGTGCATAACTGCCGAGACAATGCACCCAGAGCTGGTGACGAATTTTTCTATGAAGTGTCAGCCATCGACAATGAAGGTCAGGAGTCTGAACGATCAGAGCCTTTGGAAATTATTTACCATCTTAGTGAGAACGCACCAATCCCTTACTACGACGACTTTTACAAACTACCCGATGACAACTTTGTTCAGGAACATGATTTGAGTCGAGTACGTTATTTTATTGATGATTTCGAACCCGTGTTTGCCGATGAGTTTACTGGTAGTGAGATAAACGAGAACTACTGGAACACCGGACTGATCTGGGGTGATACACGCATCATCAATGGAGAGCAGCAGTATTTCGTCAATACACAGGACCAGGCAGATTTCGGTTACGACCCATTCAACCTGACAGGCGATACGTTGATTATCGAATCCATACCGACACCAGCAGACCTCGAAGGTAACTTACCACCAGTGTGTGATGAGGCCGACCCGTTTGGTAAAGACCGTTGTGCGTTTCTCTCTGGTGCTTTGTCCAGTCATGACAAGTTTGGAATTACCTATGGCTATGTAGAAAGCCGCATGAAAGTAGGTAGCGGTGTAGGCAGCCTTTCAAGCTTCTATTTGTACCACCGCTATGCCGGTACAGGTAGAAATTTACATGCACCTGAAATCGATATCATCGAGTACCTGGGTGAAAATCCGTTCGGTGACGAACGCGCATTTCAAACCTATCACTACGCAAACGTGAACGATGGCACAACTAACTCTGCGCCAACCATGTTTTACGATAATCCAGACGGCAGCAAATTCGATGAGGATTTTCATACATTCGGTGTACTGTGGGAGCCACAACTGGTCATTTGGTACGTTGATGGTCGCGAGATCAAACGCATGACAGGTCCACAGGTCAGTCGTCAACAAATGAATATAGTCGCTTATCTGGTTTCAGGCAGCGCGTGGGCGCCAACACCGGATATAAACGCGGACATATTCCCACTGGAATTTGAAATCGACTACATCAGAGCTTATCAGCGACCTCAATACACAACCAATGGTTTGTATCCTGACCAATGATTAAAAAGTAGTTCGATAACACTAAGCACAATGGCGCTTTACCTTTACCAAACGCGCTGCAGTATAACAATGCAGCGCGTTTGGGTAACTAATTTTGATGACCAACCCATCGTCAATTTAATATAGGTAATACGATTATAATCGAGATATCAGCAAGACTTGAGGACACCTGCGCTCAAATAGAACTCAACTACGAGAAATTCTTCGCAATTAGGTAATACACAGGCAGTACAACAGATTCTGGTTGCTTGAGTAGATCTCGCACCGGCATAATATGGGTCAGTTTCAAGCCTGAATAAAATTAAAATCGATCATCAACCGATCATCGACTGGCCATTGACTGGCCATCTAATGTGGCCGGTATCGGAGGTTGATCAATAAGTACAGTGCTATGTTCGTGTTTCGAACCAGTGTTCTGTATTATTACACCATTTGGAACAGCAATTTTGTTGTCTTGTAGACATTTTTGCCAGGAATCAGGACTGCGGGAAAGCGGAATTCTATCTCGCTACTATAAAATGTGCCTTCGGCGCGACATGGAGCTCAATAGTGACCACTAATTCTCAAACTTACTCATCTTTTCTCATAAGAACTGTGCTGTTTTTTGCGGCCAGTCTGCTACCTGTTGTGGCGTTTTCCGATGAAGTTGTACTTAAAGCCGCTGACGGCTCGGTCAACGTTGTTGGTGAATTGATTGAATTTGTTGATGATAACTATGTGATCCGTACCACGCTCGGTGAGTTCCGCATCAGTGCATCACGGGTGCGTTGCGAAGGCGAAGCCTGCCCAACATTCGATACTACCGTGGCCGATGTGGTGCTTGCAGGATCGGACACCGTAGGCCTTGGCATGATGCCGCTGCTACTATCTGGTTATGCGTCCTTTTTAGGAGCAGAAGCTTCTGTGAATGCAACCGAAAAGGAGGGCGAAGTTTTAGCCAATTTCGTCGGTGAAGGTGGTTACGGTGATGAATTGGGCTCCTATCTCGTGACGTCGACCACCTCTGGTGACGCGTTCTCAACACTTTTAGACAAATCAGCCGAGATCGGTATGGCTTCACGCCGTATTAGTCCCGACGAGGCCCGCGAGTTGAGAGCGGACGGCGCTGGCAACATGATCAGCCCAACACAGGAACACGTGATCGCTGTTGATAGCCTGGTCGTCATTGTGCATCCCGAAAATACTGTCTCATCGATAACCATCGAACAGCTTGCCGGCGTTTACTCAGGTCAGATCACTAACTGGTCTGAATTAGGCGGCGCTGATCTACCTATAAACGTATTTGATCGCCAGATATCATCTGGCACGCGCAACTCGTTCACGCAGGCGATATTTGGAGAGAGCAGTGATGCTGTCGCGCAGATCGGAGAAATCGCAAGTGAAAACAACGAGATGGCCGCAAAAGTTTTTGACGACCCTGCGGCAATCGGCTATTCAGGATACGCGTTCCAGCGTGGCGCTTCGTCCTTGGCACTCGTAAACGAATGCGGCATACAGACAATACCAGATGCCTTTTCAGCAAAGACAGAAGAATACCCATTACAACGCCGACTTTACATGTATAACCGCAGCGATAATTTGTCGGTGGCCTCAGACGATTTCATTAAATACGCCACCTCAAGTGAAGCCGATGGCGTGATCGCCAAATCTGGATTTATTGATCTTGGCGTTAAAGTACGGAACATGGAAATGGAAGGCCCGCGCACAAAGCAATTGCTTGTACCTGATGCCGACCCTTATGAAAGTGGCATCATGCGCGAAATGCTCAGACAAATGCTCGAATATGATCGGCTTTCAACAACTTTCCGATTTGCAACCGGGTCGTCCCGAATGGATGAGCGCGGTGCCGTTGACATGACTCGTTTATTAAACTACCTCGAAACACAACCAGCAGGTTCAACCCTCATGTTCGCAGGCTTCACTGACAGTGTTGGCGCGTTTGATGGCAATCGTGCCCTCTCAGGTCAACGCGCCGCCTCTGTTGCACAACAATTCGAAGAATTCGCTGGTGACAAAATCAGTCAGTTTGAGCTGGTGTCTACTGGTTTTGGTGAAATAGCGCCAGTCGCTTGCAACACGGCTGATCTTGGCCGCGCAATCAATCGACGTGTAGAAGTGTGGATTAAGCCACCTAACTAAACTGACCCAGGCTAGTTAACCAAACTAGTCACTGCATCTATAACAATTGGGTTGCCATTTTGAGCGGCCCGAAATTTCACCCAACTCGTAAAGACACTACAGCCAACAGGGCGACAGCTGTCCGTTGGAAAGGATATCGAACAATGTTTGTGAAGCCAGCAGTTCCCCGTGGCATGGTGCTCGCCTTAAGTACCCTGCTGTTGATCTCGTTACCTGTTTCACTATCGGCACAAGAGAATAGCCCGTTGGCCAGCGCGAACCAACGGATTAATTTTTCCGGTAAATTGCGCATGCTTTCGCAACGAGCCGCTGCCGCAGGATGCAATATAAACGCCGAAGTTGAACAGGAGAAGAACCGTCAAGTTTTGTCTTTAACAAGTGCAGAGTTCTGGAAAATTCTGGATGCGCTCGAATTTGGCAACACCGATCTTAATGTCGAGGGCGAGGAAACCAATGACGCCGTTCTAACGGCTTTGCAATCCACCCAGGCGCAGTGGACTTCATTCGAAGGCCTTAACGCGAAGCTGACAAGTGGCAGTGCATCCCCGGAAGAGGTGAAGTTGATAGATACGCAAAACCTGGCTTTGCTTGAGTCTACTCAGGACCTGACGAAGACAATGCTGGCAACCCATTCCAGTGGATCAGAAACGCAAAGCGGTTACGGCAAGACTATTGATATCGCTGGTCGTCAACGTATGCTGACCCAAAAAATATCGAAAGAGGCCTGTCAGATTTGGTCGGGTCAGGATTCAGATGAGAAGGTGAATTCACTTCAGGCGACGATGGAGCTTTTTGAAAATTCAATGGTTTCTTTGCAAGAAGGCACAGATGGTTTGATCAAACCGCCGAATGACAGAATAAAGCAAGGATTAGATGGCGTCTGGCAGCAATGGACCTCAGTCAAACCATTATTGCAAGAAGTACTTTCCAAACAATCCGTCGACATGGAAGTACGGAGCAAGTTGTTTGTTGAACTTAATAAAATGCCCCGTGAGATAAATTCGGTTGTGGGTTTTTACACCGTTGCTGAAACAGAACAAGGTAACGTCGCAGATGAAGGTGCGACAGAGCGAGTTAATTTCTCTGGAAAACTGCGTATGTTATCGCAACGTTTAGCGGCATCCACGTGCAACTTTACCGCAGGTGTTGAAACAGAACTAAGCCGCTCAATCTTGACTAGTGCAAAAGCCGAATTCGTAAAAATAGCGCAGGCGCTTGAACTTGGTGACGCAGACTTACGAATTAATGGCAAGGAAAAGCGCCGCAAAATTCTGGAAGCTTTATCCAATCTGTACAAAGAATGGAACCCGATGAATGTCGCAATTGATAATCTCTTGAAGGGTGATAACGTTGAAGCAAATGCTGCCTTAATCTACGAACAGAACATGACGCTCCTGACAGCGGCAAATTTACTGGTCAGTGAAATATCCGGCGAATACTCCGATCCATCTTCGATGCTGCAGTCTGATGCGATGCTGGTTGATATCTCGGGACGGCAACGCATGTTGACTCAGAAAATGTTAAAAGAATCCTGTTTACTCTGGTCTGGCCAGAATGCCATGACAGAAGAACTCGCCAAAACCATTAATATGTTTGACACCTCACTGCAAGCACTGCGTTTAGGTCTGGAGAATGCAGGTGTCAGAGCCGCACCCACCGAAGAAATTTCACAGGGACTCGATGTAGTATGGAACCATTGGCTAAACGTGAAACCGGCTCTTGATAAAGCAAGCTCGGTTGAGGCTACTGATCTTGCACAGCGCGGTGAACTGATGCAAGAATTAAACACCATCCTTGCAGAAATGAATGCCGTTGTTGGTATGTATACAATTTATGGCAAAACCGGCCTTTGAGGGTTTTATCGAGGTGTTCAACACACGCCATTTTCCCAACTGGAAAATGGTGTTAATGCAAGCGATGAGTTGAAATAGCGGGAGTCGGTAGAGACTTCATCGCCTATCCAGTCTGGCAAGGTAATTTTCTGGGTTTCCGATTGCAGTTCCACTTCGGCAACCACCAGGCCTTCGTTTGCGCCACAGAACTCGTCTATTTCCCAAATCACATCTCCTAATGGAAGTGTGTGTCGTTGCTTGTCTATGATTGAGTTTGAGCACAGTAACAACATTGCTTCTGCATCTTCGAGTGGAATAAGATATTCAAACTCTGGTCTGGATACATTGGATGTAATGCCCTTTATCGTAAGAAACGCATTGGGGCCGGCAATACGTACCCTGACCGTGCGGGACTTATCAGTACTAAGATACCCCTGTCGTAAATGTATTGGCCGAGCCGTTTTCCAGGAATCCCCTTTAACCAGAAATTTCCGTTCAATCTCTACACCCATAGTATCCCTGCTCTTTTCCTACAAACAATCTTGACAACAAGCAGTAAGCGCGAGCTCAAGAAAATCACCACTAATTATCGCAAACCATACACTGTGAAGATAGAATTTTGGGTGAAAACACATTGAATTTGTATATTATGAATTGGACAGATGATTTGCATAGCTCCAATTAATAGTTGTCGGCCCTCACTCAATAATCTTTATACCGCTAATCTGGCACTCCCTCCTGAAAAATGAGTGCATTCTCAGGCAGAATTTCCCACGTGGCCTTTGAGCCTGCAAATAGGTGTCGTCCGATTTCAACCTGAGGATTGCCATTGATACACCCGAGCGTAACACCGTGAATGACTCCTTCGAAAATACCGCATAGCGTCGAACCACATTGGCTACAAAACTGCAGACCAAATCCATGCTGCCCACTGTATGACGTTAATAGGTGTTCACCGGTCAGCCACTTGAATGCTTCAGAATCAACAAGCGCATAAGCAGATGCCTGAGAGCTGAAAGCTTTTCGACAACGCGAACAATGACAAGATCTTGCGTCTCGAAGTACACCGGATATTCGATAAGTGATATCCCCACAAAAACACTCACCTGAAATAATCATCACACTACCTATAGTTTTTGTAACTCTTAGCAAATAGTTCAGCGACGTTAACTTCTTACTTGTAAAACACCACTATAAGAAAACAACAGTCCAAGTAGCGGCGCACTAAAACCAACATAAAACCGATACCCACCATTTTCTATGTATTTATAAGCCTTCATACTGGGGAAAAGCCAAGTTGGTATTGGTAAACCAGAATACTTAATACGTAAACAACGCCAATGCCATCCTTGTTGTTTTATATCAACTGTAAGCATCAACTCCAGAGGCCCGGTTTTTTCAAGCCAATATCCATCTTCAATGGTTCCAACCGGTTTGAACCTGGAATACATGATTACTGAATCATTAAACTGCCTATCCCAATGCAGGTATTGATCATCATGAGAAATAGTCACTAACAGTCGGTTCAATTCTGAGTTGGGAATATTTAGTTTTCTAGCGAGCCCTCGCCCTATTAAACCAGCAATTCCTTTTCCCACTGTTACTTCTACTTCACCTGATAAAACACCACCAGAACGATGTAGTTTCTGAAGCTCGGGAGCTAAATTTGAGTATGCAACTGCAAACCAATTACTGACTAATGT
>CAYTJF010000195.1:7489-11351 GCA_964437945.1 uncultured Granulosicoccaceae bacterium
CGAACATACGAACATATATCCTCCGAGTACATATCCTCCGAACATATAATGAAATTTACCCCGCGTCCGTTGAGTAAATTACAGCGCCATCATATCAATCGTCGTTTCTCCAATAATCAATCCATTGCGCTGTCCTGTCCGACTGCCCCAGTGCTGATAGTAGAAAAACGTACTCCTTCCAGTGCTGGTGTGTCCACTGACTCATGGGCTGCCCCGACAAATGCTACTACCGTAAACCCTCGTGTATCGCACTACAACCGATCACTGCCCAACTAGAGGATGCACGCCAACACAGTACCAATATTCATTCTAGGTCTTTTATATTTTTCGGCTCCTGTTAACCCTTTACATTAATACTCTACGCTAGTCGAAACCACCCAGAACGACAACGAACCTACCTAAGGCGGAAAAATTAGGGTGCTAATAAGTATTACTTACATCTGTCTAATACTTCAATCATCCGTGTTTGTTTTGGTATACTTCTGTTTTAAGTGTTTGGTCATAGTGATTTTCAGGAATCGGCTCGTGTCGACTTAGCACTGACAGCCTGCAAGCAAAGTTGCTTATTGTCCGTTGAGAATTGCCTGTCGCTATATGTAGAGCTAGCTTTTTGGGTAGGTCGGCAGGTTACATCGGTAAGGTGGCTCATGGGGTGTACCCATAGCTTAATCTAATCGAATAGGCTCACCGGATAATTAGTTGCAGGCACTGATGGTTTTGCTTGAAGGCGTAGTTCACTTCAATCTCATCTCAAACTTTTTGTTTCTAAATCAATTTGATACACCAAAAAGGCCGACTCGTTAGCATTTTGACCATCATCATTCCAACATGCGACTTAAATTCTGGATTTATTTAATTTTCCATGCTGTCGGTCGTTGTATAGCTTATTGAGATCAATGCTAAAGGCCGAAAAACTATAGAGCTAATACGTTAATTCGGAACTACGGCTCATTTTTCAAGAGTACCAGATGAGCTCAGGATCAAGAATAGATGTATGGGACGGGTGGAGAGGCATTGCTATTATCTTGCTGGTTCTGATAGGGCACTTCACATTTACGCAATGGGTTTGGGAAGAGCGCATGGGCGTCGATGTATTCTTCGTTCTATCTGGCATGTTGATGTGCAACATTTTATTTGTTGATCGACTCGGCTTGCGTGACTTTTATATTCGTCGATTCAGCCGTGTGGTGCCAACTCTACTTTTATTTTTGTGTGTATCGTTCGCCATATCTGTGCAGCTTAAATACGACTTCAAAATTAGTGAGTTTATCGCATTGGCTTTTTTTAATAGTACCTACACTCCGGTAGAACCAATTTTCTTTTCAACCTCCCTGCCAACTGGACATTTGTGGTCTTTGAACGTAGAGGAACATAGCTATGTCATCATGAGCATAATGTCTTTATTGCTTATTGCTCGTGGAAAGATCACCGCTGCTTTGTTCTCGATCTATAATAATCAGCGTTGGTCACCAAATCCACAGTATCGACAGGCGCACTAGATCGGTATGCACGTTTCTGATAATCATTCAATAGTAATTAAATTCACCAGATCCCTACTGGAGCAACGCTCTGCTGTTCAAACAATCGTGATGGTGGCGTTTGTTCTTATTTTTGCATCTCTGACAATATCTGCACCAATTTATGAATGGGATTTACTACCTTATATGGCGAATGCATTGCATATCGTGTCAGGGCAACCAGTTGAAGCATTGCACGCACCAATTTATGAGAACTTAAAACAGTCAATACCACCTGATAGTTATGAAAAATTAATTGGCTCACCAACTCGCTTGATATTATCTCAAGACCCGGAAGCCTTTAGACAAACCGCTGCTTTTTTCTATGACTCCAGGATTATTTATACCTATATAAACGCTACTTTTATAAAGTTAGGTTTTAATCCTATTTTCGTTATATACACCTTCTCTGTAGTCTGCGCAATAATTTCGTCTTTGTTACTTATCCGGCTGATTCCGGTTAGAGCGCCATTAGGAATGTACTTTGTATTGCCCTTTATTGCGCTGTCCTGTGGACTGTTAACAGTAGCCCGCATAGCAACACCAGATTCACTCGCCACACTAACAACTATAACACTGTATTTTTTGTTATTTAGAAATCGTGTGCTACTGCTTTTGTTTTTACTGCCATTGATTGTTTTTATTCGAAGCGATCTAATTTTATTAACAGGGCTATTTTTTGCCTATTTCTTTTTTACTAACCGGATTTCAAAAGTGGCAATATTGGCAAGTGCGCTTGCAACGGTCATTGCATATCTTTTTCTGAATCACGTCATTATTGAACACGACGCCTGGTCCTCATTGATTGGTTACAATTTTGGTGAAAAACCGACACACCCAGCTGAGTATGAATTCACAGTGACATTGTCTGGATACTTCTCTTATATAATGAAAGGTTTAGTATCATTCTCGTACAATCCGATTTTCTTTGTCTTCTGCATGTTCGCGGTTACAGGAATTGTGCAGTTTTCATCACGTTTTTTCTTCAGTCATGGACGAACCAAAGTTTCTTTGCAACACGCAGACATACTGTTCTTACTGGTATCCTGTGCTGCATTTCTTGGTTTGCACTTTCTGCTATTCCCGGTAACCTGGACGCGTTTTTTTGCAGCACAATACTCGATGGTTGCAGTTGTGGTTGTTTGGACTACATTGGCAATATTAGCCGAACGCAATTATTCAACTCGAGACAGTATGGACTTATTTAAATAGTATTTTCAATCGAGCCTAAAATTTACGACAGTCCTATTATTCTAACGAGTCATCTCTCAAGCTGGCAATTTGAAGTGCAGCCTTTCCCGCCTCCTGTCCTTTAAGTACAAAATGTTCACGATATATTTGCGTATGATGCTCAGTTTCTTGGAAATTATGCGGTGTAAGTGATACCGACAGTATTGGTACGCCTGTCTCAAGCCCCGCTTGCATTAATCCAGTGAGCACAGCTTGTGCTACAAAATCATGTCGATAAATTCCACCATCCACCACCAATGCTGCCGCAGCGATAGCTGAGTATTTTCCGCTCTTGGCCAAGTCACGCGCGAATAAAGGCATTTCGAATGCTCCGGGAACATCAAATACATCAATTTGCTCCTTTGGAACCACTTGCTGAAATCCTACAAGTGCTTGATCTACTATATCGGAATGCCAATTGGCTTTAACGAAGGCGTATTGATTATTTTTCATATAATATCCAGTTTTTTATCATGACTAAATCAGACATACATTATTGCACCGATAAAGTGTAAATTTCACGCCTGACAGAGAGTATTTCTGATGAAGCATTTTCACTTGCGTGCAAGGTATTCGTTGATGGCAGTGTACTGCATACAGCAGTTGGTATTACGTATGCGGAATATCGCGAATACATGCGCTCGTCTTTCGACACTATTGGAAGAATCAACAACCAGAGCCTGGTCAGTGCATGCTAGTTGATATGGCCGTCGTTAAACCAGCCTTGACCGGCGAGGTATTTATAGAAAATTGCGAGAGAAAGTGCATCCAGTTAGCCGGGAATCCGGATATGTCCAGGTCTTTTGTGAACTCTCGTCTGCAACAACTCAACTTTTATAGCGGACAGGTGACCGAGTGATTCCGCATTGTGCTAAGTATGTGAGAAAAATAGATGCTTAGCAATTTGCGTATGATTCCATGGCTTTTTACAGGGTAGTAAAATTTGTTTATAGCAAAACTATAAGCAATACAATCGGGTGCAAACAATCTGGCGAGCTCAAGCTCGCCAGAATATCTACAACACATGACTTAAAAAATACCACCTAAATGCAACTTGTGTACTAGTGGTCCATCCACTTGATACGTTCGAGTTCAGCGTGACTGTCTGCGTTCGC
>CAYTJF010000196.1:0-8635 GCA_964437945.1 uncultured Granulosicoccaceae bacterium
TCTTGAATGTAACCAGCATCACCGGGCGTCACATTGTGCGCGTATGAAGTGCTACTCCAAGTAATAGTTACCATCATGGCAAGTACGGCCATGAGTGTTATCGATGTATTCCGGAAAACCGCTATGAGCGCTGCCATACAAATGATCTCTTTACTTCACGGGAATATACACTATCTTGGACTTCTCCTCATTTTCTGAATGGTTGTCTAACAATTTCCATTCTGGCGCATTGACGCCGAACTTGCTACTAAGTAGTTAAGGGTGAGGAGGAGCCCATCCCATTGGGTGGGTAACGAGAACAATGAAGAATGTCTATTGTCGTATGCGCGCTACGGTACCGCCAGTCAATTGGATAAAACCGTGCGGCTGTATCGACAACAGTATGGCGAAGCCGGTGTAACGATGGTTGGCTATCACAATGCCATTCACGACTGCGATGCTCCTGCCTTTACAACTGACGAAGAAGCAACTGACGATGAGCGCCGCGATGCGGAAAATCAAGGTGCCGTGCACCACCACGAATATCGGCATGTCAATACGCGTTGGGATGAACACGGTTGACTAGAAATTCGTGCCAGGCTAACACCAGAACAAGGTGCTTTGGTCATCAAAGCGATTGAGGCAGCGGTAGAATCAACTGCGCAATCTGAACCAGCTGAAAAGAGTGAGCGTCATGCGCTAGCGTTGACTGAGGACACCTCCGCGGGGGTGTTTCCAATTAATAACAACCGCCAATATCCTCGGCAACGAGCGGATGCCTTGGTGTTAATGGCAGAAGCGTTTCTTAAAGATACCAAGGTTGCATCAAGCACAGATGATCGTTATCAAGTCGTGGTGCATGTCGACAGCGACGTGCTCAGTCAGAAGGTATTTGAGAAGCCATCAGGGAAACCTGATTGTTTTATAGATAAACAAGTGGCAGTCCCGGTAGAGACAGCGCGTCGGTTAAGTTGTAGTTGTAAGGTCGTTACTGCGCTCATACCACACGTGGCACAAGTTCTCAGTGGTTCGGCAAGCGGACAGTACGTTAATGTTCAGGCGGCCAGATGGCACGCGCATTCGGAGCGTATTTGAGCTCAACGGTGCGCAGACTAGTACACAAATAAAGTTAACGCACGAGCAGCCCTGGTCTGCCTGTGGGGATGAAATGGATTACGCTATGGCGTTGTACAACATTGCTTGCGCGAATCGCGAACAGCACTGTAGTCACGCCTAAGATTGATTCTACAAATTGGGTTTGGGGTTAGTTTTTCAGAGCGGGATGATCCGGCTCAGTTTGTGCCAGCACGCGCAAGGTGTTGCCTTGTAAGTCAGTCTGCCCTAGAGAGCCGTAGGCGCTTGCCATTAATGCCAGGGCATTGGGTACATGGGTCGAGCCATTGTAGTGCTCAAGCAGGTAGTTCACCCGGTTAATGGTGGCAACCATGGCGCCGCGCTGGTAGTAGAACTTGGCGGTAATCAGTTCATGTCTGGCCATTTCATTGCGCAAAAATTCCATTCTGGCCAGCGAGTCGGACACGTATTCGCTGTCTGGGTGTTGTCGAACCAATACATCAAACTCGGCAAACGCGGCGCGCAACCAGTTTTGATTGACCTGGGCAGCATCTCGGGGGAACAATCGTTCCATGAATGAGCCACCACGAGCGAAATTAGAGATACCCTTTATGTATATGGCGTAGTCAATGTTTTCGCTGCGCGGGTAGAGTTTGATAAACCGGTCTGCTGATGAAATGGCGTTGTCAAATTCATCCTGCTTGAAATAAGCATAGGCAATATCCAGTTGGGCCTGCTGAGTGTAAATGCCGAAGGGGAATCGGGCCCCGAGTGTCTCAAAGGTATCGACTGCGGTCAGAAAATCGCCCTGATTCAGCGCTCGTTTCGCCGCGTTATACAGGCGTTCTGCGGATGTGGCCGTATCAGTCTGTTTTTCGGCAGTACCGCACGCACTAAGCGTAAGGGTTGCGAAAATTGTCGCGGCAAGCGCTATTCGCCAAGTTGAGTGGTTTATCATGGGAAAAGTATAGCGAATTTGTGGCCAGAATTTGTATCTGTGTTGCACAACCGCCTTATCCATAGCGCCGCAGGCTTTTAAAGCGAACGAATGCCGACAAATAAACCCAAAAACGCCGATCTGCGGCACGCGCTGATAGCCCCCGCAACAGTCGCTGGTATGCGCTTTGATGCAGTGGCAGCCCAGTACTTCTCTGACTATTCACGCAGCCGCTTGAAAGACTGGATAAAAAGAGGGTTTTTGACCACCGACGGGCAATCACGCCGTCCCAGCGATAAACTGGTGGGTGGAGAAGATATTCTGCTGATTTTGCCACCGGATGCGCTGGCCGATACCTGGGAGGAAACCTGGTCTAACGGGGCTGCCAGTATTGATGCGGAAAGTCTGCCTATCGATATTGTGCACACCGACGAGCACTTCTACATTGTTAACAAACGGATATCCCTGGTTATGCACCCAGCGCCAGGTAATCGAACCGGTACATTGATGAACGGCCTGCTTCACCTGGAGCCCGGTCTTCGGCATGTTCCCAGAGCCGGCATTGTGCACCGTCTGGATAAAGACACCAGCGGTCTGTGTGTTGTAGCCAGAACATTAAAAGCACATACACACCTGGTTGCCCAGCTGCAAGCCAGACGTATTTCACGCGAGTACCTGGCCATCGTTATTGGCGATGTGCCCGATGGCGGCGCAATAGATGAGCCGATCGGCAGACACCCGAAAGATCGTAAGCGTATGGCGGTCGTTCGCAATGGCAAACCGGCCCGTACGCACTTTACTGTTCTGGAGCGCTTTGATGATGCCGCGCTTGTCGCCGTTAAACTTGAAACAGGTCGCACCCACCAAATTCGGGTGCATATGACGCACTTGGGATTCCCCTTGTTAGGCGACCCGGTTTACACGCGTCGTGCCAGTGATCGATTGCTTGGCAAATTGGGAAGTACAGACCTGAATAATTTCAACAGACAAGCACTCCATGCGACGCGTCTTGGTCTTGTGCATCCAGAAGATCAGCGCGATTGTGAATTCAGTGCTGAGCCACCAGCAGATTTTAAGCACATGCTGCAGATTCTGCGTGAAGATGCGGCGAACAAGGTCTGATTAAACTGACATGACAACACTTGCAGAAAATAAACACAGCGACGTAAAAACTATCAGGCCCGACTGGGATGTACCTCAACGTGTGAAAGTGCATTCAACCACGCGTGTAGGCGGGGTCAGTGAGCCGCCGTTTGATTCGCTGAACCTGGGAACCCATGTTAAAGACAACCTGCAGCACGTACTTGAAAACAGAGCGCTTGCGGTAAAAGCCATGCAGGCACCGAATCAGCCACACTGGTTGAATCAGGTACACGGTTGTAACGTGGCATTCATTGATTGTTACTCTGCAAAAAATGATGCACTGGAGGCAGACGGTACGTTCACACGCGAAGCCGGACAAGTATTGTGTGTGGGTACGGCAGATTGTCTACCTGTTGTTATATCGAATGCTAACGGAGACGCGGTATCGGTTATACACGCCGGGTGGCGAGGTTTGGCCGATGGCGTGTTGCAAAGCGCTGTAGCGCATTTTGAAGAAACTGATGAACTGCATGCCTGGTTGGGTCCGGCGATTGGACCTGACGCATTTGAAGTGGGAGGTGAAGTCGTTGATTTATTTCTGGCAAGCAATCAGCAAAACGAGGCTGCATTCAAGCCTTCCGGAAACGGTAAATTCCTGGCTGACATTTATGCGTTGGCGCGTATAGCACTTAACCGATATCGACCCTTTGTCGTTACCGGCGGTGAGCATTGTACCTATACAGAAGCAGCGCTATTCCATTCGCATCGGCGTGACGGCGTGGCAAGTGGTCGCATGGCAACCTTTGCCTGGATTGAATAGTTTTCACAAAATTAACGCTTTACAGCTGATCACGGTTGATATCACGGTTGATTTTGATCAGTTGATCTCTATCTTCAGATCATTATAAGTCAGTGAATATCACCAGTCCTGGACATGACGTGAGATTCAAAGAGGAACTCCAATGAGAATGGATAAGTTGACCAGCAAATTTCAGCTGGGACTACAAGAAGCGCAGTCAATGGCTGTTGGCCGTGATCATCAATTTATTGAGCCCGCGCACCTGATGGCCGCATTTCTTGATCAGGATGGAAGCGGTGTGCGGCCGCTGCTGGCGCAGTCTGGTGTGAACGTGAATGGCCTGCGTGCCGGGATCGATTCGCTGCTCGATAAAATGGCGCAAGTCTCTGGCAGTGGTGGGCAATTGCATGTGTCGAACGAGCTTAATCGTTTGCTGAATCTGACCGATAAACGTGCGCAACAACGGGGCGATCAGTACATATCTTCTGAAGTGTTTGTTTTGGCAGCGCTCGATGACAAGAAAAACGCACTGGCAAAGTTAATGGAGCAAAACGGTGCGAACCTTCAGGCTGTTGAAAAAACCATTACTGATGTGCACGGCGATGAACCAGTAAACGACCCCAATGCTGAAGATCAGCGCAAGGCATTAGAAAAGTACACTATCGATTTAACCGAGCGTGCCGAGCAAGGCAAAATAGATCCGGTTATAGGCCGCGATGATGAAATTCGTCGCGCTATTCAAGTCTTACAACGACGACGTAAAAATAACCCGGTCATCATCGGTGAGCCGGGCGTTGGTAAAACGGCGCTGGTTGAAGGTCTGGCACAACGCATCGTAGATGGTCAGGTACCCGATGCGGTTAAAAACAAGCGTGTGCTGTCATTAGATATGGGGTCTTTGATTGCTGGTGCGAAATTTCGTGGTGACTTTGAAGAACGTTTGAAGGCCGTATTGAACGATCTTGCCAAACAAGACGGGCAGATCATTTTGTTCATTGACGAATTACATACCATGGTTGGTGCTGGTAAGGCTGAAGGTTCGATGGATGCGGGCAATATGTTAAAGCCTGCTCTGGCGCGTGGTGAATTGCATTGCATTGGTGCTACCACACTCGATGAGTACCGGCAGTACGTGGAGAAAGATGCGGCGCTCGAACGACGTTTTCAAAAAATCATTGTCGATGAACCTTCGGTGGAAGACACCATTGCGATTCTTCGTGGCTTAAAAGAAAAATACGAGGTGCATCATGGTGTGGAAATAACCGACCCTGCCATCATTGCCGCAGCAACCCTGTCACATCGTTATATTAGTGATCGGCAGTTGCCCGATAAAGCCATCGATCTAATAGATGAGGCCGCATCGCATATCCGCATGGAGATCGATTCAAAACCTGAGGAGCTTGATAAGCTTGAGCGGCGCATTATTCAATTAAAAATGGAGCGTGAAGCGCTTTCAAAAGAAACCGACAGTGCATCGAAACAGCGCCTGACCGATCTGGAATCTGATATTAGCGGTGTTGAAAAAGAATACGCTGATCTGGAAGAGATCTGGAATGCAGAGAAAGCATCGGTGCAGGGTGCTAACAGTATTAAAGAAGAGCTGGAGCGTGTTCGACTCGAATATGAAACAGCAAGACGCGCAGGCGATCTGGCGCGCATGTCCGAACTTCAATATGGGCAAATTCCAGAACTTGAAAAAAATCTGACTGAAGCTGTGCAGAGTGCTGATCAGGACGAAATGCAGCTGCTGCGTAATAAAGTCAACAGCGATGAAATTGCCAGTGTGGTATCCAAGTGGACAGGCATTCCTGTTAACAAGATGCTTGAAGGCGAGAAGGAAAAGCTGCTTCGTATGGAAACCGAGCTTGGTAAAAAAGTGGTGGGTCAGACAGAAGCGGTTGAAGCGGTATCTGACGCCATTCGTCGATCTCGTGCTGGGCTCTCCGATCCAAAGCGACCTATTGGCTCTTTTTTGTTTCTCGGGCCAACGGGTGTGGGTAAAACTGAATTAACCAAAACGCTTGCAGACTTCATGTTTGAAAGTAGCGATGCGATGGTTCGCCTGGATATGTCTGAATTTATGGAAAAGCATTCGGTTGCCCGATTGATCGGTGCACCGCCAGGCTATGTTGGCTATGAAGAGGGTGGATACCTGACCGAAGCGGTTCGTCGTAAGCCGTATTCAGTTATTTTGCTCGATGAAGTCGAAAAAGCCCACTCAGATGTTTTTAACATTTTGCTGCAGGTGCTCGATGATGGACGTCTTACCGACGGACAAGGTCGAACAGTGGATTTTAGAAATACGGTTATCGTTATGACTTCCAATCTTGGTAGCCATGTCATTCAGGAGCTTGCCGGTAAAGACAACTACACCGAGATGAAAAACTCGGTTATGGAAATAGTGGGCCAGCACTTTCGACCTGAGTTTATCAATCGCATTGATGAATCCGTTGTGTTCCAACCACTGTCTCGCGAGAATATTCGCATGATCTGTGGTATTCAGATGAAGCAACTTGGCAATCGAATGGCTGAGCGATCATTAGAGTTGGTGGTTAGCGACGATGCACTGGATTATATTGGTGATGCCGGGTTCGACCCTGTCTACGGTGCACGACCGTTAAAGCGTGCGATACAGCAAGAAGTTGAGAACCCCTTGGCGCAATTTATACTGGCAGGCGAGTTTGAGCCGGGTGAAAAAGTGTTTGTGAATGTGGTTGATGGGAAGCTTACGTTTAACGACAGTGAAGTGGTTCCGGATATGGCTGCTGTGCATTGACAATAGGTGCTCGCAATAAGTTGCTCAGTTTGAACTTAATGCGAGCATTAAAAAATCGCCGTAAAGTTGTCAGTCGCAGGCGAGTTTACCTAACCATATTGATACACTGTGACCTCCGTCACACTCAGCTAATTCACAGGAACGAATTGCGCAGAAATTTCTTTTTCTTATGAAAAGGGATTTTGTGAAACGGCGTGGCATAATTCGACTTTGTCATTACACTGTATCGCCCTTAGATAGCTCGCTGAAAACATTCCTGCTAAAACACTATTCATTAATCACATACCCAAATTAAGCAGTTTGCTTTTTCTTTTGCGTCGCTGGTTATGGCCAGAATAATTTTAAATTTGAAGTGATTGGTGTATTGGTAGGCGGTGCACGTCAGATTTGGATGGCTTTGGGGTATGTAATAGGCTTAATACTAAATTTTAGGGATAGGGATATATGAGAATCTTAATATTATGCACGCTGGTATCGCTAGCTGCCTGCGGCTCAAATGGGCCGCAGAGGGCAGACCTGGAAGCCAGGGCAGCGCGCTTGCTCGAATCAGCTGACAGACTCATTGAATCGCAACGCAAGGCACAACCAAAATCTTGGGATGTGTCGATTGAAGAGTCCATGAGGAAAGAGAACCCGTTAACGCCGCCATCTTTTGTTTTTAACAGTGGTTCGCCTCCGAATTCAGGTGAGGGTGAGTGGTGGAATAGCGGGTTGTGGAATTGTCAGAAACTGAAGTTAGGTAGCCGATTGTGTCAGGATGACCTATGGGGTCACATGACTGCTCAGTACACCACAGGAGATTCAAACAGCGACGTAACAGGCCAAGTGGGCGTACATGGAACAAAAGATCACACTTTGATTGCTTATTGCAACGAATCGGGACGAGTTGAGATAGAGATACACACACCGAACCTTGATCCTCGCTTCAACGGTAACGAGATTGAAATTGGATTCGATAATGAACCATTCGTGACATATCAGCTTGGTTCAGTTAAGACATTTGAGTTTAATTCAGTGACTAATTTCACCGGAACTATCACAGACACTAAACTACTTTTAGAAAAACTAATGGGTGATTCTGCCAAGGTAAGAGTTCGAACATCACCTGTGAATAGTGAACCTACTAAAAGCATGCAGTTTGTTGTCAAGAACTTCCCCAAGGCTTGGGAAGTGGCATGTGGGTGGCATGTGAAGTACGACGCTAACACCGGTATAATATGACCAGAAAGTTTGCCATGGCTTTAACTTTGTCGTTCGGTACTGTATTGCTCCATTTTTGGTAAATTAGAATAAGTTAATTTGCTGGTTCGTTGCTAGCATAATCCAAGTGCAAACCAGGAATGCCAGAACTTCTGCTTGTCTATATCCATAGCAATAGCTCGCTGATAGTTACGACTCAGTCGGATTTTTCAGGTCTCAGCATTCCGGTGGTGATTGGTCAGACGGTAGTCGCTGTGATAGCAGATATTGAAAATCAATATGTTGATACTGATCTTGGCATAGCGGGTATGAACATCAGTACCGGAGAAGTCATTTGGGCAAATAGGATGCCACTTCTTAACGGCAGTTTACCTGCCACGGATGGTCGCCTGGTGATAACGGAGCAGCATGCTGCTACTGAAAATGATTCTCTTGCTTTTCAGCGTACTCCTACATTCCCGAGAGCACTCAGGCCTGCAGATGGATCACTGGTTTGGGAGCATAATTTCAATATTGGTAGAGCGAGAGTTTTGCCATTGGCAGTACCAGGTCATTTGTTTTACACAACATTTGGCTCACCAGCTGGCAGCGGCGTGACAGCAATCGACTCGAGCACTGGTAGAATCAACTGGGCCGCAACAGATGGCTTCGCCGAGACAATCTCGCGCTTGTCTGGTCCTGTTCTGGTTCTGGTTCATGATGGCCAGGTTTACCGAACGGAGGAATTTCCAACCATAGCCAAATAAAAAGCATCGATCAAGATGCAAAGTCAAGATGCAAAGTTAAG
>CAYTJF010000196.1:8735-11223 GCA_964437945.1 uncultured Granulosicoccaceae bacterium
AAGATGCAAAGTTAAGTTATGAATTACTAAAATCCGTACTCAACTGCACAACAATCGCTGTAACGTTATCAGTACCACCACGTCGCAGCGACAGGTGAACCATCTTTTCCAGCGACTGTTCCATTGATGGCAGGCTCATATTTTCCCTGATCTCAGAACGCTGAACATCTTTGAACAGTCCGTCGCTACACAATAAAAATCGATCACCGGGTTGCAATTCAATTTTCGCTAGCTGCAAGTCCAGCTCTTCTGCAACGCCTACGGCCCTGGTAATGACATTAGAAGACGGGTGGTTTTCTGCTTCGTCTTCGGTCAGTTCGCCGAGTCGGTGCAATTCGCCTACCAGGCTGTGATCGTCGGTAAGTTGCTTTAGCTCGCCTGCACGATATCGATAAACGCGACTGTCTCCTGCCCAAATGGCATGACCTGTTTGTTCGTTTATGTAGAGCAGGGCAACCGTACTGCCCATGACTTGTCCGTCTACTTGTTCTCGACAGAACTCATTGGCAATATCCAGGCGTCGCACAATGTCTTCAATATCGGTACGCACATTGTCTGAAGGTTTGAAATTTTGCAGTTGAGCAATAATCTCCTGGCTGGCCCTATCGCCCCGGCTGTGCCCACCCATGCCGTCTGCAACCACCCACAACCCCAACTCGCTGGCATCCAGAAAGGAGTCTTCATTGACCTTTCGCACGTGACCAACAGCAGTTGCTGCTCGCGAGTAGCATTTTGGAGCTGTATTAGGGACAGATTTAGCGGCTTGATCAGGCGTTGCTGACATGGATTCACCAAATTAAAGGGTAACTTGTTCCAGTATACCGGATGGGCTTTGCTACAATCCGCGGGTCAGTCTGCAACCACACCAGCTCATGTCGATTCGAACACGTTTTGCTCCCAGCCCAACCGGGTATTTACACATCGGTGGTGCTCGCACAGCCCTGTTTTGTTATCTTTTTGCCCGTCAGCACGGTGGTGAATTTGTGTTGCGAATTGAAGACACCGATCTGGAACGCTCCACCGAGGAATCGGTCCAGGCCATCCTGGACGGGATGCAGTGGCTGGGCCTTGACTATGATGAAGGTCCGTTCTTTCAGACTAAGCATTTTGATCGATACCGAGAAGTCGTTGCTCAGCTAATGGAGTCGGGTCATGCCTATCATTGTTATTGCACGCCGGATGAGCTGAATGCCATGCGGGAGGCGGCCATGGCTAATAAACAGAAGCCACGTTATAACGGCTACTGGCGTGATCGTACTGATGCACCACCTGAGGGTGTCGAGCCTGTAGTGCGTTTTCGAAATCCTCTGGATGGCGATGTCGTTATAAACGATGCAGTCAAGGGTGAGATTGTTGTGTCTAACGCTGAGCTGGATGATCTGATCATCATGCGCTCTGACGGCACTCCCACTTATAACTTAACTGTGGTGGTGGACGATATGGATATGCGTATATCGCATGTGATTCGTGGTGATGATCATGTTAATAACACGCCACGACAAATCAACATTCTAAAGGCATTGGAGGCTGAGCTACCGGTATATGCGCACTTGCCGATGATTCTTGGTGAAGATGGTAAACGCTTGTCCAAGCGTCATGGTGCTGTGAGCGTTATGCAGTACAAGGAAGATGGTTACTTGCCACAAACCTTGTTGAATTATCTGGTTCGATTGGGTTGGTCACATCAGGATCAGGAACTGTTTAGCATGGATGAAATGCAGAAACTGTTCTCGCTGGAAGCGGTTAATCGGTCGGGCTCTGTGTTTGATAATAAGAAGCTGGATTGGGTTAGCCAGCATTACTTAACAACAATACCCAAAGAAGAACTGGCCACGGCATTGAACCCTTATGTTGAAGAAATGGGTGTTGATACATCACATGGTCCTGAGCTTGGCGATGTTGCAGATTTACTTCGTGATCGGGCCAAGACGTTAATAGATATGGCTGAAGCCACCAAATACTTTTATGCAGCGCCAACGCAATACGATGCTAAAGCCAGTAAAAAACAATTCAAGGCCACCACTGCGCCTGTTCTAAGTGCCGTGAGTGAGGCGTTTAATTCGTTGGATGCCTGGGATGCTGAATCGATTCAAACGGCCATGGAAAGCACCGTAGAAAAATTGGATATTGGCTTTGGCAAACTGGGCCAGCCGCTGCGCTTGGCCATCACCGGCGGCACCGCCTCGCCCAGCATGGATCAGACGCTGGCCTTGCTAGCCAAAGAAGATGTGATAGAGCGAATTAAATTGGCAATTGATGTGTGCGAAAATGTTCCCGAAGCTTGACAGCTCGGGCATGGCGCACTAATCTTCACGGCTCCACTTCGATGGGGCTATAGCTCAGCTGGGAGAGCGCTTGCGTGGCACGCAAGAGGTCGGCGGTTCGATCCCGCCTAGCTCCACCACATCTTTGTAACTCACTGAGCGCAACAATTTCATTCACTGCACAGGTTTGCGTTCGTATCGAACCGCCGACCATGGTCGAGCGC
>CAYTJF010000197.1:0-8416 GCA_964437945.1 uncultured Granulosicoccaceae bacterium
CCATAACCCATTGTTGCAGGGTCACAACCACTCACTGCCATACTTTTCATTCGAGCAATGGGTTGCAAGCCACGCTCTTTTGCTTTCTTGCCAGACATGACCAACATAGCCGATGCACCATCAGAAATCGCTGATGATGAACCAGCGGTAACCGTACCTTTGCCAGGAACAAACGCCGGGCGTAATGAGGCTAAGGCTTCGAGCGAGGCATCCTCACGTATTACCTCATCATGCACTATTAGCGAGAACATACCAGACTCGTCATGTCCTTCAATAGGCACTACTTCGTTATCAAAACGCCCCTCTTTCATCGCAGCATAGGCCCTCTTGTGCGAGCGAAGTGCAAACTCATCCTGTTGTTCTCGAGAGACCTTATGTAATTGGCTGAGCATCTCGGCAGTTAATCCCATCATCATGGAGCCCTTTGCCATGTAACGACTCATTGCCGGATTAATATCAATACCGTGCATCATAGGCACATGCTGCATGTGCTCAACACCACCCACCACAAACACATCACCATAGTCACTCATAATGCCTTGTGCGGCTATGTGCAATGCACTCATAGATGAACCACATAAACGACTCACTGTTTGCGCCCCGGCAGATTTAGGAACGCCTGCCATCAAACCAACCGCACGCGCCACATTAAAGCCCTGCTCCAGGGTTTGATTAACACAACCCCAGACAACATCCTCAACCTCGTTGATATCAGCATTCGGGTTTCGTTCGAACAATGCCGCCACCAAAGCTGCAGATAAATTCTCTGCGCGAACGTTTTTAAAACCACCCCCTTTGGAGCGACACATGGGCGAACGTACACCATCGATAATGACAACATCTTTATCATCAAAACTCATGACTTATCCCCTTTTGCAGCCGATGCTTGTGTTGCATAAAAGCCTGTGTTGTTTTTCGCCATCTTTCGCATATTGTCGGTTGGGTGATACAGCGGACCGAGGGCTTCATATTTGTCAGCACTGTCACAAAATTTCGCCAATCCCAGTTTATCGACATGATGCAGCGCACCACCTTTAAAGGGTGGAAAACCAACGCCATAAACCAACCCCATATCAGCTTCTGCTGGTGAGCTGACAATGTTGTCTTCTACACAGCGAGCGGTTTCAATACTCAATGGAATCATCAAGCGCTCGACAATCTCGCTGGCTTCAAATTCTTTCTGACCTGATGGTTGTACCGATTGCACTACTGCATCACCATCAGGATCTGGCAGCTTCTTTGGTTTACCTTTGCGATCAAGTTCGTATTTGTAAAAACCAATACCGTTTTTCTGACCAAAACGCTTCGCGTTATACATCGCATCAATAACGCTACCATCACCACTGGACATACGATCAGGAAAACCCGCGGCCATAACCGCTGCTGCGTGCTTGCCGGTATCCAGACCAACAACGTCCAATAAATAGGCCGGGCCCATCGGCCAGCCAAACTTTTCCATGACTTTGTCGATCTGTTGGGGATTGCCACCATCGGCAATTAACCTATCAAATCCACTGAAATAAGCAAACAGAATGCGATTAACCAGAAAACCCGGGCAATCATTGACTACTATCGGGGTTTTTCGCATCGCTTTGGCGTAGGCCACAGTGGTGGCAATCGCTTTCTCTGAAGAGGAGTCGGCCCGGATGACTTCAACCAGAGGCATGCGATGAACCGGATTAAAAAAGTGCATACCACAGAAATTTTCCGGGCGTTTTAACGCACCAGAAAGCAAGTTAACCGAGATCGTTGAGGTGTTGGTCGTAATAATGGTGTCGTCGCTAACGTTCTGTTCAACTTCTGCCAACACCGATTGTTTAATTTTCGGGTTCTCAACAACAGCCTCGACCACCAAATTCACATCGTTGAATTCACCGTAACTCAAGGCCGGCTGTATGGCATTGAGCACATCAGCCATACCGGCAGGTTTTAACTTGCCACGCTTGAGCTGCTTGTTAAGCAAGCTACCGACCTCTTCAAGGCCAGCATCAAGTGCACCTTGTTCAATGTCTTTCATCACAATGGGTACACCGTTAGAGGCTGACTGATAAGCTACCCCACCGCCCATAATGCCGGCACCAAGCACAGCGGCTTGCTCAACTTTACCGGCAGCAGCCATATGCTTCTTGGCAACACGATTTATATGTTGGTCTTTCAAAAAGATACCAACCAGACTCTCAGCCACATCGGTTTTAGCCAATTTTACGAAGCTAGCCGATTCTATTGGCAGAGCCTTATCGCGAGCTAAACCGGCGTGTGCTTTGATAGTTTCAATTATGGTGACCGGTGATGGATAGTGCGGACCGGCTTTGGCGCCGACCACCCCTACTGCAGACTGGTATGCCATCTCCAATTCCAATGGCTCGAGCGTGAGTGGGTTTTTCTTCAGCTCACGACGCTTAGCAATATTTAACCGACCGTCAGCGCATTGTGCCAATAGAGATTGTGCACCCTTTGCTAGTTGGTCCGCCTCAACAACAGCATCAACTGCCGATTCTTTTAAAGCAGCTGGCGCACGCTTGACTGAACCGGTACACATCCATTCCACCGCATTATCTATTCCAATTAACCGTGGCAAACGCACTGAACCGCCCCAACCTGGCATGATGCCGAGTTTCACTTCAGGCAAGCCCACTTTTGCACCGGTTGCAGCCAGTCGAAAGTCAGTGGCCAGGCATATCTCGAACCCACCACCTTGTGCATCGCCATTAATCAGTGAGACGCTTGGGTAAGGCAGATCTTCAATTCGATTGAATAGATCATTAACACGAATGAGCATATCGCCAAGCTCTTTATCCGGTGCGCTGAAATAATCCAGAAACTCGGTAATATCAGCCCCGACAATAAAGCTGCTTTTAGCGCTGCTGACTATCAGTCCGGCAGCATCCTTGTGCTGCTCAAGCAGCGCAACGACCTCACCAAGCTCTGTCAAAGCCTCCTTGTTGAGAACGTTCACTTTGCTCGACTGACTGTCGAAAATCAGTTCAAGCACATTCTTACGCAGCTCAAGCGTTTGCGTGTTGCCGGAAAACAACATAGGGCGGGCTCCAATAACGATAAGGGATTGCATCAATCAATTTTGCAGATGATTGATTCACAACTAATCTAGCGGCCAAGTCTAACAAAATCTGACTTGCGCCATCTAGTTTTACACGACCGAAAGGCGGAAAGCAGGACGCCCGAATCTGTCGAATCCCTGTCTTTTGGATAGCGTCTTGCAAGGTTTCTGGTTGAGATTTCAGCAGCGCAGTTTCGCAGCCACTACCCACCGATCATTAACGCCATATGCGCCCTTGAGAGGCCTTTAGCTAAGTTCCAGGCCATGCCAGGGAGCGTGATGTAAATTAGTGGTAAATGAGACACAAAATAGTGGTAATCGAGCCATTCAGCCACTAACTACACTAAATGTAACTGCCGATAAAAATGGAAATGTAATAGCCTGCTAATATTAGGCAAAATTAAGATCATTGGCAGTTCTCAGCGAATACCCCGAATCGATTCGCTGGACCATTTAAACTAAGGACAACACTAAATGAAAAAATTACTTCTCGCCCTGCCGTTGGTTGCTGGTGCCTCGTGGGCTGGATCAACCTATTACAGTGGTGCTCAGACGGAGGCAGCCTATAACCGATTGCTGGAACAAATAAACACCAACAAGGCATTCGTGGTCAAGTCGACTGAATACAAAGCCGGCATCATGGAAAGCACGGCCATTACCGAGGTGCGTGCTTCAGAGGCCAATGGCCAGGACATACAGTTCTCACTAAAACATCAAATCAATCATTCTTTGGTCAGCGTTGCACCGGAAAATCCACGCTTTGGCGCTGCCAGCATAATTACTACGCTGTTGATTGATGACAATTATTCTGATGATTTTAAAGAAATTCTGAAATCGTTTGACTCCGGCGAGCCATTTGTGGCCACTACGGAAGTCGCGGTAGATGGCGCAACCAAAAGTGAAATCAAGATTAACGCCTTCGATCATTCACAAGACGATGCAATAATCAAAAGCAGCGCTTCTATCATCAACGTGACAACCGCAACCGACGGCAATATCACAGGCGACGCCGCACTGGATAATTTCATTTTCAGTGAGGGTGACAACAAGCAAGCTGACATGTCCAACCTTGACATGAAATTCAACGCAAGCAAATTAGAAGGCGAAGAAAAAATATCGCCGTACTTCTACGATTTAAACTTCGAAATGAACATGGATGAAACCACTATTGTAAATGGTGGCAAGCAAGTTGCGCTGGTTAAAGGTGTCAGCTATGTCCTTAACCAGGATCTTAGCTCCGATGAGCCATCCGCAACATTCAATATGGGCGTAGATAGCCTGGAAGTAGAAGCACTGCCTTTAAAGTCATTCGATGCGGCCATGGCACTGTCAGGCTTCTCAATTAAAGACATGATGGCCAACGAGTCGTTTTACAAAGAATTCAAATCAGCCACCAGGCCTGAAGAGCTTTTGTTCAGTGAAAAAGGCATTGAGATCTTGCGCGCAACGTTTAAACCAGATACCAAAGTGGCCGTTAAGCTTGACGCAGTAAGCACTGAAGGCGATGGAAACGCGGTAGTCGATCTTTGGTTTGCCGGCAATGGTTCAGATGATGGCTATACAGGCATGGTTACCACTGGTGACCTGGCAAAGTCGATAGCTGGTACTGCACTTATAGATATTGACAGGTCGGCTCTAATGAATACACCGGTTGGTCAAATGCTTGAGCATCCTATGGCGCAAATCTATTTGTCTGTCACTGAAGACAAAGTCACCCTGAATGCTGATCTGGATAATATGATTTTAAAGCTTAACGGGCAAGCTATACCATTAGAATTAATGGCTGGCGACATACTGAATATGCCATTGGAAACGTTGCAGCAACAAATGTAAATCAGGCGCAACGCTCATTCATCTTACTTAACATCCGGGCCAGGCTTGATAGATGCGAGGCCCGGACGCTTCTACACTATCAAATCTACGATTCCACCAGCGCAAGCTCAAGCAGCTCTTTTATTTGATCACTATCGGTACCCGCCACGATACGACCTAGCTCTTCGTCGCCCCGCAACAATAAAAGCGTTGATCGTCGAGGTATTTTTCTCGATGTTGCAACTTCGTGCGAACCATAGTCATCCCAATCAACTCTTACAAAGCTGATGTTCTTATCAAATTCAGGATTGCTGGTACGCAATTCGCTGATTACTTGCTCCTGTCTTTTACAGGTGCTGCACCAATCAGCCGCGAAATCTACTAGCACAGTCTCACCCGCTGCTAATTTCTCTTTGATCAACCCAGGCTCATAGTCAGCCGTACCCATACCACCTGCCAGAAGTAGTTTTGGCGCACCAAGTGACGCCGCTGCGCTAATAATAAATAGTCGTCTATTCACTGATTAATCCTCTTGTTTAAAGTAATAAAATAGATTTACTCGCGTTAACTCACTACTAGTCCGTTAATAGTTCGTCGACAAATTTTGAAACCAGCTGGGTAATACCGATATCAGCCAACCTTCAATAACATGATGGAATTTGAAAAATATCATGACACCAACCAGTAAAAATGTGATGCCCATGACCGGCTTCGCCTTCTGTGCCAGTCCACGCATGCTGTTCTGACGACGCTTAATTGCTCCCTGCGTGCCATATCCCAACGCTATGATCACCGTTGAAACACCCAATCCAAAACTGAGCATAGTCAGGAATGCCCACCCAAGATTTTTACCTTGACTGGCCAACGAGATAGCCCCACCGAGTGTCGGGCCAACACAGGGAGACCAGATGGCCCCCAGAAGCAAACCACCGATAAAATGACTCTTTATATTAGTCACGGGCATGCTCGAAAAAGTGCTGTCCGCACTACTGCTCATTGATGCGGTGGCCGTTGCAAATGCGGTGTTCAATTTGGGCACCAACAAAAATAAGCCGAACACGATCATCATGACAGCCCCGATTTCAGACATGCGGGTATCGTTAAGCCCGATACTGTGCCCGAACGTGGCGATCAACATACCCAGCGTGACAAACGAAATACACATCCCCGCAGCAATCGCCAGTGGACCATAACGACCCGCCTGCATGGCCGAGGCCAAAACAATAGGCAACACGGGCAGCACACAAGGGTTTATGAGGGTGAGTAACCCTGCCAGATAGCCAAAAAATAGTTCCATCGATGCCTAGACCACCGCTTATTCTATAAGTTTCGACCGAAAATCATAGAACAACAAACGCATTCTTGCGACCACAATTGGGTTAACATTTTTTTTACGAGTAGGTTACTTACGGTGAAAAACCAGGTGCCTGGCTTAGGACGTTTGAATAGGAATTGGTGTTTAAAAAGGATTAAGGAGGAGCTCGGAATCTATTTCTCGACCGATTCTGCGCCGTCGTTGGAGTCTGCGTTCTTATCTTGTGCCAGTTTGGTGCCCTGTGCCAATTTGGTTTCCTGCGCCATATTAGAGCTGCCACCCACATTGGCACTGCGTTCTTCAGACTGCGCAATCATTTGTTCCAGGTCATCACGACTCTTGGGACGAGAGTGTTCAGCTTCTGATGCTTTTTTTGTCTCGCCCGAACCAAGTTCTATCAACGTCGTATCGTCAATAACAACCTCGCCATCACGAATGTACTTAGCTTTATATTTTATAACCATAGTAGTTCAGTCCTGAACCTGAGCAAACATCCGCCGCCTATGTTCGCACGCATAGCATGCATTATTTTGCTCACAACATTGTTAACAAATGGGCTTAACCAATCAATTGAATCTTATCGGCAGAGCTGCAAGCTCTGTAAAACTCGTTAAAAACACCGAATTTACATTTTTTTCGCTTGTACTTATGTATATCAATATATTAAAGAATTTTCCAGTTTAAGTATCTTCAACTCTAGTAATCATCCATATAGCCTATTGTTTTAATTGAACAAATTTGCAAACCTACAAATGATCATAGTTTGAAATCAGAATCCAATTCAGCTTGAAACGCAACTCTTGGGAGTCAATCTGCTTCACCAGCAACACTGCATTGTTGTTACGATCAAATGGCTACGATCAATCGTTTACCAACACTCTGGTTGTGGGTGTTACGAATAGGTACGCGTAGTTAGAGGTTTTCCCCAATTCGTTTTTCTATAAAAGGAACTTACCGGATGACAAATTTTGGATTGAGAGCACTAAGCATTGGCTTTTTACTTTGCGCCGTTGGTTGCGCCAGCGCACCCGTAGAAAAATACGACTATACAACCGAGGGTTCCAACGAAGTGAGAGCCTACAGCGCCTATCTCATAGACGATGACTGCACACCCAAAACGTTCGATATCAAAATGACGGAGAAGCCATCGAATGGCATTATAACCATTAAGCAAGCACCAGGAAAAATCGGTGATAGTGCTGAGCTTGAAACAAATCCTAACTGCGTTGGAGAACCAGTAAACGCCCAAGAAGTTTACTATTCAGCTAAAGAGGGTTTTACAGGCACAGATGAATTCACGATTGAAATTTCTTCAGAAGACATAGCTGTCGCCGGTCGAACAAAAATTGTTGTTAATGTGAAGTAGCAATAATGATGCAGCTGTAAACGCCTTACTACTGAAGGTGCTGACATTGGCGCTCAATCTAATTTGAATCTCAAATCAAGCCCTGCGGTCTCGGTGCAAACGAATCCATGGTGGTGGTTGCTCCCGCATTTACATCATCACTGTTAAAAACCTTGAACGCGGTCATGAATAAGATTTTCAGGTCTAGCAACAGTGATTGCTTATTCACATACTCGATGTCGAGCTCAAATTTTCTCTCCCAACTGATACTGTTGCGACCGCTTACCTGCGCCCAACCGGTTATGCCCGGTAGCACGGAATGCCTCAGCCGTTGGTTGTATGAGTAGTGAGGCAGATACCATGTTTCCAGCGGACGTGGACCAACCAGCGATAGTTGCCCTGCCAGTACATTGAACAACTGAGGGATCTCATCGATTGATGTTTTGCGTAAAAAATGCCCTAGAGGCGTAATGCGCTCGATATTACTCAGGCGTCTGCCGTTGCCATCAATCGGGCCTCGCATGGTGCGCAATTTAAGCAATCGGAAAGGTGTTTCTCTAAAACCAGGGCGCTCGTGAATAAAAAACGGCTGACCTCGACTGGCAATGGCTGATAACAAAACACCAAACAACAGAACTGGACTCAGAACGGTTAACAGCAACAGAGCTACAACTCTATCGAAAGCCGGCTTGGTGTACTGTGCATAGCGGCTGGTTTTTTTCCAGTTCATTTCTTTTCCGTTTACTAACGAGCGACCCTTTTCGCCCGATACCTATAGTGTATTTGAGCCCGTTCAGATAGCGGCTAAAATCGACGGTAATTTTAATCAAGTAGTTGCAACCTATGCCGCATTTTCCTAGTCTGAGTGATAACTCATCGTCGTTTT
>CAYTJF010000197.1:8516-11216 GCA_964437945.1 uncultured Granulosicoccaceae bacterium
TAGTTGCAACCTATGCCGCATTTTCCTAGTCTGAGTGATAACTCATCGTCGTTTTGAAAGTTTATGTTGCTCATCTATGGATAGAAAAAGGAGAAGTATTAGATGGAGAAAAAAAGAAGCAGTATTGGATGGACAATATGGAGTATTGGTTTTCTTCTGTTCAGCGTAGGCTGCGCCAGCATTCCTGTACAAAGTTACGACCACTCAACCAACGGCACCAATGAAGTAATGACCTACCAAGCCCACTTCTGGGACGGTGACTGCGCCACCAAAGCTTTCAATATTAGAATGCTTGAGAAGCCTTCAAATGGAACAATCACAATCAAGGATGTGCAAAAAACAATTGGTGAGGGGGCCGATCTTGGCACAAACCAGTTTTGCTCTGGAAAAAAAGTGATGGGAAAAGAGCTTTACTACACAGCAAACGAAGGCTTTACGGGTACGGATGAATTTATGGTAGAAATTAGTTCGACTGGTATATCTGGCGCCAGGCGATCAAAAATTACTGTTGATGTGAAGTAGTACTCGCCAAACTTCGTGCATGCGATTTCTGTTATTCGGATTTTAAGAAACTTGCGACGCAGTTTAATCTGGTAATTTGATGGCCGTTGAAAATTGCCTAGACAAGCATTCGATTCCGGACTTAACAGTCCCGAATGTTGGGTATTTCCGCTTTAGGCTGTAACTCCATTGCTAAGGAAACCCCGAGATTAATGGAGAATTTTGGGCCAAATCGCGTTTATTTGGGGTTATAAAGCAATTTTTGGGGTCATAAAATACATTTTGAGGTCTTAAATCACATCATAGGGCTTTAATTAGCTAAAATGGGGCTAAATTTGAATAAGTAGTCGTACTTTGCGTTTCTAAGTACGACTAACAAATAAATGCCCAAAGAATCAGCACGACACAATAATCTAGACATCGTCCAGAAGGCAGTTGATGCGTACCCGGAAGGAATTAATCTTTCAGGGATAGCGAAACTGCTTGAGCCTGATATTGGCAAGAAGGCAATCCAGTACAGATTACGAAAACTGGTGAGTTCCGGCCAAATAAGAATGGAAGGAACCAAGCGCGGCGCAAGCTACTTTCCAGCAAAACAAGCCATTGCAGAAGTTCAACTCTCGCGCGAATCTGAATCACTACTAGTACAGATGAACCGACCTGTGGGTAATAGACAACCTGCCACGTTCAGAAGGGATTTAATAGAGTCTTACCGGCCTAATAAAACTCAATGGCTGTCACCTGATGAGAAGAATAAATTACTGGAGATCGGTTCAGCTTCCAGCGAAGAGCAAGCTGCAGGGACGTATGCTAGACGCATAATGGATCGACTACTTATTGACTTATCTTGGAACTCTAGCCGCTTAGAAGGAAACACCTACTCACTACTCGATACTAGAAGACTAATCGCTTTCGGCGAAGAATCAGAAAATGCCAATGCAACAGAAGCCCAAATGATTCGCAATCATCGAGATGCTATCGAGTTTTTGGTAGATGAAGCTGATGAAATCAATTTCAACCGGTACACGATTCTAAATCTACACGCGCTATTGGCTAATAACCTGTTGCCAGACCCGATGTCTGCTGGCAGAGTTCGCTCCATACCCGTGGCTATAGCCAGATCGACCTATCTGCCATTGGATATACCACAACAGATAGAAACGTATTTTGACTTGATATTAAAGAAAGCAACTGAGATAGAAAACCCTTTCGAGCAAGCATTAATGGTATTGGCATTCTTACCGTACCTTCAACCATTTGATGATGTGAATAAAAGGGTATCTCGTTTGGCTGCGAACATCCCACTTATAAAAAACAACCTTATTCCCATTTCGTTCATTGACGTCCCTACCGACTTATACACCAAGGCATTACTTGGTTTCTATGAATCGACTGATCATGCCTTGCTCAAGGATTTGTTTATTTGGGCATACGATCGCGCGTCCCAACACTATGCAGCAGTTCGACAACAACTCGGCGCACCAGACCCGTTTCGGATGCAATACAGGAATGAACTTCGTACCGTCATTCAGGAAATTGTGAAGACACCAATTTCTCGTGGCGATGCAAGCCAGCACATAAAAATGTGGGCAGCTGACAACGTTTCAGAATCAGATCGAGAGCAGTTTAGGGACGTGTCTGAAGTGGAGATTATCTCACTGCACTCGGGCAATTTTGCACGTTATCGAATCAAACCGTCGGAGTTTGATAGGTGGCAAGATGCTTGGGATATTCAAAAGTGGTGATTGGCTTGAGTTATTTGTATAGAACTCCATGTCAATAGATTTAAATCGTTGAAGACTGCACAGAATTGTGGTGCCATTGCATCAGTGACACCACATCTAGCGAACAAATTTCTACTTACTTTGGCCATTGCGTAATTAGGGATTACAAAATCAATAGTTTTCACCAGTAGAGTCCGTTACTCAGACTATCCAAAAAAGCACTGGAGCCATAATACGGCGATGATGACAATTTGATGAAATACGCGGTTAGCAATTGCAACCGATCTCGACAACCATGACATGAATAAACGGCGGCGAGTTCGATCCATTAGCAAAGGACCTAAACGAATTGCCAGCCAAATCATCATCGCTAACAATGCCACTCCAGGATTCTCTGGAAACTGAGTGACAATACCAATTGCAACCCGAGCGATCGCCCAAAACCGCGAAATACGCGCAGAAGGAAAATATGACG
>CAYTJF010000198.1:0-8648 GCA_964437945.1 uncultured Granulosicoccaceae bacterium
GTGCCAGTACCAATTTCTGCATCACCGGCATAAGCCTTGATTTCGGCTGCTACATCTTCAGGTGTGGCCAACGCATTTGACGCACCACCAAACAAACCAACAGTGGCAACACCTATCGTGCCGCCGAGTAGTTTTCGTCTTTCAAAATTCATGGTCGCTCCAGTGATCTATTTTATTTATGCCTAGATTATGTCTATTTTAGGGTGGCAAGATACGCCACTAAATCTTCAATTTGTTGTGCAGTTAGAATGGTTTTGCCAACCAGATCTTCACGAACATCTTCACCCACTTCCAGTGTGTAGAATCCGGGCATCACCGTTTGTTCTGTGAACACAGCCTTGGCGTTAACCAGGATGGTTCGTAACTGACCTTCATTCCACCGACCAGCGACACCGTCGAGCGCAGGCCCGACTTCACCATGGAACAATTGGTCTGCCATGTCGCTGTTTGCATGGCATGCCAGACAATTACCCTGCTTGCGATTAGCGAAAATCTCGCGGCCCGATTCTGCGTTACCGGCCTCACCGGTGAGCGGTTTGTCCACCGATAGCTCTTTGATTTCCACATCAGCTGGTGCTGTGATGTCAGCCACTGCATGGGAAGTGAGTGTGAAAATCAGCGCTATTAGCAAACTAGCGCAGAGATGGGATAAATATCTCGACATTGGTGAGTCTCCGTGTCTTGATGGTATACCGAATTATGGGGCTGATCATCGAAGTAATTGAAGCAATTGAAGATGTAGCTGAACGAACCAGTTGCGCAACCCATTTGGAATATCAAATAAAACACCAAAATAAAACACCAAATGAACTATCAAACTGCACTAACCCGTTCCAAAAAACTAACCCGTTCCAAAAACCGCAATGCATGCCGTCGTTCTTTGTTCTACACAATAATAGGTTTGATTCTATCAGGCAATAAATAAATTTAAATATTCAGATAATAACGAAATATCAGCGATTTATAGCCCTCACACTATATCCACAAAGAAATATTTGGTATGTATAAAGTCATAACGTGTTGAAACACGGCTGGCGGCAATGGCTGCGAATTAACCTGAGCTATTCGTTTGCCTTGTTCAATGCACGCAACTCACGCAGGCGCTCGGCAATGCGTATCTCAAGACCTCGTTCCACCGGGGAATAAAATTGCTGGGCACCTAAAGTGTCAGGAAAGTAGTTTACGCCAGCCGCAAAACCATCGCTTTCATCGTGAGCGTAGCGATACCCCTTACCATGCCCCAACTCCTTCATTAAATTAGTTGCCGCGTTTTTCAGATGGTCTGGTACCGGCTCAGTACCCGTTGACTGGACATAGCTCATCGCTGCTTTATAAGCGGTGTAAACCGCATTACTTTTAGGTGCGCAAGCCATAAAAACGATGGCATGCGCAATAGCCAGTTCGCCCTCAGGGCTGCCCAAACGGGAATAAGCGTCCCATGCATACAATCCAAATTGTGCCGCGCGCGGATCAGCGTTACCAATGTCTTCGGAGGCAAAGCGCAGCACACGCCGAGCGATGTAAGTTGGGTCGCAACCGCCATCGATCATGCGACAAAACCAATACAAAGCAGCATCCGGGTCAGAGCCACGAATACTCTTATGCAAGGCAGAAATCTGGTCGTAAAATTGATCGCCACCTTTATCGAATTGTCGGAAAGTGTCTCGGGTAACTTCTTTGAGCACCGCCTCATCTATGAGAAGTTGTTCACCGTCTCGGTGCGCACAATCAACTGCTAAATCCAGAAGTACCAAAGCGCGACGCGCATCGCCATCGGCTGTTGTCACCAACGCTTGTCGATGTTCCTCCGAGAACGTGATGTCCAGATTACCCAAACCGCGTTGCTTATCTACAATGGCGCGATCGATAATCTGTTTCAATTCATCGTTAGCAAGTGGTTTCAAAACATAGACGCGAACTCGCGATAGCAGCGCGTTATTTAATTCGAACGACGGATTCTCGGTAGTGGCGCCAACAAAATAAATGGTGCCGTCTTCTATATGCGGAAGAAACGCATCTTGTTGGGATTTATTGAATCGATGCACTTCATCGACGAACAAAACACTGCGTTGACCGGAGGAATCCAATAAGGCCTTGGCATTCGCCACACTTTCGCGAATGTCTTTGACACCTGAAAGTACTGCCGACAGACTCATGAACTGTGCATCGCTGTGAGCGGCGATCATTCTGGCCAGTGTGGTTTTACCCGTACCCGGTGGCCCCCAGAACACCATTGAATGTAAACGATCATGCTCCAGCGCCTGGCGTAGAGAACTCTCGGATGATAGAAGATGGGATTGGCCAAAAAACTCATCCAGACTCGCTGGTCGCATTCTGTCGGCCAGCGGTCGCAGGGAATCGTCACTGGAGAATACCCCTGCTTGCGATGACATGGACGTTGCCTTATAAGTTAGCGAGCCGATGATCAGCTGAGTAGTCTGCAAACTAGTTAGCAAACTAGTTGGCTAATAATGCACTTATACTACAACGATTTGACCACTACAACTACTCGACTACTACAACTACTTGACCGGCATAACAATTACTTGACCGGCTCGCCAATCACATCAACCCCTTTAGGGGCAACAAAGTTGAACTGTTTGTCGTCCAGAGCAACACCGGGTTTGAAATTGGTAAACCGGATTTGTGTTGCCTGTCCCAGGTTGTCGCGCAGTTCCATTGCCGCCAAACCCGATTTATCCAGACCAATAAACAGCGCTTCAAAGTCTGTGCTGTTATCTTTCGGTATAAGCTCGACCCAATCGACTCCATCAGCTGGACCCAAAGTGGTGACATTAAACTGATCTTCCAACGGCACACCACCCATGAGCAGCACCAGCGGTGTTCCGCCGACCCGATCATTGAGCGCATTGACGGTAACCTGATCAAGTTCTTTGTCGAACATCCACAGAGACTTGCCGTCTGAAATAAACTCCTGGCCGCCCTCGCCTGCGTATCGCCAGATAAATTTTCCAGGCCGCTTAAGTGTAAGCTTACCAATATCGTTTTCGAGCAACTCTGAATCGGTGTTATATAACGACTGTTCAAAATCAGCGGTGAACGATTTTAAATCCATTGTGAATGCACGTAGACGCTCAAGTACATCATCGTCAGCCAACACGTTCGACATACTCAGAGTGAATACCATCGTGGTCAAGATAATCGATTGCGCAGCACGGCGCAGCAATGACCAGCCGCGATACAGACGGCCTGAACCAGGTATTTCAAGCGTCAGATGATCTGACATTGACAGGCTGTGTATATTCATCATTTTCGTCGCTATTGTTTTAACCAATGAACAGTGCATACAAGAACCGTGCAACTGGGCTTACACGGGCGGTGGAGCGAGCACTTCACGTGTGCCGCTACCTGTCACCTGGCTTACAACACCGGCATTCTCCATCTCTTCGACCATGCGGGCTGCACGGTTATAGCCAATCTTTAACCGCCGCTGCACGTACGATATGGATGCCTTGCGAGACTCTGTCACAATGGCTACCGCCTGGTCGTACAACTCGTCATGCTCTGCTGAATCATCGCCTGAGCCGGATAACCCGGGAATCACGGCAGACGATTCCTGCAAAATCGCTTCTATATAATTTGGCTCGCCCGTCGCACGGATGTGGCCGGCAACGTTATGCACTTCGTGGTCATCGACAAAAGCGCCGTGTACACGCACCGGTACCGCAGTGCCGGGAGGCAGGTAAAGCATGTCACCGTGGCCCAATAGCGACTCGGCTCCGCCTTGATCCAGAATGGTTCTAGAGTCCACTTTTTGCGACACCTGAAAGGCGATACGTGTCGGTATGTTAGCTTTGATCAGGCCAGTAATAACATCGACCGATGGACGTTGTGTAGCCAGTATCAAGTGGATACCGGCTGCACGCGCTTTTTGGGCAATGCGAGCAATCATCTCTTCCGCTTTTTTACCGACCTGCATCATCATGTCGGCAAACTCATCGACTACGACAACGATGAAAGGCATCGGTTCAAGTGTTGGAGGTGCAGCCGTTGGCTCAAGCGACAGTTCGGCTTTATAAAGCGGGTCTACAATCGGTGTACCGGCATCTTCTGCCTCTCGAATTTTCTTGTTATACCCGGTAATGTTTCGAACCTTGAGCTCAGCCATGAGTGTATAGCGTCTTTCCATTTCACCAACACACCAGCGCAAGGCATTGGCCGCTTCCTTCATGTCAGTGACTACTGGGGTCAGTAAATGTGGTATCCCATCATAAACATTAAGTTCCAGCATTTTTGGATCGATCAGAATGAGCCGCACGTCGTTGGGAGTGGCTTTGTACAGCAAGCTGACCAACATTGCATTGACGGCAACCGATTTACCCGACCCTGTAGTACCAGCTACTAACAAGTGTGGCATCCGACCCAAATCGGCCGTGATCGATTGACCGCTTATGTCCTTACCCAATGCAATGGTCAAAGGTGAAGCCTTGCTGTTGTACTCTTCTGACTGCAACATTTCACTCAGTTGCACAATTTCACGATGCTCGTTTGGCACCTCGATACCGATGGTGGACTTACCCGGTATAACCTCCACTACCCGTACACTAACCAAAGACAGGGAACGCGCTATATCCTGAGACAGATTGGTGATTCGGCTGGCTTTGATTCCAGGGGCTAACTGCATTTCAAAACGTGTGATAACCGGACCCGGATGTACTGCGACTACTTCGACTTCTATACGAAATTCAGCCAATTTTTCTTCGAGTAGTCGCGAAAGCCCTTCGAGCTCTTCATCCGAAAAACCCGGTCGCTGAGGTTCAGGTGCATCGAGAAGCGAGATTGGTGGCAGTTCTGAATCGGGAACATCCAGGAAAAGCTTGGTCTGTCGTTGCTCTTGCGCGCGTTGCTTGATTGCTATCTTTTTCTTAGCAGGTGCTGCATTCTTGCCACCAGCAGATTCAACAGTCCCAGCGGCAGTATCCTTGCCTGTATCAGGATCACCATCAGCACCCGCACGAGCCAGTGCCTGTTTAACAGCCGATGCGGATTCGTTACCCTCTCGGGCTTCTCTGGCACGCAGGGCTCCATCCAGACGCGCATCAATATCGCTCGTGTTCGATCTGTTGACTCCAGGCGAGACTTTAGCGGATTTCGAACCAGGGTCGCCAATCGTTTTGACGGCTATCTTAGCCGCTGCTTTAGCGCGATTACGAGCAGCCTCTAAAGCTGCAGCCAACCCGGTAACTGGAATGTCAGCGTGGCCGTCGTCAAGCAAGGCATCTGTAACCGTGGCCGTGGGCGAACGTTTAACGCGCCGACGGCGAACCTGATCAGCTTGACGCACTTTTCTTCGCTCTTCAAAATTGCCCAGTACTTTTGCCACCGATTGTTTGGCGTAATCAATGAATTTTATAACCCACCCTCCCATACTCTCGACAAGCAGCAACCAGGAGGTTCCAAATACCATCGTTAGTGAGCAGAAAAACAAAGCCAGTAACAGCAGTGTTGTCCCCAAAGCGTCAAGAAAAGCAACCAATCGCCAAGCCACCTCAGTGCCCAGAATACCACCGCCAAATGTGCCACTCGGCAACGAGCCATTCGGTACACCAAAATGCAGATCGGCCAGACCGCTGGCAGAAACCAGCATCAAAGCAATGCCAATAACGCGAACAAAAGCGAATGGTTGGTAGGTCCGAGGCTTCTTCCTGCGATGGTCGCTGAATAGGTTCCAGCCAACCACTATTAACAGCGCGGGTATCAGATAGGCCATAAAGCCAAATAAATAGAGGGCAACATCGGCGAACCACGCACCTGCTCGGCCGACACTATTGTTGACATCGTTACCCGTGCCGGTGTGAGACCAGCCAGGGTCATTAACATTAAATGTAAAAAATGCCAGCGTGATGATAATGGCGGTGAAAAAACAGACAATGCCGCCGATTTCTCGAAACACGCGTTTCATCTGTCCGAGCGTGGCACTGTTAGCCAGCGACGCTGAGGCGATGGCTCGAGTCTGTGCACGGTCCAGTGCTGCGGCTTCTTTGCGCTTCGCCGCAGCGCTGCTGCGCTTACCCGCCGACGAGCGTTTCTTGGTTGCTTGAGCCAATTCCCATCCTGCAAAATCTGAGGTTAAATCTGACGCTCGGTGTAAAAAAACCGGCCAATAAAGAGTGTAGCAGACGCATTTGAAGGTGGCCGGCTCGTGTTCCATCCCGTACTATTCGCAATCCGAAACAAAAAACTGAAAATCCACCGATGACCGACGTACAGCACCACAAATTGATCATTATTGGCTCTGGCCCTGCAGGCTACACAGCAGCCGTCTATGCCGCGCGAGCAAACCTTAAACCGGTGGTAATTGCCGGCATTGAACCCGGTGGTCAATTAACCACCACTACCGATGTAGACAACTGGCCAGCCGACGCGAGTGGCGTGCTTGGGCCAGAGCTGATGGAGCGATTTAAAGCGCACGCAGAACGTTTTGATACAAAAGTCATTGCTGACCATATCAACGAAGTTGATTTCAGCAAGCGGCCCTTTGAGCTGCAAGGCGACACGGTTAGATACACCAGTGATTCAGTCATTATCAGTACCGGCGCAAGCGCGAAGTATTTAGGGCTTGAATCGGAGGAAAACTTCAAGGGGCGCGGCGTCTCCGCCTGCGCAACGTGCGACGGCTTTTTCTACAAGAATCAAAAAGTCGCAGTGATCGGCGGTGGTAACACAGCCGTAGAAGAAGCATTGTATTTATCCAATCTTTGCAGTGAGGTGGTGCTGGTGCATCGACGAGACGCGCTGCGTGCTGAGAAAATCATGCAGGACAAACTGTTTGAACGCGAAAAGAACGGTAATGTCACCATAATGTGGGATCACAACCTGGATGAAGTTCTGGGTGATCAGTCGGGGGTTACCGGTATGCGAATCAAGCATGCCCAAACCGGCGAAGAGCAGACAATCGATTTGATGGGCATATTTGTGGCGATTGGCCATAAGCCCAATACCGGCATTTTCGATGGGCAATTGGATATTAACGGCGGCTACATCAAAGTGACCAGCGGTCTCGACGGTAGTGCAACGCAAACAAGCGTACCCGGTATATTCGCTGCCGGCGATGTTATGGACCATGTTTACAGGCAAGCGGTTACGTCTGCTGGAACTGGCTGCATGGCGGCTCTGGATGCAGAGAAGTATCTGGACAATCTGGAAAGTTAACGCATCTGTACGGGTGAGTAGGCAATGCCTGAACCAGAACTTACCATAGAAGTACGTGACTCGCTAAGCGAGATAAAGAACGATGACTGGAATGCCTTGTGTGATGATGGCAACCCGTTTTTAACTTATGAGTTTTTATACTCATTGGAATGCACGGGTTGTCTTGGTCAACACAACGGTTGGTATCCACGCTACTTTCTACTTTGGCAAACTGTTCGGCAGACTAGTTCGCAAAAAAAACAATCCAAACAGCTTGCCACTCAGTTTGCAAAAAAACTAGTTGGTGCAATGCCGGCTTACCTGAAAACAAACTCCTATGGTGAGTTTGTGTTTGATTGGGCATGGGCCGAAGCGTACGAACGAAACAACCTATCGTACTACCCTAAACTTGTGTGCTCTATTCCATTTACCCCGTGCACAGGACAACGCATTCTTGTACACCCGAAGCTTGAGAGATCGACTACCATCGTTATGCTTGCCAATGCGGCACGCCAGTTTTGTCACTCGGAAGACTACTCAAGCGTGCATTGGTTGTTTGTTACTGAAACCGAGAGCAATGTACTCAGTGCAAAGATGCCCCTAAAAGAGGGCAAATCCGAAGAGCCAGATAAGCAGAGTAAAGACACATCACCAGAAGATAGCAACACACCAACTTCGCTAGATTTATTGCGCCGAATCGACTGTCAGTATCATTGGCGAAATGACAATTACAACAGCTTTGACGACTTTTTGAACCAGTGCACAGCCAAGCGGCGAAAAACGATTAGACGGGAGCGTCGATATGTTTCAGACGCTGGTATCAAGGTTGAGCGGCGATTGGCCAGTACGCTTACGGATACAGAGTGGCACTGCGTCCATGAGCTATATCAGTCCACATTTGATCGTAAATGGGGTAACCCATCTCTCACATTAGAGTTTTTTAAGCGAATCGGTGCGGTGTTTGGTGGTAGTGTACTTATAGTTCTGGCCTATTCCGACGAAGCGGCATTGCCGGAAAAACCGATTGCTTGTTCAATAATGTTTATCGGAAAAACAGTACTTTACGGTCGCTACTGGGGCTGCAGAGAGCAGCACAACAGCTTGCATTTTGAAGCGTGTTACTACCAGGGAATTGAGTTTTGCATTGAAAAAGGTTTGACTACATTCGAACCTGGTGCACAAGGAGAGCATAAGATTACTCGCGGGTTCATACCCACGATAACGCGGTCTGCGCACTATATTGCGCACCCGGCATTTCGTGATGCGATAGCGGGATTTCTTATCGAGGAAACGCAGCATGTGCAACACAGGTGTGAAGGGCTTACATATAAATTACCCTTCAAAGAACCAACAGTACTAGCACCAGCAAAAGTGGTAGTGGAAACGCCTGATGAGAATTGATAATGTTAAACAGTAGTGCCAAAGAAGATTGCTTTGGATGTTTGTTTGATTTTTATTTAGAGTTGCATAGGTTGCATAGAGAGTTGCTTAGAATT
>CAYTJF010000198.1:8748-11025 GCA_964437945.1 uncultured Granulosicoccaceae bacterium
GTTGCTTAGAATTATTTAGAGAAATGCAATGCCAATACCGTTTCTAGCACAGGATGACGAAATAACTGACTTCCCTGATGTCAGTACAGCCCTCAGGGAACCTGATGGTTTGCTTATGGCCGGTGGAAATTTAAGTCCTGGTCGACTCCTAAGTGCATATCGCTCCGGTATCTTCCCATGGTACGAAGAAGGCGAACCCATTCTTTGGTGGTCGCCTGACCCGCGCTGCATTATCTGGCCGGAAAATATTCGCATAAAACGCAGTCTTGCAAAAACCATTCGCAGCGAAAAATTTGAAATAACCGAGAACCTTGCTTATCGGGAAGTAATGAAACAATGCGGTGCCCCGCGTGCAAACAGCAATGGCACCTGGGTAACCGATGCCATGATTGAAGCTTACTGCAGACTCCACGAATATGGTTTCGCAAAATCATTGGAAGTGTGGATGGGCCCTCGACTCGTTGGCGGTTTGTACGGCATTCAATTGGGCACCGTGTTTATTGGTGAGTCCATGTTTTCTCGAGAGAGCGATGCATCCAAAGTTGCACTCGCTCACCTGACACGAAGTGGAAAGTACGATCTGATTGACTGTCAATTGGAAAACCCACACCTGAAAAGCCTGGGGGCACAAACGATCAGTCGGGAACGTTATATTGGCTATCTACAACGGTTCGGTGATCTGGACAACGCCTATTTCACCACCGAACATATCCGCAACGCAAAAAGTACGGCTTAAATTTTTGCACGTGGTGTTTTACCATCCAAAAACTCTTCAATATTGCTGACTCCATCGTTATTACGATCTTTATTTCCATCACTTGAATCGCTTGGACTCAAACCAACCGTCTCCTCCCAAAGGTCGGACATGCCATCGCGATCGTTGTCGGGATAAGGATTACCCGCCGAGATTTTTGGTAAACCATTGACACTGGCCTCATTCGTTATCAATCTACCAGCTCTATTTCTAAACTCTTCTATTAACCTTAAGTCAACAGCATCTCTGTTCGGTATCAAGTTTCCAAGCTCGTCCAGTCTTTGGTTAGCACCCACCGACAGTAGCATATGAGCTTCTAACGCTGAGGTATCAAGCGCAGTAATTGGAAAGAGTTGTTCTGGTAGTGGACTTGGTCGTCGATATTGCGAAGGCACCGAAACGTACGAGTTCCAATCGGCACTTACCAGATTCCAGTTATCAACATTCAGGTTTTCTTGCTCCGAGCTTACATTACCAGTAACGTATATATAGGGGCAGCGGTCTGAGCAGTTGTTATGTTCGAATGATGCTGCATCCTCAACAGCTACCAGACTAACAACCATCACAGATTTTCCAGGATTGAAATTGGGGCCTTTAACAAAAAGGTTTCCAATAATGTCGAAATGCCCTCCTCCATTCGTAGCGAGTCCGTGGCCGGCCCAATTGTAGGCAATATTATTAACGATTCGACCAGATTTATGTTTGATAAACGGGTTTCTGTCGAAGTGATGGACAAACATATTATGATGCAAATCAATGTTGGTCATTTTGTCTGCTTCAGCACCAGAACCTGCCCCGGTTAACATAGCCTTTGAGTGCTGTAATATTCCCTCAGCCACTAAATTGTAGGACCAGGAAATGTCTTTCGGTTCACCCCATTGCTCATGATTCCAGGCCCAGGTACTGAAGTTTTCATCTGTGGACCAGCTTACCGAGCAGTGATCAACAATAATGTTATAGCCACCAGTAATACCTATCGCATCATCTTCATCAGTCCCGCCTCCAGCTCCATTCCTGATTCTCAAATATCTGACGATGACATCGTGACTATTTATAACCAGCGTTGCTCCAGTGGCACCTTTACCATTAATTAAAATTCCTCCGCCAGGAGCTGTATGTCCAGCGATAGTAATGTAGGGATTTTTTATTCGAAGCGTAGTCGCTAAATTGATCGTTCCCGCAACCCGGAAAACAACAATTCTGCGACCTTCGGCGTCGATGGCGGCTCTTAGACTTCCTGGTCCAGCATCGTTTAAGTTAGTGACTTGAATTACTCTGCCATCACGCCCACCTGCCGATAGTGCGCCTGCACCTTCAGCTCCTGCAAACGCCGCTATGCTTTGAGCAATTACTGGAGCGGAACACAAAAACCAGATAGCTAGCAGGAAAGCAATTTTTTTCACTTGAACTCCACATTTCAAAGTTAACTTAAAAAATTCAAAGCTAACTAAAACATCTCAAAGCTAACTCAATACTTCACAGTTAACAAAATACTTCACTACTAACTCAAAATAGTAAGGTTG
>CAYTJF010000199.1:0-10983 GCA_964437945.1 uncultured Granulosicoccaceae bacterium
GCCATTGCTGGCAATCGGGTTAGCACCGATGATGATGATAAAATCGGTTCGATCTATATCTGGCACGGGTATTCTGAATTCGTGACCAAACATATAGTGTGCAGCGAAATGGTGTGGTAACTGATCCATGCTGGTTGCGGAGAAAACATTTTTCGAACCAATCGCTTTTGTTAGCGTCTTGATGAACAGCATCATACCCAGATTATGCACGATTGGATTACCCAGGTAGCTGGCTATTGCATCCTTACCGTGTTCAGTTCGAATACGCTTCAGATTCTCTTCAATTGTTGAATAGGCTTCGTCCCAACTTATTTTTACCCAATCGTCATCAGTTTTTTTTACCGGGTGACGAAGTCTGCTCGGATCGGTCTGCAGAGCTGCCATTATCGGCGCTTTAGGACACATACTGCCTTTGCTAAACGGGTCAAGCGTATCTGGTTTAACAACAATGTCCTTCTCTTCCGGGACATCCGTTTTGGTAAGCGTTACTTCAACACCACACATAGCTTCACAAAAATTACAAACACGGAAATGCTTTTCCACATCTACCGTGTTTGCGGATACCTTTCCGGATTGTGCCAATGCCATGTTAAGTCGAAAACTTATTTATTCTGTAATTCGCAAGCACGCTTGTACGGCCCGAGCAAAAACAGAATTAGTATGACTATGAGCATGGCAAGCGAGGCAAAACACAGTGGCACAGAACCGCCTGTAGCGCCGCGAATACCTCCTCCACCTGAGCTGGGACAGACGCCACCGCCTGCTGCAATCTCTGCAATAGAACCGATCAACGCAATGACAAACGCTGTTCCCCAGCCAGCACAGAAGAAGTAATGTTTACAACCTATATGTGGAATGATCTGGGATAAAATCATCAATCCGTAGGCCGCCAAAACTACGTAGCAAATCGGAATAAATCCAATATGTGGACACGCGCTGCCTGTCAGATTTTCATAGCTGACTTTGGCAACCCCGAGAAACCCCAGAAGCAACAATACCCATAAAATCACTTTGGCCAATTTAGAGTTCATCATGATAACAATTTCCTTTGAGTTGGCTTATATTTCAAGCAATTGATTCTGAAACTCACCCACACGTTCTTGCTCCTGACCATCAAGGCTTTTTACAACTACGCGTGTAGCATTTTGCTCACCCAAGCCAAATATCAACACATGAGATTGATCTGACACAAGACCTTCGCCAACAACAAATGATTGAATCAACGTTGTGCCATCTTCGAGCGTGACATGCACTTCAGTACCAACAGATTCAACCGTATTGGGGAGTTTTACTTTCAAATAAGCATTGTTTCCAGCTTTACTTAAAAACACATTTTGCTTTCCGAGCAAGTTCACGTGAATCAAATCCGGGTATCCGTCCTGATTGAAATCTGCCGTCAATGGCGAAATTCCGAACTCACGATTTACAACGCCGGCTTCTCCACCGGCTTCGGAAAAAACACCCGATTCAGTTTGTAAAAGGAATCGCCCATTTAATCGCCACATAGGTAGTTTATGTAGTGGCCAGCCTTCGTAGTTTTCTGAGACAACCAGATCATCACGGCCATCAAGATTAAAATCTTCAAAAATAGCACCCCACGCGAATTCGTAATCGGCCAGATGTGCGCTCTCAGCGCTGTCCTTAAACGAAAAATCCCCTTCGTTCTCAAACAACAACCAGTCTTTGTGTAGAACCTGGTCTTCTGTCAGATCACCACGAACAAGCGACTCCGGCACCGTTGAACCAACGTTGGAAAAGAAAAAGTCCGGTAGGCCGTCATTCTTAAGATCAGTAACGGCGATACTCATTGGATAAGCAAAGTAGTCGCTCGAGGGATTCTGCATGTTCTCAAATTTCAAATCGCCAAGGTTTTTCCACGTTCTTACTTGTCCGGTATCATGCGCTACAACTATATCTTCGAGATTGTCATCATCTACGTCGATGAACACGGCCTGAAACGTATTGTGCTGGTACAACATGCCAGCTTCTTCAGTAATATTGCTGAATGTATCGTCACCCTCATTTACGTATAAAGCACTGACGCCACCGTATTCCATGTTGAAGATGGTTTCACCTTGGACGAACTCTCGGGCAATGTAACCAGAGACATAAAGATCGTATAAGCCATCGCGATTTATGTCAGCTGCGGCAACCGAAAGTGGCACTGTTTCGGCATCAAGATCAAGTTCAAGTTTTTTTGATTCAAATTGACCACCATCGTTGCGATACAAAAAAACACCCGATTGACGGGTAACAAGCATGTCGGAGTCGCCATCGATATCCAGATCAAGTGAAATTGCGCTAAAGGTTTTATCTGGTGTTTCTTTGGTAATGCCGGTTTTTTCAGTTATGTCTTCAAATTGACCATTGTTGAACGCGTATATTGCATCCTGTTGATCGATTCCACCGCCAAAGAACACTTCCTCAACGCCATCGTCGTCGATGTCGATAATCGCACCTGCCGCGAAAGGCAATGTTTTTGTTCCATCGTAGCTTGGTATGAAGTCAATAGATTGATTTTCAAAGTTTGGTATAGCCAGCCCGTCGTTATTTACCGGGTAGCTGTTTGATCTGTCGCTACCGGCAAACCAGGTTAACAACGCCACCACGCCGATAACCAGCATGAAGACAAAAACGACGATTGATCGAAGCAATTTTCCGATACTCATGATTTGTTACTTCCTTCGTAAGAACTGTATTGATGGGTTTCTTGCGCCCGCTCAGTTCGCTGAGCTTTAACAGCAAAGCACAATGACAATGCAAAGAAAATGAAAAACGCTACGTTTAATGCTATTGGCATCGAATGCTTGCCAACAGCTGGCACCAGCGCAAAGAGAATAAAGTTGGCAACAATCAGCAGAATCGGATTAAAAATTGCCATCCAGCGCGGATAGTGTGAACGACCCGTCCATGCCAGCCAAATTACAATGACTGACAAAACCAACGTGGTTATGCGAATAACCTGTAGCAAGGTTTCGTAACGAAGATCATATAGCTGTATTAACGCGGTCACTTCAGGCGTAGGCGCCAGTTGCATAAGTGCAGAAACACTGGCACGCGAGCCTATCCATACCACACCGACCATAAATCCGAATGTACCGATCAGAAATGCCGCATAAGCCCAGCGAGCATTTGCAGGGCGTAGCATTTGATAGATGTGGTAGCAGCCAATTGGATACAGTGTGGCACCAAAAACACCAAAAAAATGTCCTAAGGTGGAACGTTGATCGGGAATACCTTTCATAAAATCGTATCCACCTTCAGCAAAGCGCGCGAGCGAGTCGTAGTGAAGCAGATATTCCCCAATTCCAACCAACGTCGCCGCTAGTAAGCCTGCCAAGCCGGTCAACACATGCCTGTTGTTCATATCCTATGTCCAATTTTATTAGTTGTGATCGGCCTAAACAGCGGCCGGTTTTGTGTTTAGTACTAAAAATAAACGATGTCAAACGACGGTACAGTTTGTTGGAGCATATTCCCGGGGTAGCTCGGCGAATCAAGTGCTCCTGTCTATTTAGATGCGCCAAGTACCACTTTGGTTACACTGGTCCTCAAAAATTCGATAAACTAAGCAAATAAGTTAGTAATTCATCACTCAAAGTTTGGCTATTGCAGATTATCTCTTTGGCCGACGAGATAACATGAGCGAAAATCCAACACCCCATAGCGGAGTCGAGCAGCCAACCACAGATCAAACCCTGCCACTCAGTCCAGAACAAATCGTGCGAGAGCATATCGGATCGATGTTAGCACTGGCCCGTAGAATTATGGGCAGCGATCCTGATGCTGCAGAAGACGTCGTTCAAGATGCTTTTATAAACGCTTTTCAGGCTCTTAATACACTCCAGAATATCGAAAATATAAAACCTTGGCTACACCGCATTACGGTTAATGCCGCGCTTATGAAACTTCGACTGAACAAGCGCCTGTCAGAACAACCCATTGACGAATATTTGCCTGAATTCGATCGGAATGATTGTCGTCTTGAGGAGCGCTGGTCATACCTTGCACGTCTTGAAGATGTCCAGGCAAACCAGAACCAGCTTGATATGTTGAATACAGCATTTTTCTCGTTACCGCAATCTTATCGAATTGCGCTACAACTACGGGATATAGAAGGTTATAGCACGAAAGAGATGGCAGAGGCATTGGATATATCTGAAAGTAATGCAAAAACGCGGGTGCATAGAGCCCGATCATCCATGAAAAAACTGATCGAACCATTGCTTCGCGGGGAGATAAACTGATGGTCTACGAACCTAAATCCAACCCCATGCGCTGGCTAAAAGGTCAAATGATGAAGCGAATGCACGGGATGATCACGTGTAGAGAGTTTGAAGATTTTATAATGAGCTATCTCAGCGACGAACTTACGCCCACACAATCACGCGTATTCAGGATGCACCTTCGAGTGTGTCGGGAGTGCCGCGAATATCTGGCCGCCTATCAGCGTACAATCGAGATGAGTGGATTGATGTTCAAGGTTCCTGACGATAAACTTCCAGAAGATGTACCAGAAGATTTAATAAAAGCTATTTTGTCAGCGAGATCCCAACAAAATTAATGCCACTATTGGCACCCGCAGTAATCGATAGCCCAAAGTTAAAAGGTTTGAACAGTGCAATTACTATTCCGAAGCCTACGATACGCGATCGCTTTAAGTTAACAGGGGAACTGTCTGTTACTATCGAGATATAGCAGCAATCGAATCATATACTATGGCGTTTTATAGTTAGTTGATTGTTAATTGACAAGCCTGTTTTATAGTTGGATAGTGTCTACATCTCTTATTTCATATGCATGATAAAGGTTTTTTATTGTTTGAACGGTGTTTTGGATATTCGTCGCCGCAGCCATGTACACCACATCCTTGACTAATTGATGCTCCACAAGATTGTCCAGATTACTGTTGATCATACTATTGCGTGTTCGGAATAGTTAGTCAGACCATCTGAGGGCCATACAAGAAATCTTGGGTAATACCAATGTTCACTATCACTTGTGATTGCCGATTTCAGTGGCTCGTTGTTCTTCAGCGATTCTGTGACCTTGTTTAATCCGCCATGTATGTAAATCAATAGTTTCACCTTGTCAGATTTGTTTTTCTTAGCATAGCGTTCTTCATCCTGTAGGTCGGCTTTAACCAGTGACGTGAGCTCATTGGTTGAGATATATGCTTTATTACCATCTTGAGACTTACAAGTGACTTTACGCCTATCAAATGAAATTGGATCTTTGGGATTACACAGCACACCGAATTTGTTAACAAGCAAACTGTTACTATCGTCAAGCCGTAAGTCAGTGGTTGTACAAGCAGGCAGCATCAGTACCAGAAAGAGGCACCCGACATACTGAGTTAAAGTTAATTTCACAACATGATTCTCTTGATTGAGTACAAACTGATCTTTACTACAAACCGCGCCAAACACTACTATGGTAATTTGCTGTCACAGTGCAATGACCAGATAAACGAACCGGGGTATTGGTATCCACTACCAAGTGCCAGTGACTATCTATGACTGGCTAACAATTAGCATCGGTGAAAAGGCACTGCATTCCATGGAGCCAACTCTATATCTGCCATTGCAGCCTATTGGTAACATTATATTGCTAATACCCGTTGCAGAGCAGTTGTCATCGTCGCTACCAATGCCGCCACGGTATACGATGGTGCCATCCTCATCGCCACGCAATAAGACAAAGCCTGCGTCAAGACGACTACTATGCCCGAACATGCCTTTGTTAACCTGTTCATGGGCATTGCTCGCGATCAATCAGAGTACCCATATAGTAGCCACCACTGCCATACCCTAATAAGACTACTTTGATTTTAGGCGGACCTGTGTCCCGGTTACAAATGAATGGGTCGACCATATAAACCATCTTTAATACCGCCGCACAGAAGAGGTATTGGTACCCGGAAGTCGCCCGTGTTCGTTTAATGAATTTTTTACTGTTCATGAAGATGGATCGGTCGGTAAATTCGTACACAGATCTAATCTGCGTCCGGGTTTTGTCAGATAATAGGCGGTAAAAGCCGCCCCCAGTATTCAAAATACCATTGATCAGCATAGGTTTCGCGCCCAGGAACTGGCGTTATGTCTAGTCCTGAAAAACCAGATCACAATACACGCTCCCTGCGCAAAGCACGCTATATCTTCTCACACCACAGACTCGCCGGTGTCCGGATCAAAAATATGGAATGACTCTGGCAGTGCCGTTAAATCAATTTGGGTGTTAGGCAGTGGAACATCACGACCCGGGCCAGTTGCAATAATTTCGATGCCCTCAACATCCACATACAATAAACTTTCAGAGCCTAAAGGCTCGACAACATTAACACGCCCTGTTAATACGGGATTATTATCGGTGCAGATACGCAAGTCTTCCGGGCGAATGCCAATAGTTAAGTTACGTCCACTCTCCAAATTCGATTGTAGTGCCGACGGTATTCGAGCTCCGTTCCACAACTCAATATACGACCCCATACTTTTTCCTGTGAGCATATTCATTGAAGGAGCACCTATAAAGCGCGCGACAAATTCGTTTGCTGGTTTATGATAGGCATCAGCCGGTGTGGCAATTTGCTGTATATGACCATCCTTCATAATCACTATTCGATCAGCCATGGTCATAGCTTCAACCTGATCATGGGTTACAAAAATGATGGTGTTGCCCACTCTTTGATGTAATTTTTTTATTTCCAGGCGCATTTGAGTACGCAACTGCGCATCCAAATTAGACAGTGGCTCGTCAAACAGAAAAACTGCAGGGTTCCTAACCAACGCTCTACCTATGGCGACACGCTGTCTTTGTCCTCCAGAAAGCTCGTTAGGCTTACGATCAAGATAGTCATGCATGCCAAGCATAGTAGCCACCTCCTCGACTCGCTGTTTTTTTTCCAACTTTGGCAGCTTGGAAGTTCTTAATCCAAAGCCGATGTTCTTACGAACGCTCATATGTGGATAAATGGCGTAATTCTGAAACACCATAGCGATATTACGTTGTTTTGGTTCAAGGTTGTTAACGACCTCACCATTTATTTGCACAATGCCATTGGTTATGTCTTCGAGCCCAGCGATCATTCTTAATGTTGTGGATTTTCCGCAACCCGATGGCCCAACAAACACAATAAATTCACCATCTGCAACTTCAAGATCGATACCATGCAGCACTTCAGTTTTACCAAAACGCTTAACAAGATTTTGCAGACTGAGTGTAGCCACAGCTTAAAGCTCCAATAGTTGCCCAAAAGCGGCATCAAGCATGTCTTTTGCCGATGACGATCGGGAATGAACAGAATCAGCCTTGGCTATCAGAGCAGCAAGCTCACGTAAATAGTGGTCGAGTGCGTCATCCATGGCAGCGGGTGCAGGTCCGCCAAATCGATCACGTACATTAACAAACGATTCCATAGAGACAGCGCGAGCAAACGTGTTTTTATCCATACTTGGCGCTCGATTGGTCCGTTCTTTAAACGCTTTTTCAAAATCAGAGTAACTGTCGCACAGTGGTAACTGTTTTAATAACGTAGCCTGCGCGGTATCTGCACTGATCTTGTGGGCTTGACGGAACGACAGTGATTCCACTCGCACAAGCGTATCTGCCAGCTCGGTAATTGTTGTGCAGGCAGAATCACTGTTGCCTTGCACTTTTTGCTTATTGATACTAACCGCTTGCATAAAAGCAGACAACAGTTCCAGCACCCGTGAACCACTGTCAAATGCTGCAAAACCAGCACTTTGCACTTCTCCTTCGCTGTCATTCATATCAGTAAAGGGTGTGTTGTGCATGGTATTAACAATAGTGTCGCACCGACCAGCCGTTACGCTGGCAAGGTGCCGCAAATGCTCAATAGGTACAGGATTTCTTTTTTGCGGCATTATCGACGAGATTTGTACAAGAGAATTAGGAACATACAATTGCCCCACTTCAAACGCCGACCAAAAAGCCATATCCTGAGTGACCCTGCCAATATGCAAAAACAGAAGTTTGATCGATGAATACAGGCCAGTAATATAATCAACCGATGCAATACAACCATAGCTATTACGCTTTGGCGCTGCAAAGCCAAGTAGTTCAGCCACACGATCACGATCAATTGGAAAACCGGTGGTTGTAATAGCTGCAGCCCCCATTGGACAAAAGTCCAATAGCTTCCTTGCATCGCTAATACGCTGCAGGTCACTTAATAGTACTTCTATTGCTGCACCAAGATAATGACCAAAGGTACTTGGTTGAGCGGGTTGACCATGTGTATAGGCAACTATGGGTGTATCACGCTCATCTTGCGCTTTTCTAATTAGTGTATGCGTTAACTGGTGTCCTAATTCCAGTAAGGCATCTGTTCGGCCACGTAACTGCAGTTTGAAAACGGTATGGTCTATGTCGTTACGGGAACGGGCCGTATGCAACATGCCGCCGACATCAGGACCGAGACGATTTTGAAGCTCATGTTCGACCATGAAAAAGTAATCTTCAAATTCACCAGTGTATTTGCAGTTATCAATGTCTAACTCGGATTCAATACCCAACAATGCCTTTGCTATTGCACACACTTCGTTCGGCTTTAGAATACCGGTCTCAAACAGCATAACCAGATGAGCACGATTTATCTGCGCCATGGCATAGGCAAAATGGGATTTGACACCATCAAACAAAGGTTCGAGAACAGTTTTACTGTATACCGGATGCGGAAAAACCGTATTGTCTGTCATCCTTTAAGTCCTGCCATAACAACACCCCGAATAATAAAACGCTGGAAAATTAAAAATACAATCAGAGTCGGCAGTACTGAGATAGCTGCTCCCGTCATGATGAGTTCCCATTCGACATTTTGCTCCACGCTGAAGGTTGTCAGTCCAACAGGTAACGTATACATATCCTGACTATTGGTCACAATAAGTGGCCAGATAAAAGCAGTCCAGTTTCCTAAAAAAACAAAAATGGCCAATGCAGCCAGAGCTGGTTTTACCAGAGGCATTGCTACACTCCACCATATTTGCAGCTCATTTAATCCATCTATACGCGCAGCCTCAATAAAATCATCGGGTACAGATTCAAAAAATTGCTTCATCAGGAACACACCGAATGCGGTCATTAATCCGGGAAACATAATGCCCCAGGTTGTATCAAGCCATCCGAAGTGTTGCGACATCAGGTACCAGGGAATGATCAGCATTTCAGTTGGAATCATCAAGGTAGAAAGTATTGCAATGAATACAATATAACGCCCCCTAAAGCTAAATTTACATAAGGTATAACCCACCAGGCTATCGAACAATACGTTCGATATGGTTGTTAAGGTGGCAATGATTAGTGAGTTAATAAACCAGATCATGAATCGACCATCACCGAGTACATAGGTGTAATTCTCTAGCGTGGGTTCTTCTGGAATCAGATTAAGATTATAAACTTCAAATGGATATTTGAATGAAGTTGACAGCATATATATCAGTGGCATCACCATCAAAAGACCACCAACAAACAGTACTATCCAACGAATAAACTGACCTATCGTGCGTTCATTGCGTACCGAACTGCCACCTAACAATGCTTTGGAATTCGCTTTGATTACCAGTTCGCTGGACGATGCGTCAGAATTACCGGTTTGCATTTATTTAACCTTAAACAAACGGAGCTGCAGCAGACTTACCAGCAACAAGATCACAAACAGCACGACGGTTTGCGCTGCAGCGTAGCCCATATCAAAACTATTGAACGCGGTATCGTAAATCATTAGCACCAATGGCTTAGTTGAGTTAAGAGGTCCGCCAGGGTTGTTTGTGGTCATGTTAAAAACATGATCGAAAATGCGTAAAAAACCGATCGACGAGAAAACCACTAAAAAAACGATGGTCGGTTTTAACAGCGGTAGCGTAATTTCGCGCAATATAGTCCAGCTGGATACACCATCGATGTAGGCAGCCTCATAGTACGTTTTCGGAATGGCTCTGAGGCCTGCCATGAAAATAATGACCTGAAAACCAAGACCTGCCCATATAGCCGGCGCCAGTACGCTGGGTAATGCATTGACAGTAGAATTTAAAAAATTGATTTGCGGGATACCCAGGGTTGCAAGAAAATTGTTAAACAGACCAATAGGGACCGGTTGATAGAACCATCTCCAGACCCAGGCCATGGCGACGGCACTGGTCATAAATGGCAGAAAATACAGAGTTCGAATGGTCCCGTGTAGAAATCGAATCCGATCCAGATGGTATGCAATGAAAAATGCCAGGATCAGGCTGACTGGCGTTCCGATGAGCAGGTAGACAAACGTATTCTTGAAAACTTTCCAAAACTCATCATCTTGAAATAATTGTTGGAAGTTTTGCAAGCCGACCCATGTACGGCTACCCAACAGATTCCATTCCTGAAAAGACAGGATGATGGCATTGGCTGTTGGATAAAATCGCACAACCACATAAAAAACAATGGGGATTGCCAGAAATCCCCAGGCCCACACGGTTCTTTTTTGTGATACCGGCAAGCGCGCGTACCAATTCATGGCAGTAGCATTGTGCTAAAACTAACGAAGTAGTACGGCGCCACTTCGCAGCCGGTTAGTTATTAAAATCATCCAGTATTTTCTGTTCGCCTTCCGCCGCTACGGCAATTGAATCGGAAACTGATTGGTTTTCGAGCTTAATACGCTCCACCATATCGACCATTAGTTGGCGCTGCTCACTTTCACTTACAAATTTTGTGGATTGTGCGTAGCTCAGGCCTTTAACGAAAGGACCGTACACAGCATGATTGCTATTCTCATCAGTAAGAGCGGCAGATGGTTTTGCGGGAAGCTCGCCCACAGTATCCAACCAGATCTGCATAGCTTCATCAGAGGTAATGTATTGCATAAACTTAATCGCGGCGTCGTACTTTTCCCCGTCGGCTTTTGTAGTGACTGCATTGACCCAATAAGATGAGTAGTTTGACTTGGTGCCATCCGGACCTGCTGGCAATTCGGACACCCCATTTCAG
>CAYTJF010000200.1:0-10959 GCA_964437945.1 uncultured Granulosicoccaceae bacterium
TCGAGGAGCAACTGCCAAATAAATCCTACAATACTCAGAATGTAGCAATGGTTACCTATAATAATGACGAAACTGAGCGTGGTATTGGTTGGTCGGCAATCGATGTTGGGCGCATTATGGTGCCTTTGAATATATTAGTGTGGCAGTATCCTGAACACACCATTAGCGTCGGAAAAGTACTCCAGCATTGGAAAATTGATGCATTGATCGACAACGCTGAGATGGTTGGCACCGATGTAAACGAAGCGGGTAAAACGCTTCTTTTACAAGAGGGACGGTTAGGGTATGAAGAGTATGCCGCGAAATCGCTAACACTGATCAGTCGAGATGTTGGTGTAGCGATGGACTATGAGGCGAACACGGAGCTAGTTGACATCTATGGCATTAAGATCGCTGCGGATGTTCGAGAACCAGCCGAGTTTGGTGCTCTGAACTACGTTGTTTCAGAGCCATATATTTTAGATGGTATTGAGTACGGATGGGACCGCTATTCCAGAGAGCTTTCGAAACGGGTGTTCGATGTTCAACGTGCTCGTTTTGAGAAAACCGGTGTGTTAACAGCTGTCAGTGAGGATAATATCGATCAGGCTCCTTTTTTCGTGTACAACACGGTGTTTGCGGATGGTAAACCCTGGAATGCGGTTACCGAATCGGGCGAAGATGCCTCAGAATATCGTTCTGTGAGCACAAAAGCGGTAATTGGTTTTCATGCTTTGTATGAGAATGAATATACGGCTAAGTTGGTCAAACATATTGCTAACAATTACGATAAAGAACGTGGTTGGTATTCTGGTATTTACGAAAGTAATGGCGAGCCAAACGAGGCCATTACGGCCAATACCAATGGTATCATTCTTGAGGCGCTGCACTATATTCAATTTGGTCCAATGATGTCTATGGGGAACGTTGAGCTGGCACAGACTGAGTAAACCTAATATGTCTTAGAGCCTGTTCTGCAGCTGTACTATTGTTTCATCAGACTTGTTTCACAAGTGCTGGTCCAACTAGCAATAGCATAACGACTAAGCTATTGGCCTGTGGTTATCAACTATCAACTATAATCTATTGTTGACCCCGACGACATCCAACCAATCACCAGTTCTCGCTCTGGTGGGAGAGCTCAATTGAAGACAGACCTATTGCCACAGTTGCAAGAAGAATGGTTAGGCAACTACAGGGCCGACCTGCTTGCCGGGCTGGTCGTGGCGCTTGCACTTATACCTGAGGCCATCGCGTTTTCTATTATTGCTGGGGTCGATCCAAAAATTGGCCTTTACGCGTCGTTCTCTATTGCATGTATCGTGGCCATTACCGGTGGCCGACCGGGAATGATATCAGCGGCAACGGCCGCTACTGCTGTGCTCATGGTTACGCTGGTAAAAGAGCACGGTCTGGAATATCTACTCGCGGCTACTGTTCTGGCAGGTCTTATCCAGATTATTGCTGGTATTTTCAAACTTGGCTTCGTGATGCGGTTTGTTTCCCGATCGGTCATGACGGGGTTTGTAAATGCGCTGGCCATACTCATTTTTATGGCGCAATTGCCCGAACTTTTTAATGTGCCGGGCCTGACTTACATAATGGTGGCGGCGGGCTTGGGCATCATCTACTTATTTCCATATGTCACCAAAGCCGTTCCTTCACCGTTGGTCTGTATTATTGCCTTGACGAGCGTTGCCCTGGTGTTCGGAATGGATATTCGAACCGTAGGTGATATGGGTGAATTACCGTCCACGCTGCCCGTTTTTCTGCTTCCAGATGTGCCATTCAACTGGGAAACGTTCAAAATTATTCTGCCGTATTCGGCTGCGGTTGCGGCGGTTGGTCTGCTTGAATCACTCATGACGGCATCAATTGTTGATGAACTCACCGACACAACCAGTGACAAGAACCGCGAATGTATTGGCCAGGGTATTGCGAACACAGCGACTGGATTTATTGGCGGTATGGCCGGATGCGCCATGATTGGTCAATCGATCATTAATGTAAAGTCAGGTGGTCGAGGACGCTTGTCTTGTTTCTGTGCCGGATTGTTTTTACTGCTCATGATTGTGTTTCTGGGTGATTGGGTTAAGCAAATTCCCATGGCAGCTCTTGTGGCTATTATGATTATGGTGTCTATCGGTACCTTTAGTTGGTCGTCAATCAAAGACCTTCGAGACCATCCACGCAGCTCATCGACGGTTATGCTGGCAACCGTTGTAGTCGTGGTCACAACCCACAATCTGGCTATTGGCGTATTGGTTGGTGTGTTGTTGTCAGGCATCTTTTTCGCCTGGAAAATTGCTCAACTGTTTCGTGTGCGATCTGAACTATCCGCTGATGGATTGACTCGCACATACGAGTTTGAAGGGCAGATATTTTTTGCATCAGTCGATAAGTTCAATGCTTCGTTTGATTTCAAAGAGGCCGTTGAGAAAGTGATTATCGATGTGCAGCAGGCCCATATTTGGGACATATCCAGCGTTGCTGCACTGGATATGGTCGTACTGAAGTTCCGTCGTGAAGGCGCGGAGGTTGAAATAAAAGGATTAAACGAGGCAAGTGAAACAATAGTTGATAAGCTGGCCATTCACGATGAACCCGGTGCGCTTGAGCGCATGTTAGGTCACTAGGACGCTTAATCGCATGCCAAAACTAGTTTCGCTTGTTGATGGCTCGATGTATTCGCACAGTGTGTGTGATATATCGGCTTTTTTTGCCGACCGTTTGAAAGCGTCCATAACAGTGGTACATGTATTAGGCCGTCGTGAAATATCAGACGATACGGCTAATTTGAGTGGCAGTATCGGTCTCGGAGCAAGAACAGCACTGCTTGAAGAGCTGGCTGAGGTCGATGCGCAAAAAGCCAAGCTGGCCAATCAGCGTGGACGCGCAATACTCGAAGATTGTCGCGATTATCTGGCTGATGCGGGTATCAACGATATCGAAGTCAAACTGCGTCACGCAGAAATTGTTGAAACCATTGCCGACTTCGAGCGAGATGTCGACATGATTGTGATCGGCAAGCGCGGCATTGGTGCCGACTTCGACCAAATGCATTTAGGGTCCAATCTGGAACGTGTGGCTCGTTCCAGTCAAAAGCCAGTTCTGGTTGCATCGAGAGCGTTTCGTCCGATCAAAAAATTTCTTATCGCATTTGATGGAGGTAACAGTGCCTGGAAAGCGGTAGAGTATGCATCGAACCTGGACTGTTTCACCGATTTGCAGTGCCATTTAATTACGGTAAGCGGTGGGGCTACCAGTAATACTGCCAGTCTTGAACGCGCCACCAAGGCAATGAACGATGCTGGCTACAAGGTGACCTGCGAAGTGTTACAGGGGGAGCCGGAAAAAGCCATTGCTGAGAAAGTGGATGAAGGCGACTATGACCTGTTATTAATGGGTGCATACGGACACTCTCGTATCCGTAATTTAATCATAGGATCCACCACCACAGAAATGCTGCGTTCCTGTAAAATTCCAGTCTTACTTTTCCGGTAACAACACTATGAAATACTTGGTTTATCTATCTGGCGAGATTCACACCGATTGGCGAGACCAAATAATTAACGGATCAAAAGCTGCAAATCTGCCAGCCGAGTTCACGTCAGCCGTAACCGATCATGAAGCCAGTGATGCTGCTGGTGATGTACTAGGTGATGAGACAAACGGTTTCTGGCGCGATCACAAGTCCTCCAAAGTTAATGCTATTCGCACGCGAGTACAGTTGGAGAAATGCGATGTGGCGATTATTCGTTTTGGCGATAAATACAAACAGTGGAACGCAGCGTTTGATGCAGGCTACTGCGCGGCACTGTCAAAGCCTTATATTACTTTGCATGATGAATCCATCATCCATGCACTCAAAGAAGTTGACTCAGCAGCGCTGGCCTGGGCACAGACTCCGCAACAGGTAGTTGAGGTTTTGTCCTACGTTACTCTTAAGTAGTTTAACTAGCTAAATCCTTCGGCGGCCAAAGTCAGGCCTTAAGCAAAACTGTACCAAAGTGGCAACAGCACTATTGTCAGCGACAAAAATGCCCGCGTGATACCGGTGCAATATCCGTGTGATCGTGGTTGAGTCACTGCGATAGACTATTGTTGATGCCAATAACTGTGCCAACAGATTTTATGTAGTTGAATTACACAGCTTTCAGAATAAGCTTAACCAATGCTATTTATAGTTTAAACATCCAACCCATCTGTGCTTTAGTCCCCCCACCAGCGGCCGTTAATTTAGCCGTTAACGTAACCTTTAAATGCGTACTGCTCGATTTGCTTTTTGGCAGATATAGGTTGTCTCGTATTGTGAGCATTTATGGTTATTCCAGAGCTTTTTATTTTAATTATTTAAGGGTTGGTACATGAAGAATTCATACAATGTGTTGATCATGGGGGCCTCCTATGGTTCTTTGTTAGGCACAAAACTGCTTCTCGCCGGGCACTCTGTCACGCTGGTGTGTACTGCAGGTACCGCCAGTTTAATCAACGCCGAAGGCACGGTTGTAAAAATGCCGGTACGTGAACGTGACGATCTTGTGCATATCGACTCGAACAAGATAGACGCATCATTGCAGGCAAGTGTGCCGGATAAGGTCAATCCCAAAGATTATGATCTGGTTGTTTTAGGCATGCAAGAACCGCAATATGGGGTCCCAGGTGTTCGCAAGTTATTGGATGATGTTGCCAAAGCCAAAGTGCCGGCTATGGCTATTATGAACATGCCACCGCTACCTTATCTGTCACGTCTACCCGCACTCAATGTTGATGCGCTGCTGCCAAGTTTTACTGAACCGGCAGTCTGGAAAAATTTCGAACCAGGCCTTGTGACACTGGCAAGCCCTGATCCACAAGCTTTCCGACCTGCAGGAGAAGGTAAAAATATTCTCGAAGTCAGTTTGCCTACTAATTTTAAAGTAGCTCGCTTTGAATCAGACGAGCATACCGACATGCTGAAGAAAATACAGGCTGATATTGAAGCGATAGAATTTTCCTTGCCGGATAATTCTACTATTGCCTTGCCGGTTAAACTGAAAGTATTTGATTCTCTTTATGTACCCTTGGCGAAGTGGAGCATGCTGATTACCGGAAATTATCGTTGCATACAAGAAACCGCCATGGTGTCTATTCGTGATGCGGTGCATGTCGATTTGGAAGAGTCGAAGCGCGTATACCAGTGGGTTGTTGATCTATGCGTAAAAATGGGTGCGGATGAAGCCGATATGGTGCCTTTTGACAAATACGCCAATGCGGCTATTGGTTTAAGCAAGCCGTCATCAGGTGCAAGGGCCGTTTTTAATGGCGCTAAAAATATTGAGCGAGTGGATAGATTGGTGCAGGCAGTTGGTCAGCAATTTGGCGTTTCTCTGGATTCGCTTGAGCAGACGGTCGCTTATGTTGATGCGCATTTAGTTGCAAACTGTACCAGGAGAAATGCCGGCTAGTGGCAATGGTGTAGTAGTACCCACGCACCAGAAACAAAGTGGTACTGCGCTGCCAAAATGGAGACGTTGCACATTCTGTGCAGCGGGCTCTTTATTCAAAAAACCAGTATTTCATCCATAATCTACCTATTGTTCGCTTGAGCTAATGTATACAGCTACAACTTGCGCCAATTAAATAGCATTGAGCACGCGTGCATGCTTCACAAAATGACTATCTCCGACTTTGCCATCCTTTCCGTCAGAATCTGAATCCATTACCCATTAGTAGAGACAATTTGAACCAAATTAGTGAGCAGATATAGCTTCTAAGTCACTTAAAACGCTTGCAAATTTGATTAGTGGTGGTAGTTTGGTATACCAAATACCAGATGTAGAGCAATATTGCACCATGGTGGTTGATAGCTAATGAATTTGACGGAGCATCAAGCCAAGCATATCTTGCGCAACGCTGGCGTGCGGGTACCAAGTGGTGGATTATCGAAGTCTGTTGAACAGGCAATCGAAATTGCCGAATCATTGCCGCAATCAAACTGTGTTGTGAAAGCGCAAATTCGTGCCGGTGGGCGATCTGAAGGGCATTTTAAAAACGACAGCCAATCTCGCAGTGGCATTCGATTTGTTTCAAGCCCGGCTGAAGCGAAGGCCTGTAGTTCCCAAATGCTTAACAATGTATTAGTGACCAATCAAACCGGTCCTGCTGGCGAGTTGGTGGAAAGTGTATACGTAGAGGAACGTGTTCAACTGCAAGGCGAAAAGTATCTGGCTCTCACAATAGACAACGACAGCGGTTCACTCATGTTTATCGCATCGAATTCGGGTGGAGTGCAGATTGAACAATTAGCCAAACAGTCCCCAGATCAAATAGCGCGTTTTATGGTTGATATTAAACAGCCTGATGCGCCATCTGATATAGCCGGTTATTTTGGTTACGGTGATGGCGCTGCAACTGAGCTGAATGATTTGCTGCGTATCATGCTCTCAATTTTTATTGACAAAGACGCAACACTTATTGAACTCAATCCTGTTGGACTAAATGAACGTGGTGAACTTTGCGCACTCGATGCAGCAATTGTTTGGGATGACAACGCATTGTTCCGGCAGGGTCACGAAGAACAAATGATTGCCTATGAAGATTTATCTGAATCCGAATTCAAAGCAAAGTGTCTTGGGTTAAATTACTTTGAACTCGACGGTAATGTGGGTACCGTAACGGCTGGAGCAGGTTTAGCCATGGCTTTGCTGGATTCGTTGCACGATAGCGAATGTAAGCCTGCAAATTTTATGGATATACCCCCATCATCCAGTATTGAGCAAATTAGCCAGGCCATATCATTAGTGCTGTTAAACGACAAAGTCGATGTGTTAATGATAAACATTATCGGTGGTGGAATTATGCGTTGCGATGCAGTAGCTGATGCCTTGTTACTACTGAACGGAAATCAGCAGATCAACGTCCCATTGATAGTAAGATTGGCCGGAACCAATTCATCTCTGGCCATTGAACGATTGAATGCATCAATGCCAAACAGTTTTGTCACAACTGATCTGAGCAGCGCCATCACTGCAGCCGTGGATGCAGCCAACAGTATCCCATCCGAACAAAAATTAACGAAATCTCAGACAGCTAAAACATCCAAAACAACTTCACAAACAAAGAAGTGGTGGCGACGGAAAAAAAACGAAACTGAAACGGGTGTCTCTTAGAGAAACGTCATGGCCATTCTCGTTGACAAAGACACTCGACTTATCTGCCAGGGCTTTACTGGCAAGCAAGCCTCATTCTATTGCGAGCGGGCTATTGCAACCGGAACTCAAGTGGTTGGCGGTGTAACACCGGGAAAGGGTGGTCAACTGCATTTGGGATTACCAGTATTTAATACGGTGACCGAGGCAATGGTTGAAACGAATGCAAATGCGACTGTTGTGCTTGTGCCACCGGCACATGCCGCCAGCGCTATTATTGAAGCGATAGAAGCTATGGTGCCGCTAATAGTTTGCATTACCGAACGTATTCCCTTACTCGATATGGTGCGCGTTCGGTCAGCTTTGGCTAATTCGTCTTGTCGTCTGCTCGGGCCAAATTGCCCTGGTGTGGTAACACCTGGACAATGCAAGGTTGGCATCATGCCTCTGGAGATATTTAAGCCCGGGCGAATTGGAATAGTGTCGCGATCGAGTACGTTAACCTATGAAGCCGTTATGCAAACCACACAAAACGAATTGGGTCAGTCTACCTGCATTGGTATCGGTGCAGATCCTGTTGGAGGATTGTCGTTTGTGGATGTACTGGAGTTGTTTAACGAAGACGAGACTACCGATGGTGTAGTTCTGATTGGTGAAATTGGTGGCAGCGCTGAGGAGCGAGTTGCTGATTTTTTACAAGATAGCCATTATCAAAAACCGATTGTGGCTTACATCGCAGGAGAATATGCTCCGCTGGATAAGCGAATGGGGCATGCAGGAGCAATACAACAAATAGGCGTAGGAACAGCCGCTACAAAAAAAGAATTACTTGAACGCTCTGGCGTTCTGGTTGCCAAAACACCGATGGATATTGGACAAACTATGATAACTGCGATTCGCTGATTTTTAATTCTCTGACAGAACTTTCTCTATTACTGACGGTAGTTATGAGTCGGTAGGTTTCGTCTGTCCGCAGTGTTTTTGTCTAAATGTATTTCTATCAGATAGCCGGGTATGCGATTACTAAAAGTACTTTGACATGTCTCATTCAGTCGGGTAGTTTCCGATGCGGGTATGCATTACTTTGCATAACTTACGTCATCCGATTTTACAGTGTCGCGATGCATCAATTGTGTTTGGAGGAATTCATGAGAAAAATTATTAAACCGTTATTGCCTTTAGTTGTTGCCGCTAGCACGGCACTAACGTTTTCTGCATCGGCCGTTGCTCAATGGTCGCCGAAGAAGCCGATAGAAATGATTATCATGGCCGGTACAGGTGGAGGTGCTGATCAGATTGCGCGTCTTATTCAAGGGCTCATAGAAAAGAAAGGCCTGTCTCCAAGACCTGTTATTCCAATTAACAAAGCAGGTGGCTCTGGTGCAGAAGCACTGCGCTACATGCAGGATAAAGCGGGCGACGACCACACAGTGCTTGTTACATTAAATAGTTTTTACACCACTCCTGTTATCCAAAAAGAATTGGGTGTAGATGTTTCCAAATTTACACCTATTGGCCGAATGGCTATCGATAACTTTTTACTGTGGGTGCACACTGACGATAAAGAAATAACCGATCTGGATAGCTACGTTGCAGCCGTAAAAGCTGCAGGTATAGACTGGAAAGTCGGTGGTACCGGTTCTGGTCAGGAAGATTCAATTCTTACCGCCATGATGGAAAAAGAATTTGAATACGAAGTCACTTATATTCCGTTTCCTGGTGGTGGCACGGTGGCCAAAAATCTGGTCGGAAAGCACATCAACTCAACGGTAAACAATCCAGCTGAGCAGAATGAATTTTTCCGAGCAGGAAACACAAAGCCACTGGTTCAATTTACTGCTGAGCGTCTGCCAGCATACCCTGATGTTCCAACGGCTAAAGAGTTAGGTGTTGATATCGAGTACTACATGCAGCGTTCATTGAATGGACCTCCAGAAATGTCAGCAGAAGCACAAGCCTTCTACATAGATCTGTTCAAACAGGTATTCGATTCAGAAGAGTGGCAGCAATTTTGTGTTGACGATGGTCTTGACTGTGGCGAGTGGTCAGCTGGTGATGATTTAGCTGAGTTCCACAGCGTACAGTTGAAGCGTCACGTCGAACTGATTGAGGCTGTGGGTGCTGAAGCCATCACTGGTGAATAATCCGGGGTGAGTAAGCCGGTTAATAGATTAATTGGGTGAACAAATTGATTATGTACAAATCGATCACCTGAGTATCAAGTTACTGGTTGTGCAGGGAAGTGCAACCAGATAGTTTGATTCAATAACCGAATGGATAATAAAATTATACGGGTGCTGTTTCCAGAATGACTGTTCGAACTGCTGAATTGATCTTTGCAATACTATTAGCATTATGTTCCATCGGGTTGATGGTCAAGAGTGCGGAATTACATATTGGCTGGATAGAAGGAAAGGGGCCAGGGTCGGGTGCATGGCCATTCTGGTTATCCGCTGGCATGCTGGCTATGTGTTTGCTTACTCTGTATCGGTGGTTTAAAAAAATAACACCCGAGTCGCGATCGCTCGAACCCTATATGACTCGCGACACGGTTATTGTGGTTGGCACCTCTGCGGCATCGATTCTTGGTTTGCTGCTAGGTACGCAGTACCTTGGAATATATGTGTCGTTAATCGTTTTCCTGTTGTTCTATTTACGTGTTATTGGTCATCATAGCTGGGCTTTAACCATATCTCTGGCTATTTGCATACCGTTTGCCATTTTTTGTTTATTCGAAATTGCCCTGACTATTCCTTTGCCTAAAGCGATAACCGATCCGGTTTTTTATCCAGTTTACGATCTGATCTACGCAAGTAGTTTTAAGGATCAGCTTGCCACACTGCGGCACCCAATTGTATCGATACCGTTATTGGCGGTGTTTGGTGTATTTTGCTACTGGGTTCAAAAATGGGTTGTTCACCGTAGCTTACGCAGGTCCAGTTCGTCGCGATTTGAAACTGGCCAGAGTGAATCTGATCAAGCCGAATCTACTGATGCTGGGTCTGATGGCGCTGTGTCTGATAGTAAGGAGGCTAAATAATGGACGTTGTATTGAGTCTACTGGGAGCCGGCCTGCTTGAGGCATTGCAGCCACTGAACCTGACCATGATTATCATCGGTTGTACCGTCGGACTTCTGGTTGGCGCTATGCCTGGCCTTGGGTCCGTTAACGGTGTAGCGATTCTTTTACCAATAACCTTTTTGGTGCCGCCAACTTCAGCGATTATATTTCTAGCAGCCATTTACTATGGCGCCATGTATGGAGGTGCTATTAGTTCGATAACCTTGGGAATACCGGGTGCATCGACGGCCGTGGCCACGGTGTTTGATGGAAGGCCGCTGGCGCAGTCTGGCAAAGCCGATAAAGCACTAGTCGCAGCGGCAGTCGCTTCGTTTATTGGCGGTACAATCTCGGTTGTGTTGTTCACATTGTTTGCACCTCCACTGGCATCATTCGCACTAAAGTTCGGCCCCCCAGAAGAGTTCGCGTTGATGTTACTTGCATTTGCCACTTTTATCGGGCTCGGTGGTGACGACATTCCCAAAACTATTTTTTCTATACTTATCGGCTTGGTACTGGCCACAATCGGGCTGGATATCATTTCTGGAAAACCGAGACTGATTTTCGGTGATATCTCTGGCTTTATGCATGGTATTAACTTCCTTGTGCTTGCGATTGGTATTTATGGTATCGGTGAAATGTTATGGACGCTTGAAACGTCGCAGGGCAAAGTTACGGTACACAAAGTAAAAATGTCGTTCAGCTCCTTAGTCAATAACTTAAAAGAAGTTAAAAGTTATATTGGTACTACCTCATTAGGTACGGTACTTGGTTATTTTGTCGCTACGC
>CAYTJF010000201.1:0-10886 GCA_964437945.1 uncultured Granulosicoccaceae bacterium
GTATGGTGAAAGCTGCCATCGCCATCGACTTTCTGATAAGTGTGTGCACCAAAATAGTCTCGTTGAGCCTGTAACAGGTTTGCTGGTAGTGAAGCTGTTCGGTAGCCATCAAAAAAAGCCAGGGCACTGCTCATTGCTGGCATGGGTATGCCAAGCTCAACCGTTTTGGCCACAAGTTTGCGCCATTGTGCTTGTGCTGCATCCACTTCGGTTCGAAAATAGTTATCCAGCAACAGGTTTTGCAGGGCAGGTTCTTTGTCATAGGCTGCCTTGATTTCGTCAAGAAATGCAGAACGAATGATACAACCGCCTCGCCACATTTGAGCAATGCCACCGTAGTTTAAAGACCATTGATATTCTTCTGCTGCAGCTCGCATCAACATGAAGCCTTGAGCATAGGAGATTATTTTTGACGCATACAAGGCCTGTCCCAATGCCTCTATCCACTCATCTTTGGCTATTGCTTGTTGATTTTCCGGTGGGCCTTGAATTAATGTGCTGGCCGTTACGCGCTCATCTTTAATCGCAGAGAGGCAGCGCGCAAAAACAGCTTCACCGATGAGCGTCAACGGAATACCGAGCTCCAGTGCATTGATGCCTGTCCATTTGCCAGTGCCTTTTTGCCCGGCTCGGTCAAGCACGGTGTCCAGCACGTATCCACCGTTTTCCTGAAAATTTAGAATATCGGCGGTAATTTCTATTAAGTAGCTATCGAGTTTCTCGGTATTCCAACGAGCGAAAATGTTGTGCATTTGGGCATTGTCCAGACCGATACCAGATTTCATAAAGTGGTACGCTTCGCAGATCAGCTGCATGTCGCCATATTCAATGCCGTTATGTACCATTTTGACAAAGTGGCCAGCACCGTTATCACCAACCCAGTCGCAGCAGGGTTCGCCAGTGTCTGTTTTGGCGGCTATTTTCTGGAACATGTCTTTAACTAATGGCCATGCTGTCGCATCACCACCTGGCATCAGCGATGGTCCGTTACGCGCACCTTCTTCACCGCCTGATACGCCCATCCCAAGATAACGAATACCTTTGGTTTTAAGGTATTGGGCGCGTCGCTCAGAATCGGTAAAGTTGGAGTTACCACCATCAATAATGACATCACCGTTGTCCAGTAGCGGTAGTAGCTGTTCGATAGTAGCGTCAACAGGGTCGCCGGCTTTGACAAGCAACATAATTTTTCTGGGTGCGCTGAGCATGCCAACCAGTTCTTCCAGACTTTTTGCACCACGAATGTCTGTCTGAGCTGCAATACCGCTAATAAAATCGATAGTTTTCTGGGTTGTTCGGTTGTATACCGCGACCTTGATGCCATGGTCATTCATATTAAGCACCAGATTCTGGCCCATAACGGCCAGTCCGATTAATGCTATGTCGCAAGCTATGTCGCTATTTGGGCTCATGTTCCTGAAATCCTGTTTGCTGCGTTTTAAATTAATTGTTAAACAACTTGTGCAACCATGGGCGTACCAGTTATGCCGTTGTTGAGATTCTCCAGCATAAGGTCGCCCATGGCTTGTCGTGTTTCGTGTGTGCCACTGGCATTGTGTGGTTGCAGTACCACGTTGTGCAGACCAAGCAGAGACGCGGGAATGTCAGGCTCGCTGTGAAACACATCCAGACCGGCGCCGGCAATTTTTTTGTTGGCCAGATACTCCACCAGCACGGGTTCATCTACAAGTGTGCCGCGCGACACATTGATCAGGTACCCCCGGGGACCTAGTGCATCAAGAATTGATCTATCGACTGAGCCGATTGTGCCTTTGGTTGCAGCGGCTGTGACGAAAAGAAAATCTGATTCGCTGGCAAGTTGCTTTAATGACGCAATAAATTTATACGGTGACCCGGCTTTTTGACTTCGATTGCAATAGCTAACGGGCATATCAAATGCGTTAAGGCGCTTCGCCAGGCAACTGCCAATACTTCCCATACCGTAAATACCGGCAGATTTTCCCATCATGCGTGTTGTTAAAGGCATTGCTCCATGCACTGGCCACTGACCATCGCGGGCATATTGATCACCGGTAACCAGTTGTCGACAGGTGGCCAGAGCTAACGCTACAGCCAGATCGGCAACATCATCACTGAGCACATCGGGGGTGTTGCCCACGCTGATTCCCTGAGCGCGGCAGTAGTCCAGATCTATCGCGTCAACACCGACACCAAAAACAGAGACCACTTTTGCTTTTGGCAGCTGTTCTAATATGTCATTCGATACACCCGCACCACCATCTGTAACGATAGCGGTGCATTTGTCGGCAATTGAATTGAGTAACGCGGTTTTATCTGCTGCTTGCCAATACCGCTCTACGTTGTAGATTGTCTCCAGCTCGGTCATCGTGGCTTCAAACAAAGGGCCCATTAGAAGAAGCGTTTGACTCATATTTGTTCCTGGTCGTGTTTCTGATGATGTTCTGGTGGCTAGTGTGGTGAGCATTTACAGCGACCTACATTATAAACATTTTCAGACTATCGAATTGAGATGCGCTTTCCAGCTATGCTTTACAGCAAGTTGGCATTTTCCAGGGCGGTAATGGCTGTCGACGCGATGACCGCTGGTGTGCTATCAATGCCAACACAGACAACGTTTGCTTCTCCTGCAGGTAACTCAAGTGCGTCGAATTGCGAATCCAGCAATGACGCTGGCATAAAATGACCCGAACGATCTTGCATTCGTTTTCGAATCAACAGTTTGGAGCCATTGAGAAAAACATAGCATGTAGGCTGTGTCTGGTTAAGAATGTCGCGATAGCTTTTTTTCAAAGCAGAACAAGCAATAATACAGTTAATTCTTTTTTTATTGCGAGTGTCAGCATAGTCGCGCACAGTTTTCAACCATGGCAGCCTGTTTTCGTCGGTTAGTGGAATGCCAGCAGACATGCGTTTTTTATTTTCAGGTGGGTGCAGGTCGTCCGCGTCCAGAAACTCAAGCCCAAGTTGTCGGGCAATTTGAGCACCAACAGTTGACTTGCCACACCCGCTTACTCCCATAACAACGACGACCATTCTCTGAACCTGTTCATTTGTAAGATGTACTATCGCCTAATCGTGATCTGATTGCGAGTTGGTGCCTGCTTGAAGTGGAAATATAGCCTTATGCCGCTGATTTATCGGCAATTATTAGCATTTTAGTGTGACAGAATGATTTCGCTGAATTAGACTGCAGAATCAGTTATCGAACTTGCGACCCAATGCAGCAATCCTTTGTCAACCGAGCGGTACTTATTCTCGTCCTCGGAGTGATATCACTACTGTTCTACCAGGTTGTAAAGCCGTTTTTGCTTTCAATTTTTATTGCCGCACTATTTACGGCTTTGTTTACACCGCTGTATCGATGGTTTTTTGTGCGTATCGGTAATCGCCCTGCACTGGCTGCAACCCTGACTTTGCTTACCGTTCTGGTATTTGTGTTTGTGCCGCTGCTTTTGGTTTTCGGAACTGTGTTGTCGCAGGGGTTGGAAGTAGCGCAATCTGCCAGACCCTGGGTTCAGCAGCAACTGGCGCAACCGGGACTCATTACTGCCAAGCTCGAAGCTCTGCCTTTTTACGATCAGATCTTGCCCTATCGAGAGCAAGCTCTGGACTGGCTTGCTAAGTTAACAGGCTCAGTTAGCAAATTAGTCATGGATACGGCACAGGCTGCAACTGTCAGCACCTTCAGCGCGTTGCTTTCGCTGATTATTATCTTATACACCATGTTTTTCTTTCTGATGGATGGTGATCGGTTGTTGTACTACCTGCTTTACTATCTGCCGCTTAACGACGAAGACGAAAAAAAATTATTAACACGCTTTACCTCAGTAACTCGTGCCACGTTGAAAGGTACTGCGGTTATTGGCATTTTACAAGGCATACTAGCGGGTTTGGCACTGCATGTTGCGGGTATACCCAGTGCATTATTCTGGGCTGTTGCCATGATGTTTTTGTCGGTGGTTCCGGGTATTGGCACTGCCCTTGTCTGGGGGCCTGCCGTGATCTACCTTATTGTTAGCGGTGAATATCTTGTTGCGACCTTGTTGGCTGTTTATTGTGTCGTGGTGGTTGGCAGTATCGATAATGTGCTCCGTCCCAAGCTGGTTGGCAATGACACGCGCTTGCATGAGCTAATGATTTTCTTTAGCACCCTGGGTGGGATAATGTCGTTTGGTTTTATGGGGTTTGTCATTGGGCCGATCATTGCTGCACTGTTCGTCACCATCTGGGAATTATATGGGGCGGAGTTCAGTGACTGGCTGCCTACCACGGCCTTTAAACCCAAATCTGGTGATATTGTACTGCCGCACCAACAACGCGCACTGGATGAAGCCGAACGACAAATAAACGATAGGCGAGCGGATATTAGCCAACAAAATAATGATCAACAGCCTGAACATAAGATCATTGGGCAAGCGGTAAAGCCTGAAAATACTAATCAGCCAGGTGTGGGTAAAATTACCCGCAAAAAGAAAAAGCGCAAGAAGCGGCGATAAGTTTGGATACTATTGCAACGAAAGTGAGAAATTCATAGTGCTTATGACTGATTCACACACTGTCATAAATCTGATTCAATGGAAATTGAAGTAGAAACAAATTAATTGCGTCGCAAATAGAATTTATTGTAAATCGAATTTATCGTAAATTAGATTTGTCATTAGTTGGAAATTCGGTTATTTAGAGCGGTTATTTAGAAATATTTTGGAAATGCCGCTAATTGAAAATGCCGCTAAATGAATATGTGACGCAGGTAAATCAACAGGAATTGTATATATGTCTGACCCAATAGAACTATTGCGACCGGTCGAGTTATTTCAGCATTTAAATGAGGAGCAGCTTAGCCTGCTTGCTGAACATTCTCGTGAGGTGCAATTTAGAAAGCACGCTATCTTGATGACAGAGGGCGACGCGGGTGAGTCGATGTATGTTATTCAATCAGGGCTTGTCAAAGTGTTTGTCAGTGACGAAGATGGAAAAGAGCTGGTGCTCTACGAACAAGGAGCTGGTGCAGTTATTGGCGATATTGCATTGCTCGATGACGAACCGCGTTCAGCGTCTGTTTCTACATTAGATAAAACAACCGCGCTTATGATCGGCAAATCGAGCTTTATCCAATGTCTTAGAGAGAGCCCTGAAATGAGTCTGGGTATTATTCGTTCCCTGACCCAACGCTTGCGGCATGCAACTGAAGGCAGTCGAAGTCTGGCTTTGGATAACGTCTATCGTCGTCTTGCCGATAAGTTACAAGAACTGAGCGTTGATAAAACTGAAGCCAGTGCTCGACTTGAAAAGAAATACTCGCACCAGGATCTGGGTAATATGATTGGCGCTTCTCGTGAAATGGTAGGCAAAGTCATGGCTGAGCTCGTTAAAGGTGAATACATCGAGCTACAAGACGGTATTATTTATATCCTCAAAAAATTGCCGCGCAATTGGTAGCGCGGCTCCATGCATTACATCAGAATTAAAATGTAATATTGGGATTACAGCTCCTCTGCAGACAATTTGTACCACCTCTGGTTATACCCTTCCAGCACCTAACGTCCATTCTTGTCAATTTCATCCAATTCAGGCTCAATATTGCGCTTGAGGCCTTATAGTGCTCATGTACAATTGAAACTGTGTCAAAACAATTGGCGCGAGAAACGCTGGCCGTATCTGAGCGGTAAAAAAGCGCGAGTACGAACCATAAAGAACAGTATAAAGAACAGTATAAAGAACAGTATAAAGAACAGTATAAAGAACATTAAGTAAGTTTGGACAACACTGGTTCGGGTCAAACCAGCTCGGACCATACAGGAAATGAGAGAAACCAAGAGGGATTATATGAAAACCAAAATAACATTGATGGCGATTGGCCTATTGGGCGCCGCGATCAGTACTTCTGTACACGCTCAAACTCTGGTGTATTGCTCTGAAGGCTCTCCCGATGGGTTTGATCCCGCCTTGTATACCTCGGGTACAACATTCGATGCATCATCTCGGCAGCTATATAACAAACTGGTTGAGTTTGAACGTGGCACAACTACTATCGCGCCGGCGTTGGCTGAAAGTTGGGAGGTCTCTGATGATGGTTTGGAGTACACGTTCAAATTACGTGAAGGCGTAAAGTTTCACAGCACTGAATACTTCACTCCCACCCGTGATTTTAATGCAGATGACGTCGTATTCTCATTCGAACGACAACGTTTGGAAGACCACCCGTTTAACAAAGCATCTGATGGTACCTGGGAATATTTTGGTGGTATGTCCATGCCAGACCTGATCAGCTCTGTTGAAAAGGTGGACGACTACACAGTGAAGTTTTTGCTGAATCGCCCTGAAGCGCCGATGATCGCAAACCTTGGAATGGACTTCGCGTCTATTTTGTCTGCAGAGTATGCGGCCCAGATTGAAGAGGGTGGTGATCTAACCCTACTAAATCAACAACCCATTGGTACGGGTCCGTTCAAATTTGTTGCCTACCAAAAAGATGCGGTTATTCGTTATTCAGCCCATGCCGACTACTGGGCAGGTCCTGCTGATATTGCTAATCTGGTGTTTGCCATTACACCTGATGCATCGGTTCGATATCAAAAGCTACAAGCTGGTGAGTGTCATGTTATGCCGTATCCAAACCCTGCCGACCTGGAAGCCATGGCAGCTGATGAAAACGTGCAACTCCTGGAGCAGGAAGGTTTAAACGTTGGCTACTTGGCGTACAACACACAGGTTGCACCTTTTGATAATGTCAATGTACGCAAAGCGTTGAACATGGGTATTAATAAACAGGCCATTCTGGATGCTGTTTTCCAAGGTTCTGGAAAAGCGGCTAAGAATCCAATTCCGCCGACCATCTGGTCTTACGATGAATCTACAGTCGACGACCCTTACGATCCGGAAGCGGCAAAAGCCATGCTTGCAGAGGCTGGTGTCGAGAATTTGGAAATGGATATCTGGGCCATGCCAGTGCAGCGCCCGTACAACCCAAATGCTCGTCGCATGGCTGAGGTTATCCAGGAAGACTTTAGTAAAATTGGTGTTACGGTAAACATCGTAACGTATGATTGGGGCGAGTACCTGGAAAAGTCTAAAGCGCTTGATCGAAAGGGTGCAATACTACTGGGCTGGACTGGTGATAACGGCGACCCGGACAACTTTCTTGCAGTGTTGCTCGGTTGTGATGGCGTCGGAAAATCTAACCGTGCACAATGGTGTCACCAGCCGTTTGACGATATTGTTCAAAAGGCGAAAACTGTTTCTGATGTAGGCGAACGCACTGAGCTTTACAAGGAAGCGCAAAAAATCTTTAAAGAGCAAGCGCCGTGGGCAACCATTGCACACTCAGTTGTGTATAAGCCTCTTCGTAAAGAGGTGGAAGATTTCAAGATCGATCCTTTCGGTGGGCATATTTTCTATGGTGTTAGCATCAAGTAAAATTTAACGGAAGCACAATCGCTGGTGTTTCACCTACAGGTGGTCTCCGCGATTGTGCAATCGTTGCTCTATCCATTAATTCAAAAAGCCTTGGTTAGAAAATCTCAATGACCAGTCGTTACGACAATCTACGCAAAGTATCGCAAAGCCTGTCACTGGATGCCATTGCGTTGGTGCCCGGTGCCAACTTTCAACGCTTGTTCAACGTCAATTTTCATCAAAATGAGCGTCCGCTTATGGTGGTAGTGCCAACCGTTGGCACACCTGCTGCCGTAGTACCCAATCTTGAATTGGGCTCGTTTAAAGCCATAGATTTTGAAGGCGATGTGTTTGATTGGAAAGATCAAGACGGTTATCAACCTGCGTTTGATTCCCTGTTCAAACACCTGAGTGTCAAACGTATCGGTGTTGAAGGTCAGGCAATGCGTGTGTTTGTGCACCATGCGATGAAAGCAGCCAACAACAGTCTTGACATTGTCGATGCACAAAAAGAAATAGCAGCACTGCGCCTATGTAAAAACGATGTAGAAATAGTCGCGTTGCGTAAAGCCATTGCAGTGTCTGAAATGGCATTACAAAGCACCATTGATCAGGTGCGGGTTGGTATGAGCGAGAAACAGATTGAATCAAGCTTGGTTCAAAACCTGTTTGCAGCTGGTGCAGATGAAATGTCTTTCGAGCCTATAGTTGCAGCAGCAGATAATTCAGCTAAGCCACATGCCAGTGCCCGCGCTGACTATCAAATAAAAGCAGGTGATGCTTTACTGCTTGACTTTGGTGCAAGAGTCGACGGACTGTGTGCCGATATCACCAGAACTTTCTTTGTTCAGCAGTGTAGCGATACGCAACGGGCTGTTTACGAAACAGTATTGGCCGCCAATTTGGCCGGGTGCAAAGCGGTTGTACCATCGGTCACTGCACACAACATAGACGATATAACCACTACGGTACTTGAAAACTCTGCCTATAGCGACAGGGTGAGACATAAAACCGGGCACGGCCTGGGTCGTGATGTTCACGAAGATCCCTACATAATGCGCGGCAACGAGGAATTGTTGGAGCCTGGTATGGTATTCACCATTGAGCCGGGTCTGTATCAGATGGATGACTTCGGGGTTCGAATAGAAGATGATATTTTGGTCACTGAGACAGGTTGTGAAATTCTGACTCAATTTGATAAATCACTAACTATTGTCGGCTGATACCCATTTTTTATTTTACCTGCCAATCTGAAAGCCATTAATTAATGTCTGGTTTTCTGCTTAAACGAATCCTGACGTTCATCCCCACATTCATTGGCGTCACCATAATTACGTTCATGTTCATTCGCATTCTGCCGGGTGATCCGATCCTGCTTATGGCAGGAGAACGCGGCATGACAGATGAACGATACGCTGCATTAATGACGCAGTTTGGCTACGATCGACCTCTGCTTATTCAGTACTGGGACTATTTAACAGGCATTTTTCGTGGCGATCTTGGCACGTCGTTCAAGACGAAAAAACCTGTGTGGGATGAATTTTTCAGTTTATTTCCGGCAACACTTGAGTTATCGATCTGTGCCATGCTATTCGCCGTGTTCCTGGGCATACCTGCTGGTATAGCCGCTGCGGTTAATCGGGGTAAATGGCCCGATCAGGCGCTTATGTCTACAGCGCTTGTTGGTTATTCTATGCCTATATTCTGGTGGGCGTTGTTGTTGATTATTTTCTTTTCAGGCATGTTGGGCTGGACGCCTGTTTCTGGGCGTATATCGCTATTGTATTACTTCCCGGATGCCACGGGTTTTATGCTCATTGACAGTTGGCGTTCAGATCAAGCTGGTGCTTTTGCATCAGCTTTACATCATCTTGTTTTGCCAACCATCGTGCTTGGCACCATACCGCTTGCAGTTATCGCACGGCAAACCCGTTCCGCGATGTTAGAAGTATTAAGTGAAGACTACGTTCGCACTGCTCGCGCTAAGGGCTTAAGCCGACTGCGCATAAATGGCCTGCATGCACTTCGAAACGCCATGATACCGGTTATAACCGTTATTGGATTATCGGTCGGAACCTTGTTGGCTGGTGCCATACTGACAGAAACTATATTTTCATGGCCAGGGATTGGTAAATGGATGGTGCAAGCTATAGAGAGTCGAGACTATCCGTCTGTACAAGGCGGGCTTATGCTGATTGCGCTACTGGTGATGATTGTGAATCTGATTGTTGATCTGCTTTACGGCCTGATCAATCCAAAAATCAGACGAAACTGACCGATGAGTATTGAATGACCAATACTGAACTCACAGACACCGTTCGCCGACCCAATCGGTTGTCCGAATTCTGGTTTTACTTCAGTGAGAATCGTGGTGCGGTTGTCGGGCTGGTCGTGTTTGTCAGTTTTTTGCTGGTAGCACTGCTGGCAGATGTTATAGCACCACACTCACCCACAGAGCAATTTCGCGAGTCCCTGTTACAACCTCCAGTCTGGCAGGAAGGTGGTACATCTCAGTTTCTATTGGGCACAGACCCACTGGGTCGGGATATGTTGTCACGACTGCTGCACGGAGCGCGATACTCGTTTTTTATCGGCTTGGTGGTGGTCATTCTTGCCGTTAGTGGTGGCGTGGTTACCGGTTTAATCGCAGGCTTTGCCGGAGGTTGGATCGATACGTTAATCATGCGTTTGATGGATGTAATATTGGCCTTTCCCAGTCTGCTTTTAGCCCTGGTTATGGTAGCGATATTGGGACCCTCACTAGAGAACGCCATGATCGCTATAGCCATAGTGCTACAGCCTCACTACGTGCGTTTAACGCGTGCATCCGTGTTATCTGAACTGCCCAAAGATTATGTTACGTCTGCACGAGTTGCCGGTGCCGGAATTTTTCGACTGATGTTCATCACCGTTCTACCTAATTGTTTGCCACCAATAATCGTACAAGCAGCCCTGTCATTCTCGACTGCCATACTTGATGCAGCAGCGTTGGGGTTTCTGGGGCTGGGCGCGCAGCCACCAACCCCGGAATGGGGAACCATGCTCTCGGAGGCGCGTGAGTTTATTCTTCGTGCGTGGTGGGTAGTGACGTTGCCCGGAGTTGCCATACTGATCACGGTATTAGCCATAAACTTAATGGGAGACGGGCTTCGTGATGCGCTCGACCCAAAGCTTAAGCGAAGCTAGGGCGTGTCATCCTTATGAGCTTACTTGAAGTTAAAAATCTGAGTGTAGACTTTGCCACTAGCGATGGGTTGTTTCGTGCTGTTGATTCGCTGGATGTGAATGTCGATGCAGGTGATATTCTGGCCATTGTCGGCGAGTCTGGCTCCGGAAAGTCGGTTTCCATGTTGGCGTTGATGGGTTTACTGCCGTGGGTTGCCAGGGTTACGGCAGATAAAATGGTATTCAATGGTGTCGACATGCTCGATATCAGCGCAAAGGCTCGACGCGACATCGTTGGACGTGAGCTGACCATGATTTTTCAGGAGCCAATGTCCAGCTTGAAC
>CAYTJF010000202.1:0-10777 GCA_964437945.1 uncultured Granulosicoccaceae bacterium
ACAAGCAACACAAGCAACACAAGCAACACAAGCAACACAAGCAACACAAGCAACAATGAAATTAATGGATTTAAATTCATACTACAAACCATTACTGGCTTGATCTCTGGCCTGTTCAAGCGTAAGTAATATGGCCGACACCCCTACAAGCATGCAGGCATCGCTCGTAGAGTTAGGCGAAAAAACCAATGCCTTAGGCTATATTGCAGAACCTATTTTACTAACAAATTTATGGTTGATGAACGAGTTAGGACGACCACTGTTACTCGAAGGTGATGCAGGTGTAGGTAAAACTCAATTGGGTAAAACCATGGCTGACGTACTTGAACGGCCGTTAATTCGGTTGCAGTGTTACGAAGGTCTTGATGTGAATACGGCTGTTTACGAGTGGAATTATCAGCGACAACTGATTAGTATCCGCCGCACCGAGGCAGATAACGATAGCCAGGCAATAAGCGAAGACGACCTTTTCAGCGACACCTATTTACTAAAACGACCTTTGCTTCAAGCCATTGTCAGTGACGAGCCGGTAGTGCTGATAATCGATGAAATTGATCGAGCCGACGAAGAGTTTGAAGCCTATCTACTGGAATTGTTGTCAGAGTTTCAAGTCAGTATTCCAGAGATTGGTACCGTTAAGGCCAAGAGTCTGCCAACGGTCATTTTGACTTCAAATGGTACGCGTGAGTTAAGCGATGCGCTGCGTCGACGTTGCCTGTATCACTACATTGATTACCCAAGCTTTGAAAAAGAATTAAGTATCGTCAAAGCCCGTATTCCCGATATTGGTGATCGTCTGGCAGCGCAAATCGTTTCTTTTGTTCAGTCATTACGTAAAGAAGATCTGCGTAAAGTACCCGGCATTGCCGAAACACTTGACTGGACTGCAGCAGTATTGAAGTTGGAGCTGTCCTCGTTGGCAGACAATTCCGAGGCCGTATTGGCAACCTTGGGTTGTTTGCTTAAAACGCGTGAAGATCACGACGCCATACCAGAGATCACTGTCAAAAAAATAATAAGTCGAGCTTCTTGATTTACTCGTTATGGACAATCTTAGTGATCAATCCGAGGCTGTTACACCACTAAGCCATTCTGATGTGGTTGATCGTATTAACGAGCAGCTAACAGGATTTGTTCGCTACGCCAGAGAAAATCGTTTTCATGTTGGACTTGCCGAAACCGTGGATTGCCAGAAATTGGTTAATCGGGTTGGTATTGTTGACAAGAAGCATTTGAAAATGGCAATGAAAGGCCTGTTGTGCTCAACGCCTGATCATTGGGTGCGTTACGATCGCTTATTCGATTTGTATTGGTTACAAGATAAAGGACGTGGCTCGTCCAGAGCAACCACAGGTGGTATTAATGAACGCGACAAAAGCATGCCATCAGCCCTTAGCCAACAAGAAAGCCGCATTGGCGGCGGACATTTTGATGTGCCCGATGCCAGCGCAGACACAGACAGCGAAACCAGCGATGGTCGCTTAAGTCAAGATGGTGCCAGCACCAAGGAAACCATAGAACAGACTAATTTCAAACAATTAAACAGTGCCGCAGAGCTTCGGCAAATGGAGGAGCTGGCCGAACAGTTAGCCAAACGCATTAGAAGGCAAATGCTACGCCGCTTGAAACACAGTCAACGTGGCCATCGTCTGGATATGAGGCGGACCATGCGAAGTTGTCTACAACATGGTGGTGAACCTTTGCGGCTGCACAAACGACGGCGAAAAGTACGCATTCCAAAGTTAGTTTTACTATTAGATGTATCTCGCTCAATGAGCGTTTACAGCTATTTGTTCTTGCGTTTTGCACGTGGAATATTATCTGCTTTTAAAGATTCTGATGCCTATGCGTTCCATACGAGATTGCAGCATATTGGTGAAACACTACGAGAGAAAAACCGCGTCAACTTGATTGAAAAAATGGAATTAATTTCTTTCGGTTGGGGAGGTGGTACGCGATTGGATGTTTCACTAGCAGAGTTTAATCATCGATATGCACGCAACGTTTTAAATCGGCGCACCGTATTTGTTGTGGTCAGCGATGGGTATGACACTGGAGAGCCTGAAAACCTGGTCAACCAACTGCAGCGAATTAAATCACAAGTGCGTCGTGTGGTATGGGTAAACCCCTTGTTGGGGCAGGAGTCCTACACACCCAGTACAAAAAGTATGCAAGCCGCTTTACCGTTAATAGATGTGTTCGCTCCGGGTCATAATATTGAGAGCCTGGCGGCCCTTGAAGCGCCCTTATCCAGAATATAGTGGGCACTGATATGCAAATTGACGCCGCTGAAAAACGTCCCCCAAACCCAATTGCCTTAGCAACAGTGATACAGGTTCAGGCACCAACATCGGCAAAACCTGGTGATAAGGCCTGGGTAAGCGCTACAGGTGAACTTGAAGGATGGGTTGGCGGAGGCTGTGTGCAACCGGCCATCATTAAATTATCCAGACAAGTTCTAGAGTCGGGACGACCAAGCTTACTGCGTGTTGCTCCTGATGGTCAATGGGAGGGCGTTGATGGTTTAACCGACTTCGCGTCCAGTTGTCTTGGTCGTGGGGCTGTTTTACTCTTTATTGAGCCTATGCATTCCCAACCGGCTTTGTGTGTGATGGGTGAGTCTGCTGTTGCACGCAGTTTGGCAGATCAAGCTGTAAACATGAGTTTGAATGTGATTTTACAAGCACCGGGAATGGATAAAAGTTGTGTTTCTACACAAGTTGATGTCAGGTCTGAGTACGCTCAGGTTAAAGCCGATTACATAGTTATTGCTACACAGGGAAAAAACGATAAGCAAGCTATTATGAATGCACTTGACTGCGAATGTTCGAACATCAGTATGGTTGTTAGCCATCGTAAACTTGCTGCCCTTAAAGATAGACTACAAACCGATGGTTTCAAAAAAAGCCAATTGGATAGATTAAAAGGGCCAGCCGGCATTCACATTGGAGCGCAGCTCCCATCAGAAATTGCACTAAGTATACTGGCTCAAATCATTCAGTTACGCCGTCATGTCGATGCTGAACCCTCGCAAAACGAACAGGGCTCATCAGCTTCATTGGCATCACAAAATAGTTCGACTGAAAAGACTGAGAATACAGGTAGCGGGTGCTGCAGTGACTGACTCAAACATGCCTCAACAACAGTATTCAATGCAGTCAAAAAAGAGTGGCGTTGCAAATAATATCGCTGCGATAGTCCTTGCTGCTGGTTTGTCAAAGCGTATGGGAAGTGCTAACAAGCTATTACTCGATGTAGAAGGCCAGTCGTTACTTCGACGAAGCGTTATGGCAATTGTTGGCGCTGGCATCGGTGAAGTGGTTGTTGTACTCGGACATGAAAGCGAGCTCACAAAACTACACCTTGTTGAACTTGGCGTGCGTTATGTCGTTAACACTGAATACAAGTCTGGTCAGATGAGCTCGGTGCAATGTGGCCTAAGTGCACTCAGTGGCGGCAATCAAGCGGCAATGATCTGCCTTGCAGATCAGCCATTGATCAAGGTCACTCATTTACAACAACTAATTAATGCCTTTGAGAGTTTGCCAGATGACAAGCAAATCATTGTCCCTATGTATAAAAGTCAACGTGGCAATCCTGTCATGATCAGCGAAACAGTGCGCAAGAAAGTGGTGCGTCAAGGCGGCAATCCTGGTTGTCGTAAGTATATAGACAACAACCCCGATCAAGTTCTTTGGTTACCAGTAAGCGATACGGCATTCACAACAGATATCGATACACCCGAAGATTATACAGCTTTAACGAAGAATGACGCCGGAGATAACAGTATTCAGTGAGATCGCTTTTGCTCACTCAAAACCACACGTGTCAGTGCATAAAAGAAAGAATCACGTAGCACATTTAAAACTGCAATATTAAATAAGACAATATCTTTAGAAACTATTTTTACACTACTGGATTCTTCAATGAAAAAAACAATAATGATTACCGGCTCCACAGATGGCATTGGTTTGGAAACGGCAAAAATGCTAATTCAAGAAGGTCACCATTTGCTAATACACGGAAGGAGTGCAGAAAAGCTTGCCGATCTTGAAGACAAACTTTCGTCGCTGTCTGGTGGCGGAACTACCGAGAGCTACCGCGCTGATATGTCAAATCTTGACGATGTGGATAAAATGGCGGATGCAATCAATAAAAAGTACAAACAATTAGACGGGTTAATTAACAATGCTGGAGTACTAAAGTCACCAAATCCTGTTACGCAAGATGGACTTGATGTGCGCTTTGTTGTCAATACGCTTGCACCATACAGACTCACAACCCAATTACTATCTATTATTGGGCCAAAAGGTAGAATCGTAAACCTTTCATCGGCAGCGCAGGCGCCAGTCGATATTGAAGCTATGGCCGGAAGTAAAAAATTGGCCGACATGGAAGCGTACGCTCAAAGCAAATTGGCAATCACCGTGTGGTCAATCGATCTGGCAGATCAAGCGAATACACCAATTGTTATCGCTGTAAATCCAGGTTCATTGCTCGGCACCAAGATGGTGAAAGAAGGTTTTGGAACTGCCGGTGCCGATATCAAAATTGGAGCACAAATTCTGTGTCGAGCGATATTAGATGATGAATTCGCTGATGCTTCAGGTAAATATTTCGATAATGATAGAGGTCAGTTTGGTTCACCTCATCCTGATGCATTAGATGCGAATAAACGCGACATTGTTATGCGTGCTATCAATAACGCGGTGACTCGAATTACCTGAAGATATTGTATTAACAAGGTGCGAAAAACTCACCACTGTTAACCTTTACTAAGTAACCGTTTACCAAGATCTGGTTGTTGAGAAGTGAAGGGCCATTGTAGCTCGGCGACATAATATTCTCCAATAAACTAGTCTCAATTGCGATTTAAGTGGGAGTGTTATAGCCTCTAGTTCACGACTCAATCAACCCGCCCATACACATATATTTAAGTTCGGTATAGTCGTCCAATCCGTACTTTGATCCCTCCCGGCCTTGTCCTGATTCTTTAACGCCACCAAACGGCGCCATCTCGTTGGAAATTACGCCTTCATTAATACCGACTATGCCATAGTCCAAAGCTTCTGCAACGCGCCACACGCGACCAATGTCTCGAGAATAAAAGTAACTGGCCAAACCGAATTCTGTTGCATTGGCAAGCTGAATGACTTCTTCTTCAGTGGTGAACTTGAACAGAGGAGCAACCGGGCCGAATATTTCCTCACTGAACACACGCATTGTCGAATTAACATTTTTCAGAATCGTCGGTTCGATAAATCGTTCGCCCTTGTTTGAACGGCTACCTCCGGAGAGAACACTGGCGCCATCAGCAACTGCATCTTCAATGAAGCTCAGAACATCGTTGGCGGCCTGATCTGAAATTAGTGGTCCGATGTTTACATCCTCTTCGAATCCGTTTCCAATCCTGAGGTTAGCTACGGCTGCAGCAAACTTTTCAGAGAACATGTCATAAATGCCTTCTTGTACAAAAATTCGGTTTGCGCAGACGCATGTCTGACCAGCATTTCGATACTTGCAAATAATGGCTCCGGAAATAGCAGCGTCAATGTCTGCGTCGTCAAATACAATAAAGGGTGCATTACCACCAAGTTCCATAGAGGTTCTTTTAACCGTACCTGCGCATTGTTCAATCAGAAGCTTGCCCACGGCTGTTGATCCGGTGAAGGTCAGTTTCTTTACAATTGGATTTGACGTTAGCTCGGCACCAATCTCACGGGTTTTACCTGTAACAATGTTGATAACGCCAGCTGGAATACCTGCCTGCTGGGCGAGTTCGATAATTGCGAAAGCAGAAAGCGGTGTCTGGTTAGCTGGTTTACAAACAACAGTGCAACCGGCCGCCAGTGCTGGCGCAATCTTTCGGGTAAGCATAGCGTTTGGAAAATTCCAGGGCGTAATGCAGGCGACAACACCGACCGGCTGCCTGATACAGACGAGTCTCTTGTCTGCAGTGGGGGAGGGAATGATATCACCGTACACGCGCTTGCTTTCTTCAGCAAACCACTCAATGTAACTTGCACCATAAGCAATTTCGCCCATTGCTTCTGACATTGGTTTGCCCTGTTCCGCCGTTAGTATGGTAGCAAGGTCTTTCTGGTTAGTCATTATTAGATCAAACCAGGTGCGCAGGATATTGGCGCGTTCTTTCAATGGCTTTTTCTGCCACGGAATTAACGCCTGTTCCGCTGCTTCTATACAGCGTCGAGTCTCTTCAGTGCCGCAGCTTGGTGCTGATGCTATTACGTTTCCGGTTGATGGATCATCGACATCAATAGTTTCCTTGCTATCTGCTCCTACCCACTTACCATCTATAAAAACCTGGGTTTTTAGTAGTGAAGGATCGTTGAGATTCAACGGCATAATTTTCTCCGATAAACGAGTCATAACTTGCAACTCCAATTTGCTACCAAAAGAGTAGCAGTGAACTTATGTTCATAATATCATGAACCAGAGGCACTGCTGTGATGAACGAATCTTTAGTTAACAAACCTTCCGTCTCAAGCACTACGTTATTTGCGTAGCAATTCAGACTGCATAAAACTTATGATATTCCTTCAGCAGTAGTTTATTTGCCTGGTAGTTTTAATTTGGATGAGCACATTATAATTAATACACATTAAGTACAGCCGTCGCGATTCAGATGAACTACTATTTTGCATACAATAGCAGCTACTACGCTCACAAAATCACAATAAATATTCATACACAGCAAGTTGCACAACAAGTTTTGTTATGCATTGAATTTTGCCGATCTGTCTTTGAGCTATAATTATTCGAGCAGTATCCTAGCTGCTGGAATACAGTCATTTTTTAAGAGTCGGGTCTAGCCAACAGCATCATTGATAACATTATCTGAGATGACATTTTCTGAATGGTTGTGACATGACCAACGATCAATTAATCCTCTTCTTTATTCTCTTCACAACAATGTCCTTGTTTGTGTGGAACCGCTGGCGATACGATGTAGTCGCTGGCATGGCATTAATGGCGTGCGTTTACAGCGGTATAGTTCCAGTTGAAAAAGCATTTGAAGGATTCGCCCATCCAGCAGTCATTACGGTGGCCAGCGTATTGGTAATCAGTCAAGCCCTACAAAGTTCGGGCATTGTTGAAGTTTTCTTAAGATACCTGGCCTATGCGCGCGGACATATCACCAGTCAAATAGCAGCAAATGCTGGTGTCACCGCCGTTTTGTCGGCATTTATGAACAATATTGGTGCTTTAGCATTGATGTTGCCGGTGACACTCCGTGATGCACAAAAATCAAAGCGCAACCCGTCAAAACTTTTAATGCCTCTGTCATTCGCTAGTTTGCTCGGCGGTTTAACCACCCTGATCGGTACGCCACCAAATATTATTATTGCGACATTCAGGGCTAACAACACCGGCGAACCATTTTCCATGTTTGATTTCACACCAGTAGGGCTGGTTACAGCCATTGCCGGTGTTGTGTTTATTGTGCTTATTGGCTGGCGATTACTCCCACACAGCAGCGAAGAAAGTAAGCATGAAACTGATGCGCATTATCAATTTGCGCGCTACATATTTGAATTTCGTGTACCAGAAGAGTCGGCGTTAATTGGAAAAAATGTTGGGTATATAGAAGAGTTGTGTGAAAAAGATATTTCCGTTACGGCAATTTTTAGAAACGGAAAACGACGCCTGGCTCCATCCAGCTTCGAGCAGCTACGTGCAGAGGATACTTTAATCATAGAAGGGGAAAGTGAATCTCTACAACCACTTTTGGAAAAACCTGAACTAATAGAAGCAGGTGCAAACAGCGTAGATATGGAATGGTTGCGCTCACCTGATGTGCGCGTCATAGAGGCCGTAATGATGCCAAACAGCGTAGTAGAAGGAATCGCTATGCGACAGGCAAGAATACATGAACGTTTTGGTGTGAACCTACTTGCAATTGCACGCGAAGGCAGGGCATCACGAGCGCTGCTAAAACACCTGCGCTTTAAAACCGGTGACGTTTTGTTATTGCAAGGTGAGAAAGAGGCATTGAAAATAGTCTGCAAAAATCTGGGATGTCTCGCTATCAAAAACCGGGGAGTCGAGATAAGCCCGGGTCGCGGCGCCGTTGTTACACCGTTTGTATTTCTGCTGGGTATTCTTGCATCAGCATTCGGATTAGTACCCGTACAAATTGCATTTACTACCGTAGTTGGCGTGCTCGTAGTAATGCGACTGGTGTCGTTGCAGGAGGCTTATAACAGTATAGAGTGGCCAGTTATCGTCCTGCTTGGGTTCTTAATTCCGGTGGGGGAATCCCTTCAGACTACCGATGCTACATCACTAATTGCAGCCGCAATCACTGGAGTTGCGCATGATGCACCGGTTTGGATGTTGCTGGCAATTTTGATGGTGTGCTCAATGCTATTGTCAGATTTGGTACACAACACGCCGACAGCCGTATTAATGGCGCCCATTGCCTTTACCACAGCTGTGAATCTTGGCTACTCAGTCGATGCTTTTCTGATGGCAATAGCAGTGGGAGCTGCCTCACCTTACCTGACTCCTATTGGGCATCAATCAAACACCCTGGTTATGGGGCCTGGTGGGTACAGTTTTGGTGATTACTGGCGGTTAGGATTGCCACTTGATATTGTTATCGTCTGCACTGCAGTGCCGATGATTATGTGGGTTTGGCTTTGATTACGAACCAATGAATAATGATGCCTGCAATGGGCAGGTTTCTGTATCATCTAAATCCGGAGGAACTGCTCCTCCGGATTCCACAGAGAGTAACCATGAAGCACGAAATTCATCGGCCAGAGCAAGGCACCGAACGGCCATTTACTTTAGTTGTTAATTCGGCTGCTTCGCGCAAAGCAACCTGGTCGGTAGAGCAAGACGCCATATTAAATGATCAAGCCTTCCAGGAAGCTTATAACGTAATCCAAACGTGGGATGGATACACACTCACGCCATTGCATTACTTAAATTCATTGGCAAGTGAAGTTGGCGTTGCTTCAATTGCTTATAAGGACGAATCAGAGCGGTTTGGTCTGGGCAGTTTCAAAGCCTTGGGTGGAGCATATGCTGTGGCTCGATTGTTACACCGCAAAACACAAGAGCTAGGTAATCAGAATATATTGATAGCAGATATCGTTAGCCGACGTCATGATGATGTCGTTAGGGATATCACTGTTTGCTGTGCCACAGATGGGAATCACGGTCGTTCAGTCGCTTGGGGAGCACAGAGATTTGGCTGTAAGTGCGTCATATTTATTCATGCCACTGTTTCTGAAAGTCGAAAACAGGCAATTGAACGCTATGGAGCCGAAGTACGTCGATGTAAAGGAAACTATGACGACAGCGTCCGAGAAGCACAGACTACTGCAGCTAAGAACAATTGGTTTGTTGTCTCTGACACGTCCTACCCCGGCTATATGGATGTTCCCAAAGACGTTATGCAGGGCTATGAACTTATGGCGTATGAAGCGTTCGAGCATTTGTCAGAAGCGCCAACGCATATTTTTCTGCAAACCGGTGTGGGTGGAATGGCCGCAGCAATTGCAGCACATGCCAAGCGTCGATGGGGTGAAAATCGGCCAATGATTATTCTTGCCGACCCAGATGAATCTGCTTGCTGGGTAGATAGCTATCGTGCCGAAGAACCTACCGCCGTCTCCGGTGACCTGGATACCCTAATGGCGGGTCTCGCCTGCGGTGAGGTGTCTGCGTTAGCCTGGATTATCCTGGTTAATCATGCTGATGTCGCCATGTCAGTACCTGATTCGGCAGCAGTAGAAATGATGCGAAGACTCGCCAAACCCAAGTCAGATGAAATTCCGATAGTCGCTGGTGAATCTGCCGTAGCCGGACTTGCGGCACTGTTTGCAGCAATGGCAGATAAAGAGGCCGCCGATGTGCTTTCATTGAACAGTGATTCACGCATTCTCGTGTTCGGTACCGAAGGCGATACCGATGCAGAGCTGTATGAATCGTTAGTTGGCGCTAATGCAGACTCTGTACGGCGTTGTGATTTATGAACAACACACAATACTTCTTAAGGTGCGTTCAACGCTTTCCAGCTGACATTGTCGATAGGGACTAGACTTATGTCTTTGAGATCACCGTAAGTAGAGATGTGTAAACTAAGCTTTGAGCATGTTTTAGCCAGGCTAAAAAGATGAGTAAGTACAATCGATTTCCAAAGTTAGATTTGAATTAGTTGAAAACAGTAGTACAAGTATGGCCACGAACAGGAGATAAACGTGAACGAAACGCTAACTGAATCTCAAATCGAGTCTTATCATGAAAACGGTTATCTCGTGATTGAAAACCATTTGCCCACTAACGTCATGGACAACATACGAACTGAAATTACCCGATTTGAAGATGAATCCCGCGGCATAACAGAATCGAATGATCGTTTAGAACTGGAGGAGGGGCACAGTCCTGAGCAACCACGAGTCAGGCGAATCAGACTACCGCATAAAATCAGTGATGTTATGCGAGAGCTGATGTATTCAGATTCTATTCTGGGTCCTGCACGAGACCTGATCGGGCCGAACCTTCGATTGCACACTACTAAACTTAATATGAAATCGGCGGAAAACGGTGCGCCCATTGAATGGCATCAGGATTACGCATTCTACCCACATACAAACGATGACATTCTCGCCATCGGCGTCATCATTGATGATATGCAAAGCGAAAATGGTCCGTTGATGGTGTATCCGGGTAGTCACAAAGGTCCGGTTTATGATCATCACGTCGACGGGGTATTCGCTGGCGCTTTTGTACCTAAAGAGGTGGG
>CAYTJF010000203.1:0-9458 GCA_964437945.1 uncultured Granulosicoccaceae bacterium
TGGCGGGCGCACAGCTTACGCCGTATGTCCAAAGGGTGAGCAAGACTGGATAGTGGGTGATGGTGCTGCAGTGAATGGCTGTAACTGTGGTATAGGTGGAATCGGCATTAATTCAGCTGCCGATGAAGATCTGAAGAAGGCGGCTTATTTGTTTGCCAGTTGGTCAGTATCCAAGAGCACTCAGCTTAAAGTACTCAAGGAATTGGGCGGTACACCAACGCGCCCATCTGTTCTTGAAGAGGCTGATGTAAAGGCGGCAAGAGAACGTCCGACCGATATGCCAAACGCATTGACGTTTGATGCTGTGTACGATCACGGTATTAAGGACCCGCATTTTGTACTTGGACCGAAGATTCCAGAAGCCAATGAGTACCACAATATTATCCTGACCGAAGTCCAGCGCTGCTTATCAGGAGATACTGAACCGGAGGAAGCTTGTAATGAGATCAAAGTTCAGGTTGATGATCTGAACGAAGTTTAGTTCTGGTGGCAACTACCATGACAGACGCCTTCGTATCTGCGAAGGCGGTTTTCCGGGACGGTGGTCTGGTGATCGATGAGCCTGCGGCAATGCGCAATAAGCCGGTGGCAAATCGATTCTATTTCTACCTGATGATGCCCGCCATCATTATGCTGGCGTGCATCACACTTTATCCATTCTTCTGGCTGATATTCATGAGCCTGCATAAGGTAGACGTAGGTGCCGCAGGGGATACCTGGAATAACTTTAAGAACTGGACACGTCTGGATACCGACAGAAAATTTGTTCAAGGTTGGTGGTTGTTGTTGAAGTACAGTTCGTTGTGTATGTTGTTTGAAGTCTCCTTAGGCATCATGCTTGCGCTAATTCTGAATCGATCGAAATGGGAGAAGCTGCTTGTTACCGTGTTCCTGATGCCGATGATGATGGCGCCGGTAATCGCAGGACTGGTCTGGTACTACTTGTTTAATTCCACTTTCGGCTGGTATCACTGGCTGATGCAGAGTCTTGGCATTTTAGGTGATAAGTCCATCCTGGGAGATAAAGCTACAGCCATGTGGGGCATTGTCATTGTCGATGTGTGGCAATGGACGCCGTTGATCATACTAATCATACTCGCTGGATTAAAGCGTGTTCCGCGTGATCAACTCGAAGCCAACATGGTGGATGGCGCTGGTGAAATCAGAAATTTCTTTTCCATTACCCTGCCTAATCTTTATCCGTTTTTATTGATCGCCTTGTTATTGCGATTTATGGATAACTTCCGATTCATCGACGCAATACTGGTTTTGACCGGAGGAGGTCCGGCTAATTCCACTAAAATACTGCCGACCTATTTGTTCGACGTATCGTTTACGTTTTTCAAATTAGGGCGCGGTGCGGCAATCGCGCTAACGCTGTTGGCAGTAACCATTATCCTTGGAATGATTTTGGTCAAGTTGTTTGAAAACCCGTCTACCACCAGAAGTAGTGAGGGTTAGGGCGTGGCTACCTTAGAAGTGGTTCGCTATGAATCGAAAACACGCACATTGGTTAATGTTCTGACTACAATCTTTCTTGGCATTTTTCTGGTCTGGACGATATTACCCTTCATTATTATGTTTGTGTCTTCGTTCAAGGATCTGTTGGATGCTTTTGCATTACCACCTACAGGAGACTTTAGAGGAGTTAGTGTATTTTTTAATTTCTCACCAACGTTCAAACACTATATAGAGCTGTTTACCGAAAGAAATTTCACTACGTATTTTATTAACAGTTTGGTTGCGTCCAGTGGATCGGCGTTGGTGTCAGTGGTACTTGGTGCTATGGCGGCGTACGCTATGTCGCGTACCGATTTTCGTGGTAAAGATCATGTTTTCTTCTGGATTATATCTACTCGAATGGCGCCCGTTGTGGCGGTGATGGTTCCGTTATATGCGATTTTTAGAAACCTGGAACTGGTTGGAACCTTGCCAGGATTGATCCTGGCGTATACCACGTTCAATTTGCCATTTGCTATCTGGATTCTAAAAGGATTCTTTGACAACGTACCCTACGCCATTGAAGAGGCGGCTATGGTCGACGGTCGAACCCGGTTCGGTGCCTTTATGGACATCCTGCCGTTGGCGGCACCGGGTATAGGTGCATTTATTGTGTTATGCATTCTTTTTTCATGGAATGATTTCCTGTTTGCCTCAATAATTGGATCTGGTGGAGCTAAAACATTACCGGTTGCCACCCGAGAGCTGGTTACACCAACGAGTATTCAATGGGGCAAGATCATGGCGGCCGGTGTGATCACCAGTGTTCCAATGACTTTGCTTGGATTACTTATTCGGCGCTACCTTGTCACAGGGCTCACTATGGGGGCAGTGAAAGAATGATCAACTGGCATCGGTTGGCACATCTTTATCAATAATCTGGAATGGAAACGTTATGGCGTCAATAACCATAAATAATGTCTGGAAGTATTATGGTGATACTCCGGCTGTTAAAGACTTGAACCTTACTTGCAATGATGGTGAGTTTGTTAGCATTCTTGGGCCGTCGGGGTGTGGCAAAAGCTCGACCTTGCGAATGCTGGCAGGTCTTGAGCATATCAGTGCTGGTGAAGTGTTTTTCGATCAAACCAAAGTAAACGATCTTCCGCCAAAAGATCGGAATTTAGCGATGGTGTTTGAAAACTACGCGCTTTACCCACACAAAACGGTTTATCAGAATATGGCTAATTCGTTGGTGATCCAGAAAATTGATAAGGTCACTATTGATGAAAAAGTCCAACGCGCAGCCGAGCTGCTGGAACTGACGCCCCTGCTCAATCGAAAACCTTTGGAACTATCCGGTGGACAAAAGCAGCGTACGGCGATCGGTCGCGCCATTGTGCGTGAACCTGCGCTTTTTCTTTTTGATGAACCCATAGCGCATCTGGATGCAAAACTTCGAGCACATATGCGTAGTGAGCTTAAAATCATGCAGCGAAAGCTGGGTACTACCATGATCTATGTAACGCATGATCAGCTTGAAGCGCTGTCGATGGCTGATCGTATTGCAGTCATGCGCGACGGGGTGTTACAACAAATGGGTACGCCGAAAGAAATTTATAATAATCCTGCCAATCACTGGGTTGCAGGATTTATTGGTGAGCCGGCAATGAATTTTATGGACTGTCATTTAGGCGGTACAAATGGCAATACCGTTTTGGAACATGCTGCGTTCGCACTTCCTGTAACTAATGAGCAATCGCAAAGCTTGTCGCGCAGCGCAGCTGAGCAAACCGTTACCCTGGGCATTCGCCCGGATGATGTTTCTATCAGCGCGAGCCAGTCAGAGAAACACGCTATTGTTGGAGATGTTCTGGTCACTGAATTGCTGGGGGGTGATATGTTGGTGGAGGCGCAGATAGAAGGTGCACGGGTGACAGTTAAAACCGATCCTGGATATGAAGCAGACATGGGAGACAAATGTTACCTGGCATTCGATTCCACACGTTGGCATTTGTTTGACAACCAGTCCGGATTCACACTATTCTAGAGTTATAACCATTCTGTTAAGGAGAATTACATGCCGATTGATAATGCGATTTATACTGCCCGTGCTACCTCGACAGGCGGTCGAGCCGGTACCTCCAGCACATCAGATGGCAGGCTGACTATTGATCTTTCCACGCCAACAGAGCTAGGTGGTGACGGTGGTGCCGGGACCAATCCCGAGCAACTGTTCGCAGCTGGTTATTCAGCTTGCTTCATTGGCGCAATAAAAGCAGTCGCCGGTGCGCAGAATCTCGATGTGCCCGATAATGTGTCAATCACATCAGATGTCGCGATCGGTCCAATGACCGGCAAAGAAGGTGCGTTCTCCATCGATGTTTCACTTGCTGTCTCTATACCCGGAATGGAAAGTGCAACAGCTGAAAAGCTTGTAGCTGATGCTCACGAAGTCTGCCCATACTCAAATGCAACTCGCGGTAACGTTGATGTCAAGTTGACTGTTGCATAATGGATCCTCACCCGATCAGTATGCACTAAGTGTAGTTTGAAACGAACTATCCGTTTACTGCAAGCTTATTATCTACTGACTACTGACCAGTGTTGTTTATTGGTGTTTGGAATGCACTTATCCGAGACTAGTGGATGGACCACTAGTGATCAGCGTGTAAAATGTCATACCTGTTGAATAAAGTTTTAATGAATATGTGGGGGTTGACTGGAGTTGGTTAATTATGACAATCACGCGATTCAATATCCGCGTTTACCTACTGTTGTTGGATGAAACAAAAACACATATTTTGTTGTCCGATGAGATCATTAACGGGGAGTTTATTACCAAGTTCCCTGGCGGTGGTTTGGAATACGGTGAAGGTATTCTGGATTGCCTGCATCGCGAAGCGAAGGAAGAATTGGGTCAGGAAGTGGAAGTCATAAGACAGTACTACACCACAGAGCGATTTCAGGTTTCCATGATTAGGCCCGACGAACAGGTAATTTGTGTTTATTATCAGTGTTTTCTCGCCAAGGATAGTGCAGGAAAACGCAAACCCCAATTCCGTGTAACTGATAAAAAATTCGACTTTGTAGAATTCAGGGAGCGAGAAGAAAGTTTTCGATGGCAGCCGATAGGAAGCCTGGTGCCTGATGAACTTAGCTTGCCGTTTGACCAACAAATAGCGACGAAGCTATCTCTCGCTGAATGAGCGGCGTCAGGGTTTATCAGGTTAGGGTCTATAGTTGCGTGGCCTCAGACTAGAAATTCGTCAATATAATTCATATAAAATCTGACCGCTAATGTATACATTGATTTATTCTGGTTACTTTCCAAGTGCTATCGTGGCACAATTGTTCTATTCCGTTGTTCGATCAGGAAAGGGACAAATCAATGAAAATCAATGCGATTCGAATTTTAATACTGGTAGCCATTGCTGCACTAGTTAGCAGCTGTGCCACAGCTAGAAAAATCACTAACGATCCTGACAAGCTTGTAGATGATGGTAAAAGAAACACGGTACTTTTCAGCTACGAAATTCTATTGGATTCATCTCAAAAACACTCAATCGTTTCTGCTACAAACCTGAAGCTTCGTTGTCGAGGCACTGGTAAAATTAATACCGCTCCGGTGTGTCTGGATTTTTCTGTTCCATTTAAAGGTCTTCGAACGGTAAACGGCTACAATACAAACAGCTTTGAAGATGAGGGCGTTGTTGCTTTCCAGATGAAGTATGGAGAATACAGCATTGTCAAAGCCGCTCACTCTGTGATTATTGACAAGTGGATTGAGCGAGATTGTTACAGAGACAGACACGGCAAGCGACGCTGCCGTAACGATACCAGATACAATCATGTAAACCATAGCAGTAACGTGCCTGTGGCAACACGTTTTTTTGTTGGGCCGGGTGCAGGTTGTTACGCTGGTCATTTGAAGTTACACATGAGCAATAGCGAAATCTCTGATTTTGAATGGGTCAGTAACTTCGAAGATGTGAATGATGACATGATCAGCAAACTGCCGCAGGTTATACAAGGTGCTGTTGTTACCCGTGTGACAGATGTTTGCGCAGGTTAAGCAGAATTATTTATCTACGCAATTTAAAGTTGTACCAGCAGTTGCTAGCGCTAATTTATCGCTAAAGAAAAACCACTGTGTAATGCCGCTTGTTCCCGAGGAAGCTTGAACTTGAGGAAAAATGTGTTGCAGTTGAAAGCAATTGAAGTCGCTTTTCAGCTGGGTTCCCAACCAGCTGGCGCTAATTCAAAGCCGTTGAATTCAAACCCAGGGCTGACGGTGCATCCCACCAACACCCAGCCTTCAATCGGCACTGATTTTTGCCAGATATCTTGAGGCACTATCAGTTGCGGCCTTTGTGATGCAGTGATATCTGGCCCTAGAATATCTACTGTACTTTTATCGCCGTCATACTGATGCAATTGCATAGCTGAGCCTGCATACCAATGCCAGATTTCGGTTGCATCTACCTTATGCCAGTGACTGTGCTGATGCGCTTCGAGTAAAAAATAAATAGCAGTTCCGCTCGCGCGGGGTTGTGCGGTATCTCGCCAGGTTTCCGCATACCAGCCACCTTCCGGGTGCGGCTGCATGTTAAGGGTTTTAACAATTTCTTCAGGATTCATTTAGTTATTGTATCTGTTCAGGATGTCATTGGCGCAAAGGATTGTTTACTCATGCATAAAAACGTAATGTCCTGTGCACAGAATTTGTTGATGCATTAATTTTCTAACATGAACTGGTTTTTTGGTTAATCCTTTCTTTATTGAATACAACAAAAGCGCGTTACCAGTTAGACGGAAACACGCCTGTAAGAGTGGCAGAACAATGTGTGAAACAGACGAAGGGACTAACTGGATCATATGGGCGTATGACTTAGTTGCGGTGGAGTATCAAAGCGTAAATACAGAGATGTCGTTAGTGCAGGGTGTCGGTTATTGTATATTCCAATATAGCGGTGCTAACGCATCAGATTCGCTTTTCATGTTTTGGCAAGTAGAACCTGTGCCGTAGTGATTAATGAAGGTCAATGCCCAATACGCGCTTTACAGGTGATGGGCGGCGCTTACTTAATAACCATTGAATTGAATATCAGCTCAGCATTCTCAGGGTCAACGTCTACACACAGTACGGCGTGAGCGATTTGATTTTCATAGGCTAATTGAGATGATGAATCGATTGTCACTCCTATTACGGTGATCGTCCCATCAATTCTTGCTATATCGGTTCCATTGACAATAACAAGCGAAGTTTGAGGTTCTGGGAAATCGTCATACAATTCAAGGAATTCAGCCGTTAACTCCACAAGAGATGCCCCTGGTGCTAGATCGGATATCAACCCGCAGTTGCTTTGTCCTCCCTCCGCATTCAGACCTGGCTCGAGAAACTGTGCGTTGACTTCTTCTGACATGGTGTTCAATATCCAACCTTCTGGATAATTTAAACGCACAAACGTGTCCTCGTATTGTTGAACGTTTGTACTTTCGGATAAGTTGATTTCCGTTGTGTCGGTGTTTGGGGCGACGACGGTCGTGTTGCTATTTGGGTTGACGACAGTCGTGTCGCTGTTTGAGTCATTGCTCGTTTCGCTTGGAGTAACCAGAACATTGACGCCAGCGTCGTTCGTAGACGATCCGTTATCACAACCAGAGGCAGCTAGCGCCAACGCAATTCACAGAAATTTTCGCTGAAAAGAAGGTTGATTCGTCACTTGTAACTACTTGTTTGTATGTGAATACGGCTTTAACCTCTTGTTTGGAGACTGCAAAGCAAGTTGTTACTGCTGGTAAGCGTTTCACTCTACAGCTAATGTATCAAAAACATCAACGGTTGAGAGCCGGCCGGGTTTTGTGGTGGTAAGCCGATTGGATGAATCAACTTTGTGCGAGTTGGTTTGGTGTAGCTTGCCTGCGTTAAATGGCCGACGCGTACAACACGTCGGCCAGTGTTTACGACTACAGTTTCGCGCGTTCCGATCTCAGTGCAAGCCATAGGCAATAGCACATAACCAGAACAACGATAGTAAACGGAATTCCTGTAGACACCGCAGCGCCTTGCAGAGCCGCCAGGCCACCGCCAAGTAGTAATGCAATGGCTACAAGACCTTCCAGAGTACACCAGAACACTCGCTGAACGACGGGTGCATCCATTTTGCCACCGGCAGTAATGGTATCGATAACAAGACTACCGCTATCTGAAGATGTGACGAAAAAGATGACAATCAGTAGTAGTGATATCGGGGCAATGATGCCGTACAGTGGCAACTCTTTCAGGAACCCAAAGAGTGCACCTTCCGGCGCGTAGCTGTCGATAACGGTAGCTCTTACGCCTTCTGCACCACCAGCACTCAGCATGTCAATAGCCGCACCACCGAAGGTGGACATCCAAAGAGCACAAACAAGCGTTGGTGCAAGTAGTGCACAAATCATAAATTCACGCACTGTGCGACCTTTCGATATTCGCGCGATAAACATCCCTACGAAAGGTGACCACGCAATCCACCAAGCCCAATAAAAGGTTGTCCAGCCATGAAAATAACTGGTGTCGTCTCGCCCAAATGGATTTGAAAGTGCTGGTAATGAAACAACGTAATCAACCATTACATTGGCATAACGAGCGGCAGCGGTACCGACGCCAGTGACTACGATGACAAATAGAAACAGCAGAACTGCCATGACCATGTTGATTTCAGAGAGCCGTTTTACTCCTTTGTCCATACCCATACACACTGAACCCAGCGCTATGAGCGTGATTCCAACAATGATAAGTACGGTTACTGTACTGGACGGTTCAATGCCTGCTACCTCATTAAGGCCAGCCGCAACTTGTTGCGCGCCTAAACCCAGTGAAGTTGTCAGACCAAATAGCGTTGCAAACACGGCGAGTATGTCTATGGCATGACCCCACCAGCCCCAGATTCGCTCGCCCAGAATTGGGTAGAAAGCCGAACGTAGTGTTAACGGTAATTTCAGGTTGTAACAGAAAATGGCCAGACTTAAGCCGACCGCTGCGTATACGGCCCAGGCCTCCAGACCCCAATGATGAATGGTACCCATGACGCCAGCATATTCGTTGCCCGGCTGCGTGATATCGATGTTCAATGGGCTTGCGGCACCACCCTCAGCGAAGTTGTAGTAAACAGGCTCCATTACACCGAAGAACAACAGACCGATTCCAATACCAGCTGCGAACATCATCGCTATCCAGCCAGGATAAGAGTAATCGGGCCTCGCTTCTTTTCCACCGATTCTCACTGAACCCACAGGTAAAAAGATCAATATTAAACAGAAAATGGTTATTAGGTTGACTGATAACACAAGAAACCAATCAAACGTGCTGGTAAGCCATGGTCTTAGCCAGCCGAAAAATTCTGCTGAGGCTTCCTGGTTAGTCAGCGATAGAATGACAAATGCGACAATGACAATACTTGAAATTAAAAAAACCGGATTGTGGATATCGAGACCAAGCGGGCGAATATTGTCCTGGCCCATTTTAAAATCGGTTTTGTACGTTACGTGTTGATCCGATACGTTGGTCGGGTTATCAGGTACAGACATAAACCTTCCTCCTTCAAAAATTTTTATTCTATTAATATAGTTAGCGAGTGACAGAGTCCGACAACTGAAGGTAATTGTCAAACTATTTGAACACGGTAGTGTGTTGTCACGTCTGTCTAAGAAAAGTATAAGTGTAAAAGATGTTTTTTTTGGCGCGGATGAGTTTAGAAGTGACCTAAAAGAACTAATTTTGTAAAGGTGATTACCGTAATAACACGTGTTTTTCTGCTCTTTGGTTTGTATGGGCCAGACTATTTATAGTGTCCTTTCACCGCAACTGCACCGATTGGTCACGGCCTTACTGTTACTTCAAGAAAATGCATTATGCATACAGTCTGGTTTTAGAAAATGGTTGCGTTTGCATTAGTTACGGTGCAGAAAACCATGCTAACAGTTGCAGCAAAGTAGACTGAGAAAATGGCTAACAGGAGCAGCTAACAGGAGCA
>CAYTJF010000203.1:9558-10723 GCA_964437945.1 uncultured Granulosicoccaceae bacterium
GCTAACAGGAGCAGCTAACAGGAGCAACTAACAGGAATAGTTAAGCCGCTTTTTTGGGAAAGTTCCAGTGATCGACTGCCTTGTCGTGCTGTTGCTTGTAGTACTCGATAATTTCAATGTGTTTCGCAACAGAATCCGCGCTGCTGTGTTCTTGTAGTATCGGAAGCAAAACGTAAAGGTCGTGCAGTACTCTGCAGAGTTTCTCTGGCTCTGTTCGTAACATTTAAATCGCTCGTGCATGGCGCTAATCATCGACGCCCTCATCGTTCTTGACGGTCGACTGGATAATTACTTGAATGACATATCGTTTAAAGAATTATTCGAATGATAACTTTGCGACATAATGCACAATATCCATGACGGATAGCTTGCATCCAATAAATCGCTGAACTTCCTCTGAACCACCAAACTGACTGATGATTGATTCGGAGAATTTATCCGAATACATCCGATCTAGCCACGTCAGTGTAAAAGCTCAAACTACGTGAATAAATTTCCCTATGAAAATGCGATTCCAGTCCGCAGTACCTGCTTTTTGCCTGCTAGGTATGAGCGTCAGTAGTTACGCAAACCTGCAAGTCAAATTTGTTGAAAGCGCACCTAAAGATTGGTTTGCTGTGACCAGTCTGGCGAGTTGTGTTTTGAGAAATGTGCAGATGAGTATCGATTTATCCAATAGCGCAGGTAAATTGATTTTCGGTACAACAGCTAACGGTGCGGGAGTGGAAGTGTTTCAACCGTTTGAAGTGCGCTCGGGTGAAATCGCATTAACTTCCGGCGATCAGGTCTTCGATAGTGATCGCGCTCTGTCAGTTTTAATTACCAGCTTGAAGCCAGGTGAGACCGCAAGCTTCACCATTGATGTGGATGACTCCATGACCAATAGCGAATTGGGGATGATTTGTGTTAGCAAATCCGAAATCACCGGTAGTGAAGTCTCAATAAGCATTGATGGTGGGCAGGCTGTAGAAGGGGCGTTAAACTAACGCGGTGAACTACTGCTTGATCAGTCTGAGTGTGCTTAAGTCTTTCAGGTTATCACTACTTTTACAGTAGTATTGAGTATCTTCTTACTGGGTTAACAGACTGCTGCATTTTTGCGTTCCGCGTAACTAGTGGTCCATCCACTTGATACATTCGGGTTCAGAGGGGGCCGCCTGCGGTG
>CAYTJF010000204.1:0-10715 GCA_964437945.1 uncultured Granulosicoccaceae bacterium
ATTTTGTACGGCATCGGAAAAACTATAGTATTGACCCAGGCAATTCATCATAGTATCGAGCTCTCTGTACTAAGCAGGTGAATATTGATAAAACTGATTCGTTATATCATCAGCTCACGTTTTTGAAAATTTGAATTGCTATTTTTTACTCGCTCGTTTTAAATCTTGGTGAGGGCAGCGGATCATGTCATGCGCATTGGGTCGTGAACATCCATGGGTCGTGAACATCCATGGGTCGTGAACATCCATGGGTCGTGAACATCCATGATTAAGTCGGTTGCTGCTGCTAAGATTTTTTTAAGTACTGGAAGCTCAGTTCGTGAAAATCACTCAGCATCAACTGTGGTGACTGTATCCGCGAAACAATATGTATGAAATTAAAAATAGGAATAATTCTCATGACCAAAAATTTCGCGTGGTTATCAAACATTTCAGGCGCATCTTACAAGTGTCTGGCCTTTTTGTGTTGCGTAGTTGGGCTGCTGGGCAGTGTGCAAGCTGCTTCTGAGCAATGGCAGCCGGTCATTGGTGATGAAATCAGCGCTTTGCTATCAGGGCAACACGTTGTCTACGAGGGTGAATCGGTTATTAGCCAAACATTTCATGAAGGCGGTTCAACCACCTACGTGGATGGTCGACCCAGCCTGGGAAGGTGGCGCGCCAGCGAAACCCAGTACTGTTCATCATGGCCCCCATCAGACTATTGGGAATGCTACGATCTATTCAAGGACAGTACGGGTAAGCGTATCCGTTTTACCAGCTCGGTGGGGCAAGAATGGATAGCGCGCTTCGATAATCAATAGGAGTGTGTCTTGTTAACAACTGAACAAGTTGATTCGTTTAATCGCAACGGTTATCTCGTCTGTGAAAATGTTCTCGATGCACAATCGGTAGTGCAGCCGGTGGTAGACGAATATGCCTCAATACTAGCCAATCTAATTCAGCAGTGGGTGAACTCAGGTCAGCTGGACAGAGAACAATTTGATGCTGTTGACCCTCACAGCCAATTTTCTGATGCCATAGCCAAGGTATACGCGGCTGGTCTCGATTATTTTCAACCGATGGACATCTCCTTGCCTCCAGGGCAGATCAGCGAAGATATTCCTTTTCATGCAGGCCCGGCTATTTTTAAGTTGATGACCAATCCGCGTTTGCTCGATGTGGTTGAATCGCTTATAGGCTCGGAGATAACGTCAAACCCCATACAGCATGTTCGAATCAAGCCACCGGCAACAGCGCTGAGCAGTGATGAGATTCGAGCGCATATTACCGCAACCAGTTGGCATCAGGACAGAGGTGTTACGTTGGCTGAAGCAGACATAACACGCATGGTCACTGTTTGGGTAGCCATAACAGATGCTACGGTTGAAAATGGTTGTTTACAAGTGATACCAGGCAGCCATCGAGGCAGTATGCTGGAGCATTGCCCACTTTCGCAGCTCGCCATTCCGGAAAACCTCTTTGATGTAGCCAGTGCGCATCCTGTGCCGGTGAAATCTGGTGGCGTTGTGTTGTTTCATCCGTTAACTGTCCATGGGTCGCTGATAAACACCACCAACGACATTCGCTGGAGCTTTGATCTGCGCTATAACGTTACTGGCGACCCCACGGGAAGACCGATGTTTCCCGAATTTATCGCCCGTAGCAATTTTGCACCTGACACCGTATTAACCGACCCCGATGAGTGGCGAAATAGATGGGTCGCCGCAAGATCTTGCCTTAGCGGTAAAGACTCGGTGCAAATTCACCGTTGGGATGGTCAATCAGCGGCTTGCGCGTAGCACTTATCGCCCGGTACCCGCTTACTTTTCGATTTCAGATCACTGGCTTGTTTGTTGCTTTGTACAGCTTCCTGTAGAAGCGAAAAAAGTGGTCGCACGTGGCGGTAGTCCTATCAAAAGATACCTCTGAGCCGCATACCAATCCGAAAAAGGGCTCGGCAGACTCTTCAAATCACGACTTTGACAAGCAACACCGCTTGGTAGCGGATGCATGGCTGCAATGGCAGTGCAAGATGGTAGCCGGTGTGTTGCAGGGTGCCGTGTTTTCCGTCAGAGATCGCCAACTTGAGACACTACTTGCGCACTGGCCTGCGGCAAATAAACACGCCTCCAATATGGGGGTTATTGCAAACCAGTCATTCGATTCGGGTGGTGTGATTATTCACACCGTTGAACGTTCGAGCGATTCCGATAATCAAGCACAAGACCATATTGCTATTCCCATTTCAAACGATGGGGTCGATTTTGTCGTTGTCCTGTATATTCTTTCACGCAGTAAATCTCAGCAACAAGCGGTAGTGCAGCTGGTTCAATGGGGTGGCATGTGGCTTGGAACATTGGACAAGGTGGTTTCAGAATTTGACCGGTCAGTTTCAACTGTGTCAATCGAATTGGCAGAGCAAGTGCTGTCACACGACAACCTGTATGCAGCGTGCCTTGAAGCTGCCAATCGATTGAGTGTTGAATTGCGTTGTGATCGCGTGAGCGTGGGCTTGAAAAAAGGCACTGTAGTACAACTTCAAGCCATTTCGCAAATCAGTCAATTTGACGGGCGGCGCGGCTTAGTGCGTGCTATCGAAGCGGCTATGGAAGAAGCGCTGGATCAAGACAGCATAATAAATATTGCTGACCTGGATTCAACTCACTTGCTTTTGACACGAGCACACGATGATCTTCAGTCAGCGCACGGTGCCATGCTGGCATGCACAATACCGCTGTATTGCAATGGTGAGTCAGTTGGAGCTGTACTGCTCGAAAGAGAGCCGGAGCAGGGCTTTGCCAGTGATGCGGTCAGTCGTGCTGCTAATGCGTTGGAACCGATGGGGCCTGTGTTGCAACTGATCAGCAAAGAGCAGCGTTCCGTACTGCATCGTACTCGTGACTGGATTCGAAGCACTTTTTCACTAACAAGGCTACCGACCACTTTAAAGAGCCGGTTGATTTTAGGCTTTAGCTGCCTTGCTGTTCTGGGTGTTTTGTTTATACCGGTGCCACACAACGTTTCGGCACAGGCTAGCATCGAAGGCACAGACAAACAGGTGTTAGTTGCACCGCATGTTGGTTTTATTAAGTCAGCGCATGCGCGAGCCGGTGATCGTGTGAAAGCGGGGCAGGTGATCGCATCGCTTGAAGATCGCGAGTTAATAATAGAAAAAGAGCGCTGGCTGGGCGAGCTGGATAAGCTGGAAACATCGCTGGCGCGAGCGTTAAGCCTTCGCGATCGTTCAGAGCTTGGCATGGTGCAGGCGAAAAAAGCACAAGCAGATGCAGAGCTGGCTTTGATTGAACAAAAACTGAGTCGATCGCAACTGACGGCGCCGTTTGATGGTGTATTGGTAAGTGGAGATTTAAATCAAGCGCTTGGTTCGCCCGTGGAGGTGGGGCAGGTGCTGTTTGAAGTGACGTCATTGAAATCGTATCGGCTATTGCTCGAAGTTGACGAACATGATGTGGCTAATATTGAACCCCGACAAAGCGGGGTATTGAGATTTTCAGCGCTACCAGGCAACAAGCATAAAATAAACACCAGCAGTGTTATGCCGGTTGCACTAACCCGCGAACGCAACAGTGTTTTCTCCGTAGAAGCAGAACTTATTGAAAAAACAGACAAGCTAAGACCTGGTATGCGCGGTGTGGCAAAGATTCGCGTTGGTGAAAAGCCGTTGATATGGATTTGGACAAACGGATTGATCGCAAAAATGCGTTTATGGCTCTGGAAAGCGGGCTTTTAGATGAGCGATTCGCTTATATCCTCAGAACAAATATGGTCACATATTTGTGAAATCAGACCTCAGCTGCGTCAACACGTACGCGTTCATGTACACGTGTACCGTGGCGAAAGGTGGTTTTTGCTACAAGACGAGCTTTCCGGTGATCACCTTCGGCTCAATGCACGAGCCTATGCCCTGGTTGGCAGACTCGATGCCAAGTGCTCATTACAAACCATCTATGAACACTTGGTGGAAAACGAATTACCGGATTTCTCTGTTGACGAGGCCGTAGACATTATTGGTCGACTACAGGCTTTGGATGCTATCTCAAACGTGCTGAACAAAAGCACTCTGGAACTCTTCAAGCAATACCGAGAAGCACGAAGAAGTGTGCGAATTCATAAGCTGATCAGTCCACTGTTTATACGCATTCCCCTATTTAACCCTAACCAGATACTTGAGCGCATTACGCCCTGGTTTAAGGTTTTTTTTGGGGCGTATGGTTTAGCGCTTTGGCTGATGGTGGTTTTACCTGCTGTGGTTTTGTCGTTGCAGCATTGGGATGATTTGGCCGCCGCATACTCAAGCGATATTCTAAAACCGACTAACATACTACTGTTATGGCTTTTGTATCCGGTGATGAAACTTCTGCATGAGTTCGCTCATGGCATATGCGTAAAGTATTGGGGTGGAGCTGTGCATGAAATGGGTATTACCCTTTTGGTGTTAACACCTATTCCCTACGTAGATGCATCAGCCGCAACTGCATTCAAGTCTAAACACAAACGCATGGTAGTAAGTGCTGCTGGCATTATGGTAGAGCTGTTTGTGGCATCAATTGCGTTATTTGTATGGCTTGGTGCAAGCGATGGTTCGCTGCGTGACTGTGCGTTAGGCGTATTCACCATTGGGGCTGTGTCTACCGTATTGTTCAATGCTAATCCACTGTTGAAGTTTGATGGTTATTTTATTGTTCAGGATTTTATTGAAGTGCCTAACTTGATGGCAAGATCTGCCCAATATTATCGCTACCTGATCAAACGTTACGTATTGCAATTTGACGATCAAATTTCGCCGGTCACAGCCAGCGGTGAGCGACGCTGGTTTGTGATTTTTGGTGCTGCGTCGTTGATATATCGTGTCTTTATTTTATTCTTTATTGTGGTTTTCTTGTCCAGTAAATATCTGCTGCTCGGCGTGGCCCTGGGTTGCTGGGCATTGATACAGCAGCTGGTTTTACCATTAATAAAAAGTCTCAAATACTTGTTGTTGTCACCTGAAACTGCGCGCTACCGTCAACGAACCAGTCGACTGGTGTTGAGCTCAGTCGTGGTTTGTGTGGTCGTTGTTGGTTTAATCCCAATGCCTTCTTCTACGCGGGCACAGGGTGTTGTATGGGTGCCTCAGCAAGGTGAGATCTTTGCTGATGTGGCAGGTTTTGTTAGTCATGTTGCCGTGTCGCCAGGCGAACTGGTAAGAAAAGGCCAGTTGTTGATGACACTTGAATCAGCGGAATTGGAGAAGTCTGTCACAGTTATGCAAAGCGAGCTGACAGCATTGGATATACGCGGTGAACTACAACGCAAAATTAACCCCACTGAATACGCTTTGATACAAGAAGACATTGCAGCTTTACGCCGATCATTAGCCCATCTGCAATCACAGCAATCTCAGCTGCAGATTATTGCGAAAACCGATGGTGCCTTTACTCCCGCCAATTTGGAAAAACTACAGGGTCGTTACATGGCTCAGGGTGAGTTGGTGGCGCATGTGGTCAATCCCGGTGAGCTGGTTGTACGGGTGGCAGTGCCTGATACTGACAGCGGGCTGCTGCAGACGGGTATTAAATCTGCCACAGTCAGGCTCGCGGAACGCTTAGGCAGAAAGATCAAGGCAGGTGTAGTGAATGAGGTGCCAGCCGCAGATCACACATTGCCAAGCGCCGCGCTTGGCGCAACTGGTGGTGGCGGCATAGCTATTGCTTCTTCAGACCCAAAAGGTTTAACCACAGTGGAGAGTGTGTTCCATTTACAGCTGGGTTTACCCGCCAACACATCTATATTTGGAGTTGGTGAGCGAGCCTATGTAACGCTTAGACACGGCGCAGAGCCTTTGGCTACACGCTGGCTTAGATCGCTCAGGCAAGTGTTCTTGAAAACGCTACCGGCATAGCAGATCAAACTGACCTAGTCTTACTATGCGATATTTATACAAAATAAAACCAATTAGCTTGATTGTGCCATTGGTCCTGTCGATTGTGGCATTTTTGCTGCCGTGGGGTGGCAATGCTGATGCCAGTCGCCAGGTATTGTCAGACATCGCCTGTGTGGTTCAACCGGGCAAAATTGCCGACTTGGGCAGTGCGGTACCGGGTGTGCTTTCGGCCATTAAAGTTAATCGTTCTGAATACGTTGCTGCTGGCACCGAGTTGGCGCAACTTGAATCCGATGTTGAGCGAGCCTCGTTGCAATTGGCTACCCGGTTGGCTTCATTGAACTCAGCCACACGTTTAAGACAGATAAACGCAGATTTTGGTTCGCGCACATTGCAGCGCAATCAGTCGTTAAACCAGGGGGCATCGGTATCAAAACAGACGCTTGATAAAGTTAACACTGAAGCCTTGATTGCAAAGATACAAGTAGAGCAGGAACGTGAAAACAGCGAAATTGCTAATATTGAATTGGTCCGCGCCAAAGCCGTTCTGAACCGCCGTACCATTCGTGCACCGTTTGATGGCGCCATTGTCGAAAGCTACAAAACGGTGGGTGAATACGTTGCCGACGACCCAATCATGCAAATCGCAAGTCTTGATCCACTACACATTGAGGTGATTGTGCCATTGACAGAACTTGGTGTGGTAGAGAGTGGTATGCGCGGCGAAGTTACCATGGACGTACCTGGCTTTGATGACAGTACGTTTGAAGCGACAGTGCGGCGTATCGATCCGGTAGCTGATGCGGCTAGTGCGACTTATGGCGTGTTACTCGAATTACCGAACCCGGAGTTAAACATTCCCAGTGGCGTGCGCTGCACTGTCGATTTCATTGCCGACTAGCGCATTCGTAGCTACAATCTTTTTGGATAATGACTCCCGTTGGCTGGGCATCCGTTTCAGTTAACAGAATTTGATCATCAGACAGTCTTAACTCATTGAATAATAATGGCTATTTAGGTTTCTCAGCTCTATAGTCTTATAGCTATCGGCCGATAAAGGCAGTGACCGGGATATTGTCCCGCTAACTAACCGATCAGATTGTTTGGCATGGCGTTAAATAACTCATCACGCAATACGAAACATGCGCCGCTATATCGGGATGCATTCCCACTTCTTAGTGCGCACGTCGGTGAGGATCGACCGTGAAAGGCATCGTCGATCGCGCTACTCGTTTCTTAAAATCTCCATTACCGAGAATCAGTTTTGGTTTGGTCATGTTAACCGTATCGATAGTACTGGTTTCGGATTTTCTCGGCCTTATGCCAGATACTCGCGCTAACGAGGTTGAGCTGCGCCGACACATAGCTGAATCGCTTGCTGTGCAAATATCCATGGAAATTGGTGAGGCAAATTCGACCAGGTTAGATCGGGTATTGCAATCGGCTGTAGAACGAAGTGAACGAGTATCGAGTATTGCGGTCCGGGACGTGGACGGCATTGTTATCCACAGTGCGGGTGAGCATTCACTAGGGTGGACTTTGGATCCGCTTGCTGAATCTACTGTAGAACAGATACGTTTGGCATTGTATTCATCAGATGGGCTGTGGGGACATGCAGAGTTGGTGCTTGAACCCATGCTCGTTAGTGATTCACTGTTTCGAGGTGGTGATGCGGTACTGAAAATCATCTTACTGATCACTATTGCAGGCTTTATTGGATATTTTATCTTTCTCAAAAAAGTCATGCGAGAGCTTGATCCCGAACAGGTGTTGCCTGATCGGGTTCGCCGTGCACTGGATTCACTTACCGATGGCCTGCTGATCATCGATAATAAAGGTGTAGTCATGTTCAGCAATCAGGCTCTGGCAAAGCGCATTGGCATAAATGCCCGTCGATTAACTGGAAAAGAACTTAAATCCCTGGATTGGGTAGTTGTGAATGAAGATGATCAGCTGCCTTGGGAGTCTATTCTTGATGGCAGTAAAACAGTGAATGAGCAAGCTTTGGATTTACGTGTTGGGCATCACCAACACTACACGTTTGTCGTTAATGCATCGCCAATAATGGGTGATAGGGATGACGTACGCGGCGTTATGATAACGTTCAACGACATAACTGAATTGGAAAAGAAAAACTCGGAATTGTCGTTAACACTTGCTAATCTTGAAGAGTCGAAATCTGAAATCGAAGAGAAGAATCGCGAGCTGTTCACTATGGCTACACGCGATCCTCTGACTAACCTGTTCAACCGTCGAGCGTTCTTTGATGCGTTCGATACGTTGTTTGATCAGGCTTTGCAAAACAAGTCGCGTCTTGGCTGTATCATGCTTGATATCGATCACTTTAAATCGGTCAATGATGTTCACGGACATGGTGTCGGCGACTCGGTTATCGTCTATCTGGCCGATACATTAAGAGTATTTCGGGGCGATATTGATGTGGTGGGGCGTTTAGGTGGCGAAGAGTTTTGTATGCTGATTCCCGATGCCACAGTTGAAGCTGCAACGCAACGGGCTGAGAAGATTCGAAAACACATTGAACAGGGTATCGATGCCAATTTTTCTGTTCAGTTAAGTATTAGTAGTAGTTTTGGTGTGTCTTTTATGCCAAGCGAGGCCAAAACACCTGGTGAGTTGGTAGAGTTTGCTGACCTGGCTTTGTATGAAGCTAAGTCATCAGGTAGAAACCGTGTTGTAAGCTGGCATGGTGAGGCAGGTAGCAGGTTAGAAACCAGACAATCGGCCGGTGGTGTTAGTCAAATAGTGCGCATACCATCCGAGGCCCCACCAGCGACATCTGCACCGACAAAACAAAATTCAATCGGCTTAGTTTCAAGTGACCTCGTCCAGCCTGTTGGTGCTGGTGATCAGTTTGGTAATCAGACAGATACAGCCAGACGTGAAGTGCGCGCATCGATACCCGAGGCCACGGTGTTGGTTGAGTCAGGTAGAGCAATCACGCAGCGGCGGCTGCTTTCATCCAATATTGAGACGGCGATTGAGCGCGCACGCGTGGAAGAAAACGTTATGGCAGTAGTGGTGCTCGATGGTTCTGCTGTTCAGCATATCGCCAATAATGTGGACTTTAATATTGGTAATCAGCTGTGCGCGGTGTTGGTCGACAGAATCAAAAATTTACTGCGTCTTGCCGATGTTGTCTCTCAGGCCCCGATCGAAGAGGTGGCTGGTTCGGTTACGCACACCCAGAGCAATGAAATCGTTGTGCTGCTTAGTAAGATCGATGATAAAGACAACATCGCCGGTATCGTTGAGCGATTACTAGAAGTGTTTGACAAGCGCATTGTTATTGCTGGCGTTGAATACGTCGTTGAGTCCAACGCTGGTATCAGCATTTTAGGTGACGATGGTCAATCTGCAGACTTGCTACTTCAGAATGCCTGGATTGCATGCAGTGATGCAAAAAAGAACGACATTCGAAATACCTATAGTTTCTATTCATCGAAAATGGATACGGCAGCCAAACGCAATATTCGATTGCAAACCGATTTATATCAAGCCATTGAGAAAAATGAACTTGAAGTGTTTTATCAGCCAAAGATGGATTTAATGTCTGGTGATCTTGTTGGTTTTGAAGCACTATTGCGTTGGAATCATTCTCATTTTGGCTTAGTGTCTCCAAATGATTTTATTCCAATTGCAGAGAAAACAGGACTCATCTATAGGCTTAATACGTGGGTAATGACTGAGGTTGTCGATCAAATTAACCTGTGGCGCCAATCCGGGCATCGAGTAAATTCGGTGGCTGTAAATGTATCGGCGATTGAGCTTAGCGACCCGGAATTTTCATACAAGGTACTCAGTATTCTTAATAATGCCAGCATGTCACCGAGCAGTTTGGAAGTAGAAATCACCGAGTCGATTGGTATCGATGAACTGGTGGTGGCGCGTGATAATTTAGACAGGCTACACGAGGCTGGAATAGCCATTTCAGTAGATGACTTCGGGACCGGTTATGCTTCTTTAGGATACCTCCAGCATTTCCCCATATCGCGACTGAAAATTGATCGACTTTTTGTTGATGGCTGTACTGAAGACGAGAAAAAGGCTCGCGTGGTTCGATCGATCATCACCATGGGCAATAGTTTGGGCATGCGTGTGTTGGCTGAAGGTGTAGAGAATCCGGAACAGCTATTATTTCTCAGAGATCACCATTGTGATGAAATACAGGGTTTCTTTGTCAGTGAACCTGTCAACGCAGCTCAAACCACCGCTCAGTTGGAACAGCCAGGAAGCTTAAGCCAACGGGTGTTAGGCATCACGATGAACTCAAATGCGGTCAAAAGCGCTGCAGTCAATTTACCGCTGAGCGGCCTGGATGCGGTGCTTTCGCGTTTTCCAGATGCAGCCAATGCTGCTAACGCTGGCAATGAAAAAGACGAACAGACTCAGACAGTATCCGATCGTGCCGGGTAGCATACTGATTGCTCGATTAACTCAGTTGGTTGTGCAAATTCTCAACAGTCAGAACGCAGCTAAGTCAGTATTAATGTCGAAGTTAGCCACTCTTCATGCGAAAAAGTGAGAAATCGACTATCCTATCTACTTCCGATGCAATTAAGGCATAGCCGCCAGCATCGGGCAGGGTCGTACAGGGGCTGAATGGCAGAGTGGCTATGCACCGGATTGCAAATCCGTTTACCTCGGTTCGACTCCGGGTTCAGCCTCCACATACCCTTAATATTTACCCAAAGTAAGAGAATAAGTAAAACTCTACATACCCGTGCTGGGTACAGGCGTGTCGAGTCATTCCTGTTCGAAAGAAAGCTCCCCGACGCCCGGGTGGCGAAATTGGTAGACGCAAGGGACTTAAAATCCCTCGGTAGCAATA
>CAYTJF010000205.1:0-10703 GCA_964437945.1 uncultured Granulosicoccaceae bacterium
CTGAACTCGAACGTATCAAGTGGATGGACCACTAGTACTTATCCGTTTAAAAAATCCAACCGATCCAGAATTTTACGAATAGGGGCTGCCACCCCACCAGGCAACTGTTTACCGTCGTACCAGACATACCGGTCTGCTTCCAGCACAAGATGGCTGCCATCTGGCTTAACACCAAGCTCTTGAGCATCTATATCGAGATGATAATGACTGAACGTGTGACGAAACCGAGCAAAGCTACTTGCCTCGGTAACCGCACTCAATCGGGCCTCACTAAGCCAGTCTGGAAGTTCAGCTTCACCGAGTTCAGGCAGGCTCCACAAGCCACCCCAAATGCCGGTAGGTGGTCTTTGCACCAGTAACACCTGCTTTTGTGGATTGCGTAAAACAAGCATACAGGTGCGCTTTACCGGAATCGTTTTCTTCGACTTCTTACCTGGATAGTCCAGTTGTGTATCAGTTAAATTAGCCTGGCACTGTTTTGATAACGGGCACAGCGAACACCGTGGTTTGGTTCGTGAACATAGTGTTGCACCCAAATCCATCATCGCTTGATTAAAAGGTCCGGTGCGCTTTACTGGTGTTACTTGTTCCGAGTAACCCCAAAGCGTATCCAACACTGGTTTCTTACCAGGCCAACCGTCAACCGCAAAATACCGAGCCAGCACACGTTTGACATTGCCATCGAGAATAGCCTGATGCTGTCCACCAGACAAACTCAGTATGGCGGCAGCTGTTGAGCGACCAATTCCTGGTAAGTCTTGTAAGGCGTCTAATGTGGTTGGCAACCTGCCTTCGTGTTCGTTAAGTACAAGCACCGCGCTACGATGCAGATTTCTCGCACGCGCATAATACCCAAGCCCCGACCAGTGTGCCAACACATCATCGACTAGCGCCGTCGCCAAGGCTTCAAGGTTTGGAAAACGCTGCATAAAACGCTCATAATAGGGCGTAGCCGTTGTAACTTGTGTTTGTTGCAACATGATTTCTGAGACCCAAACACGATAGGGAGTGGGGTTCTGCTGCCACGGTAAATGCTTGCGCCCGTGCTCGTCAAACCAGGCCAGCATTTGCCTTGCGAATTTGTCTCGTTGTTGTTTTTTTAGCGCTGACATACCGAACCGCAGTCTACACGCCTGTGCCCAGAATGGGTGCTTGTGCCCAGAATGGGTGCCTGTGTCCAGGATGGGTGCTTGTGCCCAGGAGGGGTAAGTAGACCAGTTATAAGTTGGAATCACTAATTGGAGGATGAGTTAACTTAAACTACCTTGCAACCAGAGTAACAACGCTATTTAAACAGATCATTCAGCTTATTTTTTAGTTGTTCTTTGCCTTTGTCCAGCACGGCATCAGCCTTTTCCTGCACTTCGGCCGTTTGCGCATTTAACTGTTCCTGCACTCGGGCTTTTTCTGCGTTGAGTCGTTCTTGTGCCTTTTGCTTTTCAGCTTCGAGCCTTGCCCGGGCTTTCTCTTCTTCGACTGCCAACTTTTCCTGTGCCTGTTGCTTTAACTTATCGGCCTCTTCTTTGGCTCGAGCTTCCACCTGACCTTTGATATTATTGGCGATGTTCTCTTTCATCCCGGCCAGAACCACGCCAGCAAAATTGGCTGACAACTCATCAAAGCTGCCTCGAATGGGAATGTCGAGCTTTACCCCTTTAAGTGCTTCAAGCTCCTTACCACCCTGACCTTGCGCACTGCCAGTGATCAGTGTTGTCATGGTGTAGTCAACCTGCTCACCAGGCAGATCAACCTGCCCTTCGCCACCCACGCGTAACAATGGCGAGCGCATATCCAGATCGTTTGATTGCATAACGCCGTTGGTAAACCGTCCACTGACGGACAGAGCCGAAAAGTCGGTTTTGACGTTGGTTTGATCTTCTGGCAATGACTGACCACTTAGCGCTGCTTTTGCACGACGAATCTGATAGCCGATATTGACACCGTTAATGGAACCATCGTTAAACGCGGTATTAAAATCACCGTTCAGTCCGGCCGTTAACGCGTTCACACTATTACCGCTTGTAGCAATATTTGCAGCAAACTGACCTTTACCAGTCAGGAATGATTTTTTCTGTAGCAGATCAACCAATAAAGGATCGGCTTGTATGCCGGCAAGATTCATGTCCACATTAAAGCCTGGTGTATCACCAGTGGCATCGATTGCGGCATTGGTGTTTAACTGCCCTTCATACAAACTGGCGCGCAACCCATTGATAGCGATACGCCCATTGTTGGCATTCACCGGTACAGCAATATCACGCGTGGTCAGATTTTTTATCTTGACGCTGCCCACATTGAATTCACCATCGATATCAAGCTGACGCATGAGCTCTAATGGTAGCGCGAGCGGTTCATCACCTGTGGTCGCGGACGCACTGGCATCGCCAGTGGATTCGGTATCGGTTGTTTGCGCTGTTGCCACTGGCGGCAGATAACGATCAAGGTCGATTGCATCAACACCAAACTTGAAACGCAGTGGCGGTATGGAACCTGCCAGTGACGGCACTGATGCGTTACCCGAGAAGGTCGTATCATCAAGTTTTATGGTGAGATCATCCAGAGTTGCGCTGTCAGCGGATGCGTTCAACACCAATGACATACTGGCGTTTTTCAACACCGCAGGGTCAGCAGTTTCAGGCGCTTCAATGCCCAAAGTGGCCAACAAATCCTGTGGACTAAATTCATTACTCGACAATTGGCCCGACACGCTTGGCTGAGTATCCAGATTCGCAACAGTTGCATTGCCATTGAGTACCAACCCCAACCCATCGAGCGATAAATCTTGTATAGCAATTTGCTGATCGCCAAGCTTGGCGATGACGTTAGCGCCCAGGCTAGCGTCCAGTTTGCCATCAGGCAAAACATCACCGAGTGCATTGGTTGATAGTTTAAGTCCGTTTAATGAATAAACCTGACTCTCTAAATCTAGCATCACTTCCGATGCGCCAGTGACAGCGGCCGATAAGCCTAAGCTGTTACTAACGAGTTTGAAGTTGGTGGACAGCTCAAATGTCTTGGCCAATTCAATAGCACCGGTTTGCAAGTTGAAACTTTCAAGTCTGGCATCGGTTCCACCTTGTGCATCTTTCCAGGATACGTTCGCATCACTTACGGTGATGCCTCCTACCGCCAACGCTGCGATAGCTGCTGTGTCGCCCTCGATTTCAACTTCGGTGTTATCGTCAACGTTTTCAGTAGTCGTTGTAACCGTGCTGGACTTGATCAGATCATCCCAGTTTGTGGTGCCATCAGCGGCGCGCTGCAGATCAACGTTCAAACCTTGCAGCTCAACGGTTCGTATGTTGATTTGTTTTTTCAACAATGGCATCAGCTCAACCTTGACATCGGCACTGCCCATTTGGGCAAAGGGCACATCGCCAAAGCCTTCTGCGTTGGCCAGGGATATACCGCCGATTGATACGCCTATCCACGGGAAGACTGATGGGCTCAAATCGCCAGAGATAACCAAATCACGACCGGTGTGCGTTTTGGTCTGATTCTGAATGGTGTCACGAAAGTCGTTCCAGTCAACCAGGTACACAAGGGCTGCGGCCCCCGCACCGAGTAACAGCACCAACCCCAACATACCGGCTAACAACCACTTCAATACTGCCATTGTTTACTACCTTTGAACATCAAAATCGTTTTAAAACCAATTTCTTATAATGCAATCATGAATTGTAATGCAGCTGCATACGCACTGTGTGATTTCGCGGCAATATTAATCATTTAAATTTTGTCTTCAGCCCTGAAGTGGCCAGATTTTCCACCTTTTTTCTCCAGCAACCGCACATCACTGATAACCATGGCCCGATCGACGGCTTTGCACATGTCATAAATGGTCGCCAAAGCCGTCTGCAATCCAGTCAGTGCCTCCATCTCGACACCGGTTTGAGAGTGCACCTCGGCTCGAACCTGACAGTGAATCTCATTCTCCACACGATCGGTCTGAAATTCAATATCGACCCGCGTCAGCCCAATGGGGTGACAAAGCGGAATCAAATCACTGGTTTTCTTAGCAGCCATGATGCCTGCAACCCGTGAAATGCCCAAAACATCGCCTTTTTTGTGGGTTCCAGCGCAAATCATGGCATGTGTTTCGGGCAACATTCGGATTAACCCCCCAGCCACGGCGACTCGATGTGTGACCGGCTTGGCCCCAACGTCGACCATATGGGCATGGCCAGATTCATTGAAATGGGTCAGTTCACTCATCTTCTTCCTCGTACCGGCGGACTTTGGGTATCATGATAAGCCCTAGAACGGATAACCACATGACCATCAGAGTCAAATTTTTTGCCAGTCTGAGAGAACAGATCATCGACCCAAACACCGAGGTGGATGGCACGCAGGCTAAAACCATAAGCGATGTGTGGAAACTGGCAACCGATCACCCCATGCCGCCGCATGTGCTGTGCTCAGTCAACCTTAATCACCAGGAACCTGGCGATCCAGTCACCGATGGCGATGAAGTTGCCTTCTTCCCACCGATTACTGGCGGGTAGACGGAATCATGTGGATGGACCACTAATGGCTGTACTGATCAAGCCAGAAACCTTCGACCCGGCGGCTGAGCAAGCGGCTCACGAGGCACACTTAAACGCAGGCAGCTTTGGTGCCACTGCCAGCTTTATTGGCTCCATGCGTAACGTTAATGAGGGTGATGACGTAACCGGCATGATGCTCGAACATTACCCGGGCATGACCGAAAAAGAGCTGGAGGCGATCATCGATGATGCGCGATCTCAATGGCGGATAGATGATGCGCTGATTGTGCATCGTGTGGGCGATATTCAACCAGGTGAGCCGATAGTATTAACCATTGTGTGGTCCGCGCACCGTGCTGCTGCTTTTGATGCATGCCGATTTTTAATGGAAGCGTTAAAAAGTCGTGCACCATTCTGGAAGAAAGAAACACTCAAAGACGGAACTCATCGCTGGGTTGAACGCAATACGCCGGGGTACTAGTGGTCCATCCACCGGCCATTCGCGTTAGACTGCAGGTTGATCTACTTCAATTCAATATACTGCGTTTCCTGGCCTCGCTGCACCAGTAGCAATAAGGTGTCTTGATTCAGTGATCGGCGTGCCAGATCGTCAACCGAACCTACGGCCTCTCTGTTAACCGACAAAATGAAATCCCCTGCTTGTAAACCAATTTCATCCAGATTACTGCCTGGTTCGACAGACTCAATGATCACAACAATTCGCCCGTTACGCATCTGCTGCTGTGCAAACACGGCACCTTCGAGCAACGGATTGATTGATTGAACCTCTTCAACCGTTGCACTGATATTGATTTGCTTTCCGTTCCTGATAACGCCCAACTCGAGGCGTTGTCCCAAGCGGACCAAGCCAATGCTGTTTCTCACAGCGCGAACATCACGAACCGGCTTACCATCGACGGAGATAATGACATCGCCAACAATCAGACCCGCTTTTTCTGCGGGTGACTCTGGAACTATCCGCCCGACGACCACACCGAAACGCGAATTGATACCGAAGGCCTTAGCCAGCTTTGGCGTCAAAGGTTGGGCTGCTATACCCAACTCGCCGCGCTTAACCTCGCCATACTCCAACAGTTGATCAATGATATCCACTGCCATGTTGGCAGGTATGGCAAACCCGATACCGATATTGCCACCAGACGGCCCGACAATCGCTGTATTGATGCCGATCATTTTGCCGGTTAAATCAACCAGTGCACCACCACTGTTGCCAGGATTGATGGAAGCATCGGTTTGAATAAAATCTTCAAGATCTTCAATTCCTAGCCCGCTTCTATCAAGCGCGCTGACAATACCGGAGGTCACGGTTTGGCCAAGGCCAAACGGATTGCCGATGGCCACACAAAAGTCACCCACTCGCAAACTGTCGGAGTCGGCCCAATCTATAGCGACAAGCCCATCCAGTTCAATTTTTATCAATGCGACATCGGCACGTGGGTCGGTGCCGATCACGTTGGCAACAGCCTCACGGCCATCGCTCAGCGCCACCAGAATTTCGCTGGCATTGTCTATGACATGGTTGTTGGTAACGATAAGTCCTTGCGCAGCATCAACAATAACACCAGAGCCCAAACTCTGAGGTTGTGAACGTGTGGGTGTATCGGGCAAATCAAAAAAACGTCTAAAGAAAGGGTCATCCATTAATCCGTTTGATTGTCGAACTCTTCCAACTGTGGATATGTTGACCACGGCAGGCGTCACCTTTTCAAGCATAGGCGCAAGACTTGGCACCGCTTGTCCATCAACCGCAGCAGGTAGAGCACCACTCCACAGTGCAGATGAAACCAGACAAAGCACCAGAAAAAGACAGCATCGGCCCCTTAGGGACGACAGTGTGAATTTACCTGATAATCGTTTCATTCTCACTTGCTCTTTTATTACGACACCTTGGACAATGCCTGTGCCTCTTTAAATGCATACGCGCCATCCAGATAGGCTTGCAATAGTTCGGCTGTATTCGATTCGGTGTGCAGACCTTTTTTCGATCGACGCCATAGGATATCGTCGGCAGAGCGTGCCCATTCGTGCTCAACCAGGTAGTCCACTTCACGTTGATACAAAGGACCACTAAAATGTTGCCCCAGGTCAGCCATGCTTGATACTTTGTCTAATAATGTATGAACACGAGTACCGTAGTTGCGAGCATAATCGAACAATAGCGATTCATCCAGCCAGGCGTATTGCGGTTTCAACTGGCTCAAGAAGGCATCGAAGTCGGCATTGGCAATATCGCCTCCGGGCAAAGGCACATCAGCTGTCCATGTTTTTGCTGCATACTTCTTGTTCGTATCACTTTTATCGAAGTCACGCTTTTCCGATTCGCTAAGGGATGCGAGCAGCATATCCACAGCCTGTTCAGCCAGTTTTCTGTAGGTAGTAATCTTGCCACCATAAACCGATAGTATCGGTGCGTTCTTGCGCTCGTCCAGATCAAGCTTATAGTCTCTGGTTACCTTCGACGCATTTTCAGACGCATCGTCATACAGTGGTCGAACACCAGCGTAGGACCAAACCACCGTATCCGCATCAATGGGTTTATCAAAATATTCACCAACACTTTTGCAGATATAGTTAATTTCGTCTGTTTCAATTTGTTGCTTGCCAGGCTCGTCGTCCACTTCGATATCGGTCGTACCGAGCAAGGTATAGTTTTGTTCATAAGGTACCGCAAATAAAACACGGTTATCGGCATTTTGAAATATATAAGTGTATGGGTGGTCAAAGAGTTTGGGAACAACAATATGACTGCCTTTTACCAAACGCACGCCATGTTTTGAATCATGCTCTTCATCAAGATCAAGGGTTTCTTCAACCCAGGGACCCGATGCGTTTACCACAGCCCTGGTAGTCACAATGGAATTGGTATTACCAAACTTGTTGTGCAGATGCACACGCCACTGAGCGTCCAGCCTGACCAGATCGGTACACTCACAGCGGGTCCGCACATCACAACCACGCTCAGCTGCATCGAGCACATTTAAACTAACCAGCCGTGCATCCTGGACCCAGCAGTCAGAGTATTCAAAGCCGCTGTTGTACTCTTTTTTTAATGCTTCACCACTGACGTGGTTTGTCAGATCTAACGAGTGCGAGGCTGGCAATAGTTTTCGTCCACCAATGTGATCATATAAAAACAAGCCAAAACGAATAAGCCACTTTGGACGCAGAGCTTTATGGTGTGGCAACACAAAACGCAATGGCCAAATGATATGCGGTGCCGCCTTCAGGAGTACTTCACGTTCCTGCAGTGCGTGGCGAACCAGCATAAAATCGTAGTGTTCCAGATAACGCAGACCACCGTGAATTAACTTTGTACTGGCAGAAGAGGTGTGCTCAGCAAGATCGTCTTTTTCAACCAGTAACACCGACAGACCACGACCGACTGCGTCACGTGCTATACCTGCTCCGTTGATGCCGCCACCGATTATGACGAGGTCAAAGTCGGTCGCAGATTGCCGATTTTCACCGGACATATTTTTACCAGACGAACTCTCATCGGACAAATTCTCACCGGACATAAGGTATTCCCGTTAACACTGAATTGGATATTGTAAGCGAACACACTGAAGAGGCAAAAGCAACGCCAAATCAACTTAATTAGATTCGTCCAGAACCTTTTTTATAGTAATTGCGCTATTTGTGAACGTCAAACGAACAATCTGATGATAAATGCTACTATCTACAGCGCTGTCGAACGCCCAAATTCGCTGATTCGAAGCCCAACGGATACGCACTAAAAACCAGCATTATCAGGAGTTTTCATGTCAGAACCTCTCATCCTCAGTATTGATCAGGGCACCACAAGTTCAAGGGCCATGCTGTTTGAAAAAGATGGCTCCAGCATGGCCGTTGCGCAGCAAGAGTTTACGCAGATTTACCCACAATCCGGCTGGGTTGAGCACGACCCCGAAGAGATCTGGCAGACCACGCTCAGCGTGTGCAGGGAGATGCTCAAAACAGCAGCAGACAAAGGCCGGAGCATTGCCGCCATAGGCATAACCAATCAACGCGAGACTACGGTTATCTGGGATAGAAAAACCGGCAAGGCCATTCACAATGCCATTGTCTGGCAAGACAGGCGCACAGCCCCACTGTGCAAAACACTCAAAGAAGCCGGTCATGAACCTGATGTTACTGCTCGCACAGGGTTGTTACTCGATCCGTATTTCTCCGGCACTAAAGTGGCCTGGCTACTCGATAATATTGATGGTGCACGCGCACGTGCGGACAAAGGTGAGCTGGCTTTTGGCACTGTTGACAGCTTTCTGATTTGGCGATTAACCGCAGGTGCTGTTCACGCAACCGACACCACCAATGCGTGTCGCACCTTGTTGTTCAACATCCATGACAATGACTGGGATGCTGATCAGCTTGCGCTATTAAACGTTCCAGTAAAACTACTCCCGAAGGTGCACGATTGTGCGGCTGACTTTGGCCAAACCAGCGAACAAGTGCTTGGCGCGTCACTCCCTATTTGCGGCGTGGCGGGGGACCAGCATGCCGCTTCAATTGGCCAGGTTTGCTTTGAGGAAGGCATGGTTAAAAGCACTTACGGAACCGGTTGCTTTGTGATGTTAAATACCGGCGATAAGGCTATTGCTTCGAACAACAAAATGCTGACAACCGTCGCTTACCGGCTTAACGGTAAAACAACGTATGCCATCGAAGGCTCCATATTCGTTGCAGGCGCAGCCATTCAATGGTTACGCGACGGACTTGGCGTGATTCAATCTGCCGATGAAACCGAATCGATGGCAAAAGAATTGCGCGACAATCAAGGCGTCTATCTTGTACCCGCGTTCACAGGCATGGGTGCACCTTATTGGGATCCGGATGCTCGAGGCGCACTGTTCGGCCTGACCCGCGATACCGGACCAAAAGAGCTTGCCCGTGCTGCACTGGAATCTGTGTGTTTTCAAACAATGGATTTATTTAATGCGATGACAAGCGATGGTGCCACTCTGGATACGGTACGTGTAGATGGTGGCATGGTAAAGAACAACTGGTTAAGTCAGACTTTGGCAGACATTCTTAATGTACCAGTGCAACGGCCAATGCAAACAGAAACAACCGCACTGGGGGCTGCCTACCTGGCTGGATTGCATTGCGGTATTTACACATCGCTCGACGATCTGACTGTCAATTGGCAACAGGACCAGGCTTTCTCACCAACGATACAGGCTGAAGACAGAGATCGATCAATAGCGGGTTGGAAAAATGCCATTAAGCGCACGCGTTCAAATCTGGATTAAACTTTAAATTATTTGGGTGTACGTCGTGATCTATTGCGAATGTATTTCGGATTGTGTAATTGGTGATAGAGCTTATACAAGCTGTACACGCCACAAGCGAACATAAATACTGACAAAATAAATCCCGGGATTACCAAACTGTTGGTTAAACTATTAAACCCGTATTCTGAGGATGCGCGGGATGCCACCGCCCGGTCTGGTGCCAATGAAGAGTCCATCAGAGACCCACATATAAACATACCGATAAACCCGAAAACTACCAGAAACATTTTAAACAGAGTAGCTCTACTCGGGTGATTGCCACGCTTAGCTGTATGCGCCGATTTAAAGCGATTGTTTCGCATTACTTTCCTATCCGTAGGATGCGGTACGCGTAGCGTGACCCGCGATCTATACTACTGAATCTTGCCCAGCCCCGACTCGTCCGATGTCTAACTAGACGTATGTCGTGATCTGTTACCGTAGCTTTTTGGATCGTTCAGTTGGCGATAAACCTTGTACAACGAGTACACACCATAAAAGCACAGACAAACAGACAATAAAAAAGCCGGAATAATCAGACCGTCAGTGAAAGTATTAAATCCGTTGTCGGCTGGTGCCCCGGATGCTTCTCTAATGGGTGCCAATAATTTATCCATCAGAAATCCGAATACCACTACCCCAATGAACCCGACAACAGCCACAACTATATGAAAGAGTGTGACCTTGCTCGGCTGAATGCCATGCTTGGTTGCATGAGCCGATTTAAAGCGCGTAGTTTTCATAGCTTCCGTATCCTTTCATACCAACTTTCAGTCGATAAAGCAGCATTGAGCTGGATAGGTTGGGCTACCTGCCAAGCGTGTAACAGATAAAGTTCCTAAATATACCCAGCGTTTTCTCTCTATATCGCTTGAATGCTGCATTTCCCTACAACATATTCACTATACTACATGATGGATAA
>CAYTJF010000206.1:0-10693 GCA_964437945.1 uncultured Granulosicoccaceae bacterium
AACACCCTGACCATCGGTATACTGGCGGTTATGGCACAACATGAGCGAGAGATGATTTCCGATCGCACGATAGCTGGCCTGCAAGCAGCAAAAGCGAGAGGGATGAAGCTAGGAAATCCCAACCTCCATTTGGTGCGCAACACAGACACTACGGCTGCTACTCGAAAACGAATCGAGAATGCGGAGGAAAGAAACCAACAAGTCAGGGAGCTAGTGCTAGAGTTTGAACAGGAGGCGGGGCGGGAACTCAGCGCTCGCGAGCTAGCTAGACGGCTCAACAAAGCAGGGTATACCACAGCAAGGGGAAGCGCGTTCTCGCATGTACAGATTATGCGAATTAAGATCGCCTGAATGAAGCAATCGTCTACTAAATGGTTCAGATCGCTGGTATGACAATTTGATAGTATTAGGTGAGCTTGACTCGGACCAGAATAGCCAAAATCTGTTAGTGTGAGGCGTCTAGATCTATCATTTTGACTGGTGCCGGCAGTTCATGATGTTGTTGAACTTAGTGCATTCTAGCTCGATAATGCCGAGATTGTGGTCTATTGAAAACCCGTTGGTTAAGTGATTGAATTTGGGCTCGATTTTGCAGTTGTAAGCTATATTGTTACTTTTATTCGCAATGGTGTGGTGATTCTAATGTTGAATTGTGTGTAGACGATGAGCGCAGAAGAGAGGCATCAAACTGGATTCCTGAATCCCCCAGACAAAAAGAGCCAACCTTTTAGTCGCCATTACCTGGAATCCGTTTTCTGTGAAATCAGATTTCCTTCCCTACTAGAACTCGAAACCGAAATTCCAATCGATTTTCAGAAGGCGTGGCGCAAGCGTTTTCCAATATACGAGCAAGGGAAGTCGGGAGAATTATCCCAAGCAGGGCTTTCTAAACTAAGTACGTTGCATCATTTTGGAAGCAGAGATGGTCGCTGGAAACTATCTCTAGGATCGTCAAGTCTCTCCCTCGCGACAAGCAAATATCAGAGCTTCGCAGAGCTTGTGGAGCAGGTTGGGTGGGTAGTAGAACAGTCGGCATCGCTTCTGGATACTGATTTCTTTACCCGAATCGGAATGAGATATATTAATAAAATTAGCGCGCAAAATTCTTACTCGGGCCTACAAGGAGCGGTGAACTCAGAAATTGCAGCAACCCACGCTACTGGAGTTTTTGGGCAAGTTGGAAGTCTCAAAACTCAAGTTCAGGGGAATGTTCAGGGTGGTGGTAGTTATCACTTCCAATACGGCATTGCTGTCGATCAGAAAGAAAGCACAGAAGAGAATGTTGTTAATGCGATAGTCCTAGATTTTGATTATTCTGATGCTGGCGTGCAAGTTGAACATTTGATTTCTACACTAGAAAGGTTTCATGAAGTCCATTTTAAATTTTTCTGGTGGACACTTGGTCAAGCTTCGCGGCAATACCTAGTGGGGAAACATGACGAAAACTCATAGCGAATACTGGGAAGGCAACTTTGATCACTTGACGTGTTCGCAACTTCTTAGTCCGACTGACCAATCTCCGGAGTACGATTCAAGGTCCTTGCTCGACGTTAATACCGTCGAATTGACGACTGGTGGTTGGGAGGGTCACATTGTCGGTGATTCCATTGAAGATCGAGAAAGTATGGAATTTCACCAAAAAAATAGTGAGCGTATTGAGCTGCTTGCAAGAAAATTTGCCGAAAAATATGTCTCGGCGTTTCAAGAAGAACAAGATGCTCGGCTGCGCATCCGTGAGCAGCAATGTGATCTGCTTAACCTTAGGTATACTGAAGAGGACATGCGGCTTGTAGATACGTTGGTGGAGCAAATTGACGCCTTGTCAAATTTTCAAAGCAAACTAAAGTGACAAGCGTACTCAAAGTTGTAAAAAAAATAGGCCCGTATCGATACGCAAGTAAAAAGCATAAGCGAACTCAAAAACCGCCGCAGTACAACGTTTACCAGCGGTATAAGCCACATTTGCAAGTGGAATTTGGCCGACAGTGTGTATATTGTTTAAAACCGGAATATTTGAATAATCCATCTGCGTTCCACATTGATCATTATCGCCCTAAGTCGATACCTAAATTTGCACATTTGGTTTGTTTCTATGACAATCTTTATTATTCTTGTGATGCATGTAATCGCTTCAAGAGTGATTACTGGTCTGACTCGAAGGGCAAGAGAATTGTTAATCCATGTGAGTTTGTAGCGTCGCAGCATTTGAAGTTCGTGGGTGCTACAGTTTCTGCAACCTCAGAGAATGGCCGGATAACAGAATCGATATTGAGGCTCAATAATGATAATTCTGTCTCTAACCGGAAGCATATTCTTGCCACAATACAAGTAGCTGTCAGAACGCTAGTGCAAAGGCCTAGCAATATGTCAGCAAGCACAAAATCGGAATACGATATGTTGGTAGATCAGCTTTTAACAACGCTGTCGGAAATATGTTCTATTCCTAAAGATAAGCTTTCACGCTTGCTGAGACTATAGAAAAATTACTGTAAGCGCTCGCTAGTCAGCGTGTATTGACTTCTACTTCGTCAGTTGGTCCTTAAGGTTCCAGGGAAGTAGCGCTTCGACTCCGTCAACGTCTTCGACGCTTGCGATGTGCGTGCACAGATGCAGCATGTAACGGAATGGGTCGATGCCGTTGGCCTTTGCCGATTCAATCAACGTGTAGTACACCGCACCGGCTTTTGCGCCACTGGGTGTATCACTGAACAGCCATGCTTTCCTGCCAACGGCAAAAGGTCTGATGGCATTTTCTACTAATACATTACTGATGCGCAGCTGTCCATGCTCACAATAGGCGATCAGGTTTTCCCACTGGTTCAATGTGTACTTGATCGCCTTGTAGGTTAGTGAATCCTTGGCCACCTTGCCTTCATTTTTTATAAGCCAACTTTTCAGTGCTACCAGTTTTGGTATCGCGTTCTCTTGCCGGTAGGCGTATCGCTGTGCATCGTCTAGTCCGAGTTCATCCATCTTGCCCTCAATGCGATACAGTGCATCGATTTTTGAGCGCGCCACCGTGCATTTGGCTGGCGCACTAGTACGGGCCTTTTTACTTAGTGCTTTCTCGGCTTTGACAAACTTGCGCCGCGCATGATCCATACACCCGATCACAGTGACATCTTTATCGCCCACGGCCATTTTCTGACCCGCATAGCCATCGCACTGGTAGTAACGACCAGTGAACCCGTCCAGCAGCTCTCGCGCGACATCACCGCCGCGTGATTTGTTGTAGTGGAAAAATACCACCGGTTTGTCTGGCGGCCCGCCACGAATCACCCAGATCCATTTATCGCCTGTCGTTGCCCGCACGCTTACCCTGTTGCTGAAATGTCGTTAATCATCGATGCACTGGTGCTGTATATCCACAATATATGTATTCCGTTAGACGTGGCTACGTCCCAAAACCCTTCCATGCCGCTGCTCTCTGACGCGCTAAGGCCGGATAGACCAGAATCAGAATTGCTTTCAACGATCAAATTGGTTTCGGTTTGTTGGAACATTCTGCCGCCACTGCATAGTACCCATCTTTCTTTGTAACTGCTGCCAGTGGAGCCGGAGAAGTTACTGGAAAAACTACTCCCACCCAGAAACGTCAGCCTGTTTCCAGAGAGCGTCGAACGTATTTGTTGCGACTCGGTTGAGTCAAAATTCAATTGTTTGAAAGCGTCAGGGTGATTGGTACGGCTGATTTGGCGGAATTGGTCATGACCTCCAACGGACACGGGTGAGGAAACCATTTCAGTGGGAGACTGTGACGGGGAAATCTTGCTCTGATTGGTTTCGACTGTCCATTCAGGATTTTCACCAAACAAGGAAATGTAAAGTTCCTGAAGTTGTGAGATCACTAACTCGGGGTTTGCATTGAACTGTGATAAGAACTGTTGCTCCAACTGTGATAATCCGCTTTCAGAAAGCTCTGGGTAGGTTTCTTCGATAACGAGTCGGTAGAACGTTAGTTGTTCCACACTTAAACGTGGCTCATTTGTGGCGGAATGTCCTTTTTTGATGACGGTCTCTAAATCCAGTAAAGCTGTCGTCATCAAAATGATGCTGAAGATAAGTGTTCGTGCGCGCATGGAGTCGTTACCCAGATTCTTGTTTAGCTGCCTGGCTATTCAACCTATGAATTCCAGGGGCTGTATACGGATCTAACGTTATGCGGTTGATTCTACTTTTTATATATCAAATTGTTGAAAGCGGACTTTAGATAGAACTCCCTCGCGGCAAACTGTTTCCTTAATACGAAGGTAGGGACTACACAGGTTAAGATCCTATCATAGCCGGCAAGTGTCAAGCAGAGTGGGGGAATTCCAAAAAGTCTAACCCAGGTGTTCGTTGAAACGGGTGAAGATCAAACAATCACTTGGTTATCGCGAACATATAACTATGAATCCTGTTAAATCGGGATTGTACGAAAGCTCCAAAGTGATCCCCTGTCGCGTCAAAACGGGGCCTGAGCGTAGCTACTGGCAGGTTAGCTTTTTGAGCTTTTAGCTATGAATCTGGATTTACCCGGTTGCATGTGGGTATACGAATTGGATTAGACTGGCGGTTGGCTGAAACTCGGTAAGGAAGTGACTACAGAGCAGCAAGGCGCTAACGTGCGACTTAGAAGCGTGACAATGGACACCCAGCTACTCCTGATTGATAATTTCGCCCCACCCGCAGTGGACTTTGGCACAATCGATAATTCTTGAATTTTTTAAACCGATAGGCACGTCTTGAGATCATTTCCATCCTTGGCTATACCCCATCTAACGAGGTATGGATTTTCAAAGCTCTGGTATGGCGGTACACTGTTGTTCTTCTTGTCAAATCCTGAATATCTTCCATGACGCTCCTGCCTCTGTATTTACAGTTCGATATCGCCTCCCGTCATTTAATGTCCACACTACCGGGTTACAGCCAGTGACAACAGAACCCATTGGCCAGGGAGCAATCGAGAGCTGGGGGAGCAATAGCAACGGCGAGGTCAGTGACACGCCTAAGGGCAATAAATTTATTGCCATCGCCTGTACCCAGTACCATTGTTTGGCCCTGAAACATAATGGTTCACTGGTGGCTTGGGGAGAAGATCGTTTTGATTTTGTTAGTGGTGTGCCGCAGGGCAATGACTTTGTTGCGATAGCGGGTGGCGGATTTCATGGCATTGCTTTGAAGAGGGATGGCTCGATCATAAGCTGGGGTGAGGATAATCATAATCTGTTGGGCGGCACACCTGCTGGTAACGATTTTGTTGCGATCGCCGGTGGTTTATTTCACTCCTTGGCGCTACGAGTGGACGGTTCAATTGTGAGTTGGGGCTTTGATGGACAAAGTCAGCTGAGCGATGCGCCTAAAAGCCGTGACTTTATCGCAATAGCCTGTGGCTATCAGCACTGTCTAGCATTAAAAAGTGATGGCACGATAATCAGTTGGGGAAGAATGGACGATTATTTAATCGCTGGCAGTCCTCCGAGAGGCGATGACTTTGTTGCTATCGATGGGGGAGCTCTCCACGGCCTGGCCTTAAAAAACGACGGCTCGATAGTAAGCTGGGGAGAGGATGATCACAATCAAATAACTGATACCCCTCAAGGTAATGATTTTATTTCGATAGCGAGCGGTGGAGACCATAGTCTTGCATTGAAAAACGACGGCTCGATTATCAGTTGGGGCGGTGATGAATATAAGCAGGTTACTGCTACCCCGTCGGGTACTGGTTTTGTTGCGATCGCAAGCGGTTTAAATCATTGTCTTGCGCTAGCTGTACCCATCAACAAACAAGGAAAGAAATTCTCTTTGAATTTGGTTGTAAAATGATCAAGCTATCCGGTTTGTAGAAACACGCAAAGAATCAAGTGAAACTCCGTGCAGCTACAAAGAAAGATATGACCGCTGTATACATGATGGGTTTTGATGTCTGGGCAGGTAGAGAATCCGGGAGTGATTATCTCACTGGCTGCGCAGCGGACAAAAAATACGAACTTGGCCAGTGGTATGGTCTGGAAGTGGAACAAAGCTCAGATCTGGTTTCTTCCCTGATCATTTATCGTAATTGTTTTGGACTTGCTGACAAGTATTACGGTTTTGGCTCGATTGCCACCGTGCCATTGCATCGGAATAATGGATATGCCACGGCTCTTATCGAGCTATGTATTCAGAAGCTGAAAAAGGACAGTGCAATGGGAGTGTACTTGTTTAGTGATATTGATCCAGGCTTCTATTCGAGGATAGGATTCAGCAGTGTTGAAAGTTATGAAGAGACAAGGTTAATGTTTCTCAGTCTTAACGGTGGGCATTCCCTTGGACCCCCGAGTTACTTTTGAATTCCAGTGAGGCAAATTTGTGGACGATATAGAAATCGGGTTTATTGGTCTTGGCTTAATGGGCAGTGGTTTTACTGCGCGGTTAGTGGAGAAAGGTTTCACGGTCTACGGTCATGATCGTGTTTCTGAGAAAATGGTGACGGCAGAAGAGCAGGGTGTAATCGCTTGCGATAGTCCAGCTTCAGTTGCTGAAAACGCCGATCAGACACACGTCTGTGTCATGACGCTAAAGGATCTTGAAGCACTTGTGTTTGGTGAGCATGGGCTTTCAAGCGTTGACGGTGCGGAGAAAACCATCGTAGATCATTCAACAACGCCGGCCGACACGACTCGCAGCTTCGCAAGCCGACTCAAAGAGTTAAACGGTATGGACTGGATTGATGCACCTGTGTCAGGCGGACCACCAGCAGCGCGTGAAGGCACGCTTGCCATTATGGCCGGTGGTGAAGAATCTACTTTCCAGCGCGCCATGCCGGTATTGGAAACCCTGGGCAATTGCACACGCATGGGAAACATCGGGGCGGGTCAGGTGACGAAGATGGTCAATCAGGTACTTGTGCTTAACAATTACTGCATCCTGGCTGAATCTCTGGCGCTCGCAGAAGCTGGTGGTGTTGATCCAGCGAAAATTCCACAAGCGTTGGGGCAGGGCTATGCCGGCTCAAATCTCTTGCAAAAACTCTTTCCGAGAATGATTGAACGCGACTATGAGCCTGCAGGTTACGCTTTCCAGATCCTGAAAGATCTTCATATGGTCGATGATCTGGCAAAAGAGCTGGGTGTCTCTACGCCTATGAGTGCCCAGTCGACTGGTTTGTTTCAAAGACTTAATGATATGGGTTGTGGGGAACTTGATGGGATATCGGTATTTAAGTTGTTTGAGGGTGGCGATGCCAGGAATGCTGAAAATGATAAATAATTGCCATATGAATGAACGCTGTTTGCATCTCTGCTGACACACTGTTGTCAGTAGCGCTTTGTTACCATCATGGAAATTCCTCGATTAATTCGTGGGCATTCTTTGCAATGGGAACTCTGCAATGGGAATCAAGCAAGAAGAGCTGAATCAAACCTACATAGACTTTATAAACGAGCAGCAGCTGTTTTTTGTTGCTACCGCTGACACCGATGGTTACGTTAACGTCTCACCTAAGGGGCTGGATTCGCTACGAGTGCTCAACAACAAAGAGTTGTTGTGGCTAAGCGTATCCGGGAGTGGTAACGAGACCGCGGCACACGTGCAAGCTACCGGTCGCATGACGATGATGTTCTGTGCTTTTTCTGGTAAACCATTGATCCTTAGGGTCTATGGCAATGCCACAGCCTTCCATTCCCGCGATGCACAATGGCAAGAGCTCGGACAGTTTTTTCCAGATTATCCTGGTACCAGAAATATCTTTAAACTCAATATCGAGCTTGTAACCACCTCCTGTGGTACGGGAGTTCCACAAATGCAGGTCGTACGCAATCGCGCCGATACCGAGTTGTTGCCCTGGTATGACTCACTCGGTGTAGAAGGTGTGGAGCAATTCTGGCGCAAGAAAAACGTACAATCCCTGAATGGAAAACCTACGGGTTTGTTTGACCCACTGGATTAATGGGCTAGCAGGCTGTTGATTATCTTCTCGACCCAAGGTAGTGCTGATGAGTAAATCTAACCGCCTGTTTGAAGTGATTCAAATTCTGCGCAGCGCCAATAACCCCTTAACCGCACAACAGATCGCCGATGAACTCGAGGTTAACAAACGAACCGTTTACCGCGATATTGCTGCGCTGCAGGCGATGCGCGTTCCGATTGAGGGTGAAGCCGGTATTGGCTACCTCATGCGTCGCGGCTATGACTTGCCACCTTTGATGTTTAACCAGGAAGAAATAGAGGCGTTGAAGCTAGGGCTGGCGCTATTGGGGCGCACGGGGGATAAGGCGCTGCAAAAAACAGCTGACTCGGTATCGCGCAAGATTGCCGAAGCCGTGCCTGAGCAGACCCACGGTGAAGCTCTTCATGCCCCGGTCTTTGCCTCTACCTGGCATGCTATTCCAGAATCCGAGGTTGACCCTCAACTGGTTCGTAATTGCATACGAGAAGAATTGAAACTCGAATTCGACTATCGGGATCTGAAAAATGCTGTATCACATCGAACCGTTCTGCCACTAGCCATGGTGTATTACATAGAGGTCGTGGTTGTCGCTGCATGGTGTGAATTGCGAAAGGATTTTCGCCACTTCAGGCTGGATCGAATGCAAAACTGCATGACAACGGCTGAAATATTTGGCGATCAGGCTACTGATCTCAGGCAACGCTGGCGCGAGCAGCATGACTTGTATCTGAGTGCTGAAAATACAGGCGCGTCCGCCAGTTGATAACTACAAGATAAATTAAAACTAGCAAAGGTGTCTTGAATGATCAAATTCAATTATCCGGATGGCAGTCATTGCTATCGAGTCTTGCATACCGTTCATGCGGTCTACCATGATGAAAATGGAAAGCTAATCGCTCGTGCAGAAAAACCGGATCGAAACGGTATGTACGAATTCGAAATTGTTAGTTTTGAACTGGTGCCATTGGGTAAAACCTGTACTTGAGAAGATATAATTTGAACATGTAATTCAGTGATCCAGTCTATGAAATCCAATCAGCAACAGAAATTTGAAAAGTTCAGGAAACTACATGAACGTGAAGACGCGTTTGTAGTTCCGAATGCCTGGGATGCAGGGTCGGCTCGCATACTCGAAGGGCTGGGTTTTGAGGCGATAGCCACGACCAGCGCGGGGTTTGCGTACTCTATCGCTTGTCGGGATTCCTGTGGTGAAGTGTCTCGTGATCAGATTCTGGAAAACGCCAAACGAATCGTCGATGTTACAGAGTTGCCGGTAACAGCAGATCTTGAAAATGGCTTTGGTGATGACCCTGAAACTTGTAAGGCAACGATTCTGGCTGCAATCGATGCCGGTTTGGTAGGAGGCTCAATCGAAGATGCGACGGGTGATAAAGGCAATCCGATATACGAGCTCGATCTCGCGGTAGAGCGAATTGTGGCAGCAGTTGAAGCTAGGCAGGGTCGTCCTTTTCTGTTAACAGCCAGGGCAGAGAACTACCTTTGGGGAATAGAAGACTTCAATAACACTCTGTTGCGAATTCAGGCCTATGCTGAAGCCGGGGCGGATGTGGTTTACGCGCCAGGTCTTGCTGATTTGGAATCTATTCAAATACTTTGTAAAGAGGTAGACAAGCCCGTCAATGTGGTCATGGGGCTGACCGGATTGTCTTGTACTGTGAATCAGCTGTCGCACGTTGGTGTTAAAAGGATCAGTGTCGGTGGCTCATTTGCACGCGCTGCCTTTGGAGAATTTATAAGAGCTGCCAAAGAGGTTAGAGATGAAGGTTCGTTTCACTATTCCTCAAGGGCAATACCAGATGCTGAAATCGCAGCGTATATGGCTCACTGGCAGAAGCCAAGCTAGCCTCAAGTCCGATAGGTCCCCTATCGGTCAACTGTTCTCACTAAGCGCTCCTTAATCCGCTCTTTGGCCTACAGGTTTTCGGATTTGTAGTAATTCCCTCTCAAGCGTGAACGCCGCCTGGCAACCTCTTTAACCTTTCCCTTTCACGATTGCCAAGCGTCTCTCATTTCGCCTCTGGATATGGGGAAATATATAGCCGATATCCTCTTCAGTGCGCGAGGTGATTGTTGGTTCTGGCCAAAATCCCCTGCGAAGAATTTCCCGTCTTGTAATAACGTAGATCTGAGGAGCAGTTATGCGCTTTGAAAACAAAAGGATGGCTTTACCCGCATGTTCAATAGCAGTTTTGTTGTCAGCATGCGGTGGTGGAGCTGGGGGCGGTGCTGGTGGTGATAATGGCTTCGATCAGACGGACCTGGAGCTAGGGGCTGCAACTGATGCAAACGCCACTTTACAGCAGACTGCCAACACCAGTGAACTCGTAGTACCTCCTCAGTTTGACTGGTCGAACAACAATGAGATTGCACTAGAGCTCGCTCTGCATGATTCAATGGGACAGCCTGCGCCTCGAACGGGTGTGATGGTGTATGCAATGCCTGATGGTGTAGGCAATAGCGAACCGACTGATGCAGAATTACTGCTAGCGACCAAGCTGTTTACAGGTGTTTCTGATGCCAACGGATTGGTCAATGTGACCATGCAAGCACCTGGTCACGTCATTAGTGCAAGTCACGTTTATGTCAAAACCAAGCTGATCGGCGTAACCAGCAATTCTATTGTTCCGTTGGATAGCGCCGCAACGGGTGGTCGAAAAGCGTCATGGGTATTTGGCCCGATGGATATGAGTTCGCAACCCGAGGTTCTAATAGACCCCAATCTACTTCAAAATGATGCGAGTCTTTTTTTGAATGACCAGGGTT